>JAKOWJ010000337.1 GCA_029781595.1 Pseudomonadota bacterium | reverse complement strand
CCTCCAGGGCCTGGGCGTGGTGCTCACGCGGCCCCGCGCCCAGTGCGAGCCGCTGGCGCGGGCCCTGGAGGCGGCCGGCGCCCGCACCCTCGTGTTTCCCGCGCTCGACATCGTTCCCGAGCCCCTTTCGGCCGCGAGCCGCGAGGCGCTCGCAGGGCTTCCCGGCGCGCGCCTCGCCATCTTCGTGAGCGCCAACGCCGCCGAGCACGGCGTGGCCGCGGCGCGCGCGGCCGGGCCCTGGCCCGCTTGCGTGCCCGTGGCCGGCATCGGCGCGGCCACCGCGGCCAGCCTTCGCGAGGCGGGTTTCGCGGAGGTGATCGCGCCGGCCACCGGCTTCGACAGCGAGTCGCTCCTCGCCTGCCCGGCGCTCGCGGAGGTGCGCGGCGCGCGCATCCTGGTCTTCCGCGGCGTGGGCGGCCGCGAGCACCTGCGCGCCACGCTCGAGTCGCGCGGGGCGCGCGTGGACTACGTCGAGTGCTACCGCCGGCGCCGGCCCGCGAGCGACCCGGCGGCGCTGCTCGCGGCGCTCGCGCGCGGCGGGATCGACGCGGTGCATGCAATGAGCGCCGAAACGGTGGACAATTTCCTCGCGCTCGCGGGCGACGCGGCATCGTGGTCGCGCGTGGCGCTGGTGGTGCCGCATCCGGCCATCGCCCGGCACGGGGCCTGCGGGGCCTTCGGGCGCACGGTGGTGGCCGGGCCCGGCACGGCGGGCCTCCTGGAGGCGCTGGCAGAGCTGCGAAAGGCAAGATGAGTCCGACGACGACCGAGTCCGAGCCGTCCCCCGGGGCGCCCCCGCCCGTCCCGCCCCGCGCCGCGCGCGCCGGCGCCCGGGCCGGCGACGGCCTCGCCCGCGCCATCGCCGTGCTGGCCGTGCTGCTGGCCGGCGGCGCGGGCTTCCTCGCCTGGAACGCGCAGAAGACCTTCTCCTCGCTCTCGTCCTCGGCCACCGGCCGCCTGGCCGAGCTGGGCGAGGAGTTCGCGCGCGCCAAGTCCTCGCTCGCCCAGGCGCAGGCCGCGCTCAAGGAGTCGCAGTCGCGCATCGCCGAGCTCGAGTCGCGCGTCACGGACGCGCAGGAGAGCCGCGTGGCCGTCGAGGAGATGTACCGCGAGCTCTCGCGCAGCGCCGACGACCGCATGCTGGCGGAGGTGGAGCAGCTGGTCATCCTCGCGAGCCAGCAGCTGCAGCTCGCCGGCAACGTGAAGGGCGCGCTCATCGCCCTGCAGGCCGCCGACCAGCGCCTCGCCCGCGCCGACAAGCTGCAGGTGGCCGGCCTTCGCCGCGCACTCAACGGCGACATGGACCGGCTGAAGGCGCTGCCGCTCGTCGACACCGTGGGCATCGCGGTCAAGCTCGACGCCCTGGTGCGCCAGGCCGACTCGCTCCCGTTCCTCGTCTCCGAGACGCTGCCGGCCGCGCGCCCGGCGGTGCGCACGAGCGTGGCGGGCGAGGCCGGCTACCTGCGCGTGGCGCGCGACTTCTGGGACGAGATGAAGGGGCTGGTGCGCATCCGCGAGATCGAGCCCAACGAGGCGGCGCTGCTCGCGCCGGCGCACGGCTACTTCCTGCGCGAGAACCTCAAGCTGCGCCTGCTGGCCGCGCGCGTGGCGCTGCTCGCGCGCGACGAGGCCTCCTTCCGCGACGACATCCGCGCCTCGCAGGGCTGGATCGGCAAGTACTTCGACACCAAGGCGAAGGTGAACGCCAACGCACTGGCCACGCTCAGGCAGCTGGCCGACAGCCCCGTGTCGATCAGCCCGCCGGACATCAACGCGAGCCTGGCCGCCGTGCGCTCGGCGCGCGTGGCGCGCGAGAAGCGCTAGGGGCCCGCGGTGCGCCTGGCGATCTGGTCCGTCCTCCTCGCCGTCGCGGCCGTGGGGCTCGCGCTGGTGGCGCGCCAGTCCGACGGCTACGTGGTGATCGTGGCCGCGCCGTACCGCATCGAGCTCTCGCTCAACCTCCTGGTGCTGCTGGTGCTGGCCGGCTACCTCGCCTTCCACGTGCTCGTGCGCCTCGTGACCACGCTGGCGGCCATTCCCGGGCGCGTGCGGGCCCACCGCGCGGAGCGCGCCCGCAGCCGCGCCCGCCAGGCGCTAAACGACGCCCTGCTGGCCTTCTTCCAGGGCCGCTACGCCAGCGCCGAGAAGGCGGCCTCCACGGCCCTGGAGGGCGAGGAGAGCCGGGCGGTAGCGGCCATCATCGCCGCGCGCAGCGCCCACGAGCTGGGCCGCTTCACCGAGCGCGAGGCCTTCCTGGACCAGGCCCGCGGCGCCGCCCCGGAGGTCGACCAGGCGCGCCTGACCACCCTCGCCGACCTGCTGCTCTCGCAGGGCCGGCACGACGAGGCGCTCGCCGTGCTGCGCGACCTCTCCGGGCGCGACGGCCGCAACCTTCGCCTGCTGCGCATGCGCCTCGCGGCGGAGACGGCGCTGCGCCGCTGGGACGACGTGCTCGCGACGACGACGGCCCTGGCCAAGCTGGGGGGCCTCGCCGAGAGCGAGGCCGCCGCCTCGCGCCGCACCGCGCACCTGGGCAACCTGGAGCGCAAGGCGCAGGACCCGGCCGCGCTCGCCGCCTACTGGAAGCAGGTGCCCGGCGAGCTGCGCCTGGACGCGACCATCGCCGGGCGCGCGGCGCGCCTGAACCTCGCGCTCGGCGCGATCCCCGAGGCGCAGGCCATCGTCGAGGCCGCCCTGGAGGCGGTGTGGGATTCCGGGCTCGTGGCACTCTACGCCGAGTGCGCGGGCGACTCCGCCCTGCCGCTCATCGAGCGCGGCGAGCGCTGGCTGCGGGCGCACGCGCGCGACCCGGCGCTGCTGCTCACCCTGGGCAAGCTCTGCATGCGCCAGGAGCTCTGGGGCAAGGCGCAGAGCTACATCGAGGCGAGCCTCGCCCTGGAGCCCACCCACGAGGGTCACATGACGCTCGCGGCGCTCATGGAGCGCCTGGGCAAGCCCCAGGAGGCCGTGCGCCACTTCCGGCGCAGCGCGGAACTTGCGGGCTGACCGCCCCTCCAATTGCTTTCCACAATGACCGGGGAGGTCCTGCCATGACACGGGAATATGCCGCACTCGAGCACCTCGCCCTGCCGGCCGGCGCGCGCGTCGCCTCGCCCCCGCCGGCCACGGCGCTCACGCCCGAGTCGGCCGCCCTCGAGGCCATGACGGACCTTCGCCGGGTGCCGGCGGCGACGATCTCGCCGGACCGCAGCATCGTGGAGTGCAACACCGTCATGATCGCCCGCGGCGTGCGGCTGCTCTTCGTGGAGGACGCCTCCCGCGCCATCGTGGGCGTCATCACCGGCACCGACCTGCTGGGCGAGAAGCCCGTGCGCTTCATGCGCGAGCGCGGCGTGCGCCGCGACGAGGTGCTGGTCTCCGACCTCATGACGCCCGCCGAGCAGCTCCAGTCGCTGCCGCTGCGGGAGGTCTCGCACGCCCTGGTGGGCCAGGTGGTGGCCACGCTCAGGTCCGTGAGCCGCCAGCACACCTTCGTGACGGACGAGGACGGCAAGCGCATCGTCGGGATCTTCTCGGCCCGCGACATCGCGCGGCGCCTGGGCGTCGAGGTGGCCCCGCCCGTGGAGATCGCGGCGAGCTTCGCGCAGATCGAGGCGGCGCTGGCCCGCTGAGGGCCGGCGGGGTTCAGGCCGCGGGGGCGGGCGGCGCCGGCGCGTACGTGAACGCGTCGCAGTAGAACTCGTCGGGCGGCAGGCCCCGCTCCTCCACGAAGGTCTTCCTCGCGACGTCGGTCATCGCCGGCGCGCCGCACGCGTACACCTGGTAGCCGGCGAGGCTCGGGAAGTCCTCGAGCACCGCCTGGTGCACGAGCCCGGTGCGCCCCGTCCAGTCGTCCTCCGGCCCCGGGTCGGAGAGCACGGGGATGAAGGTGAAGTTGTCGTGCTCCTCCTGCCACTTCACGGGCAGCTCGGGCAGGTACAGGTCGCGCAGCGAGCGCACCCCCCAGTAGAGGACCATCTGCCGGTCCGTGCCCGTGTGGAAGGCGTGCTCGATGACCGCCTTCACCGGCGCGAAGCCCGTGCCGCCGGCCACCAGCACCATGGGCTTGTCGGAATCCTCGCGCAGGTAGAAGCCGCCCAGCGGGCCCTCGAAGCGGATGATGGCGCGCTCCTTCATCTCCTCGAAGACGTAGCGCGAGAAGGTGCCGCCGGGCGTGCGGCGCACGTGCAGCTGCAGGTGCGTGTCGTCGTGCGGGGCGTTGGCCATCGAGTAGCTGCGGCGCACGCCGCCCTTCATCAGGATGTCCACGTACTGGCCCGCGAGGAACTGCAGGCGCTCGGAGGCCGGCAGCTTCAGGTAGAGGATCGCCACGTCCTCGGCGGGCTTGTCGATGCGCTCGACCCTCGCCGGCAGCGTGCGGATGGTGAGGTCCTTCAGGCCCGCGAGCTCGCGCACCTCCAGCACGATGTCCGAGCGCGGGCGCGTGCAGCAGGTGAGGGCCCTGCCGGCGTCGATCTCGGCCTGGGTGATGGCGCGGTCCTGGTGCTCGCCGTACTCGAGCTCGCCGCTGCGCAGCGTGCCCTTGCACGCCCCGCAGGCGCCGTTGCGGCAGCCGTAGGGCAGGCCCACCCCCTGGCGCAGGGCCGCCTCGAGGACGGTCTCGCCGGGCTTCACCGCGAAGGTGCGGCCACTCGGCTCGAGGCGCACCTGGCGCTCGACCTGGTCGGGAGTCTGGGACACGGGTGTCTTTCGCAGGCCGGGCCGGCGGTCGTGGCCGCCGGATCCCGAAAAGTGCGGAATTCTACCCGAAGGCGGGGGGCTAGCGCTCCCGGCGGAACTGGCCTTCGACGACGCGGCCCGGCCCGCGGCCGTGCGCGTGCGCGTGCGCCGGGACCGGCTCGGGCTCCGGCAGGCTTCGCGGCAGCAGCAGCAGCAGCAGGGCGATGACGTCGGACACGACGCCGGGGAAAATGAGGAACAGGCCCGCCAGCACGGTGCGGGCGCTGTCGACGAACGCGCCGATGGAGAACTGGCCGGCCGAGAGCGCGGCGCCCAGGCGCGCCACCAGCGCGAAGCGCGCTTCCTTGAGCAGGGCGAAGCCGGCCACCGCCGAGAGGACCACCCAGGCGAGCACCCACCAGCCGTAGGACTCCGCCAGGCGCGCGAGCACCACGATTTCGAGCACCGGGAAACCCAGTAAGATTGCGAGCAGCAGAAGCCTCATTCGCGTCCTTCCCCGACCGGCGGGCGAGGGCCCCGAGGGCACGACATCCGTGGCCGTCATCACCGTCCTGACAAACCTACCCGACTCCGAGGCGGCTTTCAATCTGGCCCGCGAGGTCGTCCGCCTGCGCCTGGCGGCCTGCGCCAACGTGCTCGCGCCCGCCACCTCCTTCTACCGCTGGGAGGGGCGCGAGGAGCAGGCCACCGAGGTGCCCGTGCTGCTCAAGTCCACGCGCGAGCGCTATCCCGAACTGGAGCGGGCCATCCTCGATTTGCACCCGTACCGGCTCCCGGAGATCCTCGTGCTGCCCGTCGAGCGCGGCTACGAGAACTATCTGGGGTGGGTGGCGGACGAATGCAAGCCCGACCCCGATCTCGGACCCTGACCATGCACGCGCGTTCCCTCGTCCCGGTTGCCGTCCTGCTCGCCGCACTGCTCGCCGCCGCCGCGCCGGCCGCGCGGGCCGTGCCCCCGGGCATCCTCGCCTCTCCCACCGACGAGCCGCTCGAGCCCGACCGCGCGTTCCGGCCCGACGCACGCCTGGTCGCGGGCGAGCCCGGGGCCGCCGGAGGCACGGAGCGCCACGGCATCGACATCGAGTACACCATCGCGCCGGGCTACTACCTGTACCGCAGCCGGCTGCGCTTCGAGGTCGTCCCGCCGACCCTGCTCGTCGGCAAGCCGGAGCTGCCGCCCGGCATCGAGGTCGACGACCCCTTCATCGGCAAGTCGTTCATCTACCGCGACCGCGTGACCATCCACCTGCCGTTCGCCGTCGGCGTGGTGAGGCCGGGCCGGTACACGGTGCGCATCACCGCGCAGGGCTGTGCCGAGGACCGCATCTGCTACTCGCCCTTCCCGCAGGCGGTCACCGTGAACGTCCCGCCGGGCTACCGCGTCACCGACTCGCCGTCGGCCCCGCCCCCGGGCCCGCGGCGGTGAACCGCTGGCTGCCTTTCGCGGGCGTCGGCCTGCTCGCGGCGCTGGCGGGCCTGTCGCTGTGGCTCGCCGGCAACTCGGCCACCTCGCCCGCCCTGGCGCCGGGGCCCATCGAGGCGAGCCCCGCGGCCATCCAGGCCGCCCGCTTCACGGACCCCGCGGGCCAGGGCCACACCCTGGCGCAGTTCGCCGGCAAGGTGGTGGTGGTGAACTTCTGGGCCACCTGGTGCCCGCCGTGCCGTGAAGAGATGCCCGCTTTCGTGAGACTCCAGGGCCGGTGGGGCGGCCGCGGGGTGCAGTTCGTGGGCCTCGCCCAGGACGACGCCGGGAAGGTGAAGGCCTTCGCCCGCGAGCTGGGGGTGAACTACCCGCTCTGGCTGGGGGGCGCGGAAGTGATGGACCTGTCGCGCCGCCTCGGCAACCGCCGCGGCATGCTGCCGCACACCGTGCTGCTGGACGCCCAGGGCCGGGTTCTGGAGTCCCGGATCGGCATCTACGCGGAATCGGACCTCGAGTCGAAGCTGGCTGCCGTCACGGGCAAGTGACGTCAATTTCTGCGAATATCCGCTAAATTCGGCTAAATCCGCAGTTCTGCGGACAGGCCATGGAACGGGGTTCGGCGCAAAGCGCAAACCGTGCCCGCCTCGGCCCAATCGCCGCGCTCGCAAAGCGCAACTTCGGCGAACGCTGGACATCGTGCAACCAGATCCGGCAAACTCGGCGGTCATGCCTGCCATCCTGGTTCTCCACGGACCCAACCTCAACCTGCTGGGAACGCGCGAGCCCGACGTCTACGGCCGCGTGAGCCTTGCCGACATCGACCGGCGCCTCGCCGATCGCGGCCGGGCCGCCGGGGTGGAGGTCCGCAGCTTCCAGAGCAATGCCGAGGCCCCGCTGATCGAGCGCATTCATGCGGCGAAAAGCGACGAAACTGCATTCATCATCATCAATCCCGCAGCATTCACCCACACCAGCGTCGCCCTTCGCGACGCCCTCGCGGCCGTGGCCATCCCGTTCATCGAGGTCCACCTCTCGAACGTCCACGCCCGCGAGCCCTTCCGGAAGCACTCGTATTTCACGGACCTCGCGGTCGGCGTGATCTCGGGGCTGGGCGCGCAGGGCTACGAGCTGGCGCTGGAGGCCGCCCTGGCGCGCCTGGCCCCCACGAAGGGCTAGCGGCCGGGCGTCCCCCGGAGGACCGACATGGACCTGAGAAAGCTCAAGAAGCTCATCGACCTCGTGCAGGAATCCGGGATCGGCGAGCTGGAGATCACCGAGGGCGAGGAGCGCGTGCGCATCAGCCGCGCCGGCGCCCCGGCGCCGATCATGATGGCCGCCCCGGCGCCGATGGCCGTGATGGCCCCGGGGGGCGCTCCCGCCGCCGCCGCGGCGCCCGCCCCGGAGGCGCCGGCAGCCGCGGCCGCCCCGACCGGGCACACCCTCAAGTCCCCCATGGTGGGCACCTTCTACCGCTCCCCCTCGCCCGGCGCGCCCTCCTTCGTGGAGATCGGCCAGGCCGTGGCCAAGGGCCAGACGCTCTGCATCATCGAGGCGATGAAGCTGCTCAACGAGATCGAGAGCGACGCGGCCGGCACGGTGAAGGCGATCCTGGTCGAGAACGGCCAGCCCGTGGAATACGGGCAGCCGCTCTTCGTGATCGAGTAGGCGCGGCCCGGGCGCATGTTCGAGAAGATCCTCATCGCCAACCGCGGCGAGATCGCCCTCCGCATCCAGCGCGCCTGCCGCGAGATGGGCATCAAGACGGTGGCCATCCACTCGGAGGCCGACGCCGACGCCAAGTACGTGATGCTCGCCGACGAGTCGGTGTGCATCGGCCCGCCGCCCTCGCGCGACTCCTACCTCAACATCCCGGCCATCATCAGCGCCGCCGAGGTCACGGACGCGCAGGCGATCCACCCCGGCTACGGCTTCCTGTCGGAGAACGCCGACTTCGCCGAGCGCGTGGAGAACTCCGGCTTCGTCTTCATCGGCCCCACGGCGGCCTCCATCCGCACCATGGGCGACAAGGTGGCGGCCAAGGCCGCCATGAAGCGCGTGGGCATCCCCTGCGTGCCCGGCTCCGACGGGGCGCTGCCCGAGGACCCGAAGGAGATCCGGCGCCTGGCCGCGCTGGTGGGCTACCCCGTGATCATCAAGGCCTCCGGCGGCGGCGGCGGGCGCGGCATGCGCGTGGTGCACACCGAGGCCGCCCTGATCAACGCGGTGAACACCACCCGGGCCGAGGCCCACGCGGCCTTCGGCAACGCGACGGTCTACCTGGAGAAGTTCCTCGAGAACCCGCGCCACGTCGAGATCCAGGTGCTGGCCGACGAGCACAAGGGCGCGATCTTCCTGGGCGAGCGCGACTGCTCCATGCAGCGGCGCCACCAGAAGATCATCGAGGAGGCGCCCGCGCCAGGCATCAAGCCGCGGCTCATCGACCGCATCGGCGAGCGCTGCGCCGAGGCCTGCCGCAAGCTCGGCTACCGCGGCGCCGGCACCTTCGAGTTCCTCTACGAGAACGAGGAGTTCTACTTCATCGAGATGAACACGCGGGTGCAGGTCGAGCACCCCGTCACCGAGATGATCACCGGCATCGACATCGTGCAGGAGCAGATCCGGGTGGCCGCCGGCATGAAGCTGCGCCACCGGCAGCGCGACGTGATCAAGCGGGGCCACGCCATCGAGTGCCGCATCAACGCCGAGAACCCGGTGACCTTCGTGCCCTCGCCGGGGCGCATCACCCAGTACCACACGCCGGGCGGGCCCGGCATCCGCTACGACTCCCACGCCTACAACAACTACTACGTGCCGCCGCACTACGACTCGCTCGTGGGCAAGCTCATCGCCCACGGCGACACGCGCGAGCAGGCCATCGCGCGCATGCGCATCGCGCTCTCCGAGATGGTGATCGAGGGCATCCAGACCAACATCGCCCTGCACCAGGAGCTCATGAGCGACGCGGCCTTCGTGCGCGGCGGCATGAGCATCCACTACCTCGAGGAGAAGATGGCGGCGCTCAAGCAGATCCAGTCCGAGGGCTGAGCGCGGCGGCCATGGCGTGGCGCCGCGTGAGCGTGGTGGTGCCCGGCCCCGGCGCGCTCGCGCTGGCCGAGGCGCTGGAGGCCGCGGGCGCCGTCTCCACCGAGCTCGCCGACGCCGACGCCGGCACCGCCGCCGAGAGCGCGATCTTCGCCGAGCCCGGCGCCGAGGCGGGCGTGTGGCCGCGCTGCCGCATCGTCGCCCTCCTGCCCGAGGCGCTCGACGCGCGCGCCGTCCTCGCGGGCGCGCTTGCCGAGGCGGGCTGCGAGCCGCTCGAGCCGGCCGGCCACGACCGCCTCGAGGATGCCGACTGGGTGCGCGAGACGCAGCGCCAGTTCGCGCCCATCCGCGCCGGCGAGCGCCTGTGGATCGTGCCCACCTGGCACGCGGCGCCCGACCCGGGGGCCGTGAACCTGGTGCTGGACCCCGGCGCCGCCTTCGGCACCGGCAGCCACCCCACCACGCGCCTGGTCCTCGCGTGGCTCGAGCGCGAGGTGAAGGGCGGCGAGCGCGTCCTGGACTACGGCTGCGGCTCCGGCATCCTCGCCATCGCCGCGCTCAAGCTCGGCGCGGGCGAGGCCACGGGCGTGGACATCGACCCGCTCGCCCTGGAGGCCGCTCGCTATAATGCCTCGGCCAATGGCGTGCCCCTCTCGGTGCGCGCCGCGGACGAGGGCCTGGCGATCCGCGCCGACCTCACCGTGGCCAACATCCTCGCCAACCCCCTGCGCATGCTGGCTCCGCTGCTCGCCTCCCACACGCGCCCCGGCGGGCGCCTCGCGCTCTCCGGCATCCTCGCGGCCCAGGCCGGCGAGGTCGCGCAGGCCTACGCGCCATGGTTCGCGCTGGACGAGCCGGCGCGCGAGGCGGACTGGGTGTGCCTGTCCGGCACGCGCCGCGCGGACGGCTAGCGATGCTGGTCACCACCTGCAAGCACTGCCAGGCGCGCTTCCGCGTGACGCCCGAGCAGCTCAACGTCTCGCAGGGCCAGGTGCGCTGCGGCGAGTGCCGCGGCGTGTTCAACGGCTTCGAGTCGCTCGAGCGCTTCCCGGGCGATGACACGGGCACCCGCCTGCTCGCTTCGCGCGCGGCGCCCGCGCCGCCGCCCGCGCCCGCCGCCCCCGTCCCCGTCCCCGTGGCGCTGGATGACATCCCGGACCTCACGGCGGAGACCGGCGAGCTCCCGCCCGCATCCGAATCCTCCCCGGCACCGGCACCGGAACCGGAGCCCGAGGCCGAGCCGCAGCCGCCCGCCCCCGAGCCTGCGTCGGATGGCACCGCGCGAGCCTCGCGGCCCGCCCCCGCCCCGCCGCGCGAGCAGGAAGCCGAGCCCCTCGTGCTCCTGCCCCCGGAGCCCCCGCCGCGGCCCTCCCGCGCCTGGGCGTTCGGCGTGGCCCTGATGACGCTCCTGCTCGCCGTGCAGGCGATCTACGCCTTCCGCGCCGAGCTCGCGCAACGCTACCCGGTGACGCGCCCCTTCCTCGAGTCCGCCTGCGCCGCCGTGGGCTGCCGCGTGCCGTGGGTGAACGACGAGCGCGCGCTCAAGCTCGAGGACTCGGAGCTGCTCGAGGTGCCGGGCCGCCCGGGTCAGATCGCGCTGCAGGCGCGCGTGCGCAACCTCTCCTCCTCCGCGCAGGAGTTCCCGCACCTGGAGCTCACGCTCACGGACGTGACGGGCCAGACCGCCGTGCGCCGCGTGCTGCGTCCGCGCGACTACCTGGGGCGCCTGCTCGCGCCGGGCGAGGTGATGCCGGCCGGCTCCGAGGCGCTGCTCAGCGTGCGCATCGAGACCGGGGACCTGCGGCCCACGGGCTACGAGCTGCTGCTCTTCTACCCCTGATCAGGCCGCGCGGCTCTTCAGGCTCGCGAGCATCGAGTCCACCGCCCGGTCCACGAGCGGCGCGTCGTCGACGATGCGCGCCTCGCCCCGCCGCATCTGCTCGGCCAGCGCCTCGGGCGAGACGCTGATCGCGGCGCTCGCGTTGGAGTTGGTGAAGAGGTACACCCCCTTGGCGGGGCTGATCCAGGTCAGGCGCGCGCGCAGCGGCTCGCCCCCCTCGCGGCGGAACTCCACCCAGGTGTAGCGCTGCACGTGCGTCCAGATGCCGGTGCGCGTGAAGACGTTTCGCACCGGCGGCTTGCCGCGCGGCGTGCGCAGGCGGATCTCCTCCACGCGGATGTCGCCCGCGGGCACCACCTCGCGCTCGAGCGAGGGCGCGGCGGGCGCCGCGGGCGCCGGGGCCTCGCTCCCGTGGCCCGGCAGCGCCGTGCCCTTGAGCCCGGCGCGCACGGCCTCGGCGTGGCAGTCGACCAGCGTGGCGAGGAAGGCCTCGCGGGCCGCGTCGTCGAGCCCGGCGCGCTGCAGCCCGGCCTGCAGGCTGCGGATGAGCGAGGGGATGCCCGTCACGAGGCGGCGCCGCTCCTCGGCCAGCGTCTTCGGCTCGACGCTCCAGAGCAGCTCGTCGACGACGCCGAGCGCGGCGTTCCACGCCGCGGAGCCCTCGCCGTCGGCCAGGTGCGCGGCGGCGAGCGAGCGCACCCACGACTCCTCGAGCATGGCGCGCACCGGCGGCGGCACCCAGTCGCGGGCCGCGAGGCGCCGGTCGACCTCCTCCTCGGCGAGGGCGCGCGCGATCTCCTGGCGCTCGCGGTCCTCCACCAGGCGGGAGGTGCGCTGCGCGATCGCCTCCTCGGCCTCGTCCTGGCTCGCGAGGAAGGCCCGCATGTCCTCGGCGAGCGCCGCGAAGAGCGCGAGGTCGTCCTCGAACTCGCCGAGCACGCGCCCGACCACCTCCTCGAGCTTGGCGAGCGTGGCGGCGCCGCGCGCGCTCGCCTCGTCCAGGCCGATGGCCGCCCGCGCGACCCGGTCCAGGAGCAGGCGCGCCGGGTGCGTGCGCGAGGAGAAGAACGCGCGGTCCAGCAGCGCCACCTTGAGCGTGGGGATCTGCAGGCGCCCCAGCAGCGCCTTGACCGCCGGCGGGATCTGCCGGTCCTCGAAGACGAAATCGAAGAGCATCGCGACGATGTCGATCGTCATCGCGTCCAGCCCCGGGAGCGCGGCCGACTGCGGCGCCGCCTTCAGGTCGCGGATCACGTTGGCGAGCGAGGCCGCGGCGGCCGCCGCGCCGGGCTGCTGCAGGCCCGTGAGCGACTGCACGAAGCCGCGCGTGGCCGCCGAGACGGCGGCCGGAGCCGGTGCATCGCCCGCGAGGGCCTGCGTCATCGCCGCGGCGCCCTGCGCCGGGGAGACGGCGCCGAGCAGCTGCGCCAGCGCGGCGTACACGTCGCCGTTCTCGGCCGGCGCGCCGCCGCCCGGCGAGGACTTCGCCGCGGAGCGCGGGTTGCGCCGGTAGGTGAGGCGGATCTCCGGCAGGATCTGCCGCTGCACCAGGTGCTCGTTGAGGTCGTGGTACGTGCGCTGCAGCGCCTCGGCCACCTGGCCCTCGAGCGCGCGCAGCAGCGTGAAGCGAACCTGCCAGCCGGCCTCGATCTGGTCGCACGCGTCCTTGAGCGCCCCGCACACCGTCTCCGGGCTCACCGGGTTCGCCTCGTCCGCGAGGCCGGGCCGCTCGAGGAGGAACCCGAAGCGCTGCGACAGGGCGCCCAGCTCCTGCTCGCAGGCGCTGCGCATGCGCGCGGCCATGCCCTGCACGGCGAGCGCCTGCTCGAGCTCCTCGTCCCCGACCAGGGCCAGCGCCGACGGCGCCGGCCCGGCCTGCGCCGCGCCGGCCTCGCCGCGCACCTTGCGGTCGAAGAACGCCAGGAAATGGCGGCGGAAGGCCTCCTCGATCACGGGGCGGCGCTCGCGCGCCTGGGCCCGCGCGTCCAGGTAGAGGTTCTGCGCCTCGCGGTCGCGCGACTGCTCGGCCAGCGCGAAGAGCTCGTCCTCGACGCGCTCGAACATGCCGGCGAGGGCCTGGCCTATTCGCCCCAGCGCAAGGTCGCGGCAGTCGGCGAGGACGCCGGCGGATTCCTGGGGACTCAGGCGCGCGCGTGCGCGCGCATGCGCGTCGAACGAGACGACGTTGCTCGGGGAGGTGCTGGCCATGGCGCCGCCTTTCGCGGGCCGACCCGGACGGGTGGGACGCTCAACTGGCAATCCCGCTGTCGTGGGGCCTCGTGGACGGGCCCGTTAGACCGGTGACTTTGCGTCCCCACCTTTCGATGGGTTTGCCCTGATGCAGTTGCGTGCGCCGGGTGGGTTCTCGACGGCGCGGCCCTCGGGGCCCCGCCGAACCTTTATTGGCAGGATCGATGCTGTCCCAGGAACGGCCGGCCGTCAACGCCGTTCGTCAGTCGCCGGCCACCGGCCGTCACCGGGGGTGAGCGCTTCCTCGCCGGTATAATCCGCGCTTTGCGTCGTCGAAGAGCGACACCGGCATGTCCATCCTTGTCTGCGGCTCCATCGCGTACGACACCATCATGGTGTTCCGCGACCAGTTCAAGAACCACATCCTCCCGGACCAGATCCACATCCTCAACGTGGCCTTCCTCGTGCCGGACCTGCGGCGCGAGTTCGGCGGCTGCGCGGGCAACATCGCCTACGGGCTGAAGCTCCTGGGGGAGGAGCCGCTGGTGATGGCCACCGTGGGCCACGACGCCGAGCCCTACGAGCGCCGCCTGGACCGCCTGGGCCTGTCCCGCCGGCACGTGCGCCGCCTCGAGGAGCACTTCACCGCCCAGGCCTTCATCACCACGGACATCGACGACAACCAGATCACGGCCTTCCACCCCGGCGCCATGTCGCACTCGCACGAGAACCGCATCGCGCAGGCGGACGGCGTGCGCCTCGCCATCGTCTCGCCCGACGGCCGCCAGGGCATGGTGGAGCACGCGCGCGACCTCGCCGCCTCGGGCATCCCCTTCGTGCTGGACCCGGGGCAGGGGCTGCCGATGTTCTCCGGGGAGGACATCCTCGCCATGCTCGAGGGCGCCCGGTGCCTCACGGTGAACGACTACGAGGCGCGGCTGGTCGAACAGAAGACCGGCCGGACGGTGGCCGACCTCGCCAGCCGCGTCGAGGCCGTGGTGGTCACGCGCGGCGCCGAGGGCGCGGACATCCACGCCGGCGGTCAACAGATTCGCGTGCCGGCCGTTAAGCCGGATAGCCTCGTCGATCCCACCGGGTGCGGCGACGCCTTCCGCGCGGGCCTGCTCTACGGCATGGCGCGCGGCTGGGATTGGCGCCGCGCGGGGCGGCTGGCATCCTTGATGGGCGCGCTCAAGATCGCCCATCGCGGCGGCCAGAACTACCGCGCCACGCGCGAGGAGATCGACTCGCGTTTCCGGGAGGCGTTCGGCGAATCGCTCTAGAGCCCGTCCCATGGGGGGCGGGGGAAAGCAACGACAAGGAGAACGACAGATGCAAGCGAGAACCCTCGGCACCGCCTTCGTGGTCACCGCCCTCGCCCTGGTCGCGGGCTGCGCGACGCCCCGCGGCGGCGCGGACTACAGCGGCTACCAGACCCGCACGGAGCAGTCGGTGCGCTTCGGCGTGGTGGAGTCGGTGCGCGGCGTGCGCATCAACGCCGGCGACACCGGCGTGGGCACCACCTCCGGCGCCGTGCTGGGCGGCCTCGCGGGCAGCACCGTGGGCGGCGGCCGCGGCTCGGTGGCCGGCGCCGTCGCGGGCGCCGTGGTCGGCGGCCTCGTCGGCAACGCCATCGAGAAGGACGCCAACAACCGCCAGGGCATCGAGATCACCGTGATGCTCGACGGCGGCAAGTACATCGCCGTCGTGCAGGAGGCCGACGAGACCTTCCGCGTCGGCGACCGCGTGCGCGTGCTGTCCGGCCGCGGCACCACCCGCGTCACGCACTAGCCCCGCCCGGTCGCCGAAAAGTCATGTGACCGTCACCGGCGGGTCACCCGGCCCGCCTAACCTGCCCCCGTCCATCCCACCGATGACGGGGGCAGCATGCCGCAACTCCACACCCACGCCGCCGCGCCCCCCGCCGGGCGCCGGCTCCTCATGAGCCTCGCCAAGACCGACGCGGAAGTGGCCGAGGCGCAGCGCCTGCGCCACCAGGTCTTCGCGGGCGAGATGGGCGCGCGCCTCGCGCCCTCCTCCTCCGCCCTCGACCGCGACGCCTTCGACGAGCACTGCGACCACCTGCTGGTGCGCGACGGCGACACGGGCGAGGTGGTGGGCACCTACCGCCTGCTGCCGCCGGCGCGCGCGCGCGCCGCCGGGCGGCTGTATTCCGAGAGCGAGTTCGACCTCGCGCGCCTGGCGGGCATCCGCGAGGAGCTCGTGGAGGCCGGACGCTCCTGCGTGCACCCCGACCACCGGGGCGGGGCCGTCATCGCCATGCTCTGGAGCGGGATCGCCGACTACATGCGCGCCGGCGGCCACCGCTACCTCGGCGGCTGCGCCTCGGTGAGCCTCGCGGACGGCGGGCGCACGGCCTGCGGCGCCTACCGCAGCCTTGCAGCCACCCACGCCGCCCCCTCGGAGTGGCGCGTGTTCCCGCGCGTGCCCCTGCCGCTGGGCTCGCTCGAGGCGGCCGATCCGCCGCGCCTGCCGCCGCTCGTGAAGGGCTACGCGCGCGCGGGTGCCCTGCTGTGCGGCGAGCCGGCCTGGGACCCGGACTTCAACACCGCGGACCTCTTCATGCTGCTGCCGCTCGAGCGCCTGGACGCCCGCTACGCCTCGCGCTTCCTCGCCGCGCCGGCCGCCGGCGCTTGAGCGCCCGCCCCGCCGCCGGCCCGCACGGGCCGTGGGAGAATGGGCCGAACCCGACGGCCCTCCCGCGACCCTTGAGATCCTCCCGAACGCCGAGCTGGCTGCGCGCCGTGCGCTGGGCGCGCCTGATGCTGCACCTGGCGAGCGCGATGCTCATCCTGCGCTTCACCTGGCCGCGCGCGGACGCGGCCCGCCGGCACGAGATCGCGGTGCGCTGGTCGCAGGACCTGATGGCCATCCTCGCGATCCGCGTGCGCACCGAGGGCCGCGCGCCGCCGCACGCGCGGCACGGCGCCATGATCGCCGCCAACCACGTCTCGTGGGCCGACATCTTCGCCATCGCCTCGGTGCGGCACACGCGCTTCATCGCCAAGAGCGAGATCCGCGACTGGCCGCTGGCGGGCTGGCTCGCGGAGAGGTCGGGCACGATCTTCATCCGCCGCGCGCGCCGCCACGACACGGCGCGCATCAATGCCCAGGTGCACGACGCGCTCGCCGAGGGCGACTGCGTGGGGCTCTTCCCGGAAGGCACGACCACGGAAGGCGACCGCCTGCTCAAGTTCCACAGCTCGCTCTTCGAGCCGGCGGTGGCCAACCGCGCGCGCGTGTACCCGGTGGCGGTGCGCTACGAGGACCCTGAAGGCCGGCCCCTGCGCACGGCCGCGTACGTGGGCGACCTCTCCTTCGCGCAGTCCGTGGGCCTGGTGATCCGCACGCGCGTGACCGTCGTGCACGTGCGCTTCGCCGAGCCCATCGCCACGGACGGGCTCACGCGCCAGGTGGTGGCCCAGGAGGCGCAGCGCCGGGTGGCTAGCCTCCTGGGCCTGCCCCACACCCCGCACACGGCACGTGCCACAGGTGGCGATCCGGCAGCCGCGCCGCGGTGAGCTGCCGGCCCCACACGCAGCCGCTGTCGAGCGACAGGACGTTCTCCCCCACGCGAAGGCCCAGCGCCGACCAGTGACCGCACACGAGCGTGTGCGTGGCGCTCGCGCGGTGCGGCATGTCGAACCACGCGACGCGATCGCCCGCGTGCTCGCCCGGCTCGCCCTTGAAGGCGAGGTCCATGGCACCGTCGCGCCGGCAGACGCGAAGGCGCGTCATCGCGTTGACGATCGCCCGCAGGCGTTCCTGCCCCGCCAGGGCGTCGTCCCAGTGCGCGGGCTCGTTGCCGTAGAGGCGCGAGAGGAAGGCCCGCCAGCCCGGGCCCTGCAGCGCCGTCTCGACCTCGCCGGCGAGCTCCCTCGCGCGCGCCACCGGCCACTGCGGCAGCAGGCCCGCGTGCACCATCGCGAAAGCGCCCTCCACGTGCATGAGCGGTCGGTGGCGAAGCCAGGCGAGGAGCTCGTCGCGGTCGGGAGCGGCGAGGACCGCGTCCAGCGTGTCGCGCGGGCGCGATCGCTCGATGCCCTCGGCCACGCACAGCAGGTGCAGGTCGTGGTTGCCCAGCACCGTGACCGCGGCCTCGCCCAGGGACTTCACGAAGCGCAGGCACCCGAGCGAGTCGGGCCCGCGGTTCACGAGGTCGCCCACGAACCACAGCCGGTCGCGAGAGGGGTCGAAGCCGACGGCCTCGACCAGCCGCTCCAGCGGCTCGAGGCAGCCCTGCAGGTCGCCGATCGCGTAGAGGGCCATCGGGGGTCCCGAAGCGCGAAAGGGCGACCGGGTCGCCCTTTCGCCGGTGGATCTTCGGCGCCCGCTACTTCGAGTGGGACACCATGTAGTCGACGGCGGCCTTCACGTCGGCGTCGCCGAGCGCGGGGTTGCCGCCCTTCGCGGGCATCGCGTTCTTGCCCTTGAGCGCCGCCGCGTACAGCGCGTCGTTGCCGGTCTTGATGCGCGGCGCCCACGCGGCCTTGTCGCCGAACTTGGGCGCGCCGGCCGCGCCCGTGGCGTGGCAGGCCATGCAGATGGTGTCGTAGGTCTTCTTGCCGTCCGGCGCCGCGGCCTTGGCGGGCGCGGCCGCGACAGTGGCGACCTTCGGCGCCTCGGGCGCCGGCGCGACGGCGGGCGCGCCCTCGACCTGCAGCTTCGCGACGGGGCCGATGCGCGCTTCCAGGGCCTCGGGCTTCATGGAGGCGTCGTCCTGGATGGAGCGGTCGCCGTAGGCGCCGATGGCGAACTGGGCCATGAGGATGATGCCGACGATGAGCGCGGCCGCCCCGACCACCACCGAGATGGCGAGCTTGACGGGGTGGGTCTCGAGGTTGGCTTCGACGGCGTCGGGCGTGTGTTCGTGGGACATGGTTTCCTCGGGGACAGAGGCGCTCGGTCGCGCGGGAGTGGCGGGTCGCAAAGGGTCGGATTATAGCCTCGGGCCCCCGGCCCCGGCCACGGCCCGCGTTGGACCGGGGTGGGGAAAGCGTCTAGAATCCGCCCCCTACGCGCCCGTAGCTCAGCTGGATAGAGTACTGCCCTCCGAAGGCAGGGGTCGCACGTTCGAATCGTGTCGGGCGCGCCATCGAAAGCCCGGGAGTCGGCCGGCCGGCCGGGTCCCTCCCCCTTCCCGGTCGCCGCGGCGGCGCGCCGCCTAGGCCGCGCGCGAGCCGGTCACCGCCTTGAGCTTGGGGCGCACCTGCGACTGGAACTCCGGCACCCAGCGCTTGAGGTCGCGGCGCACCTCGGCGTCGGCCGAGACGCGGTCCTGCGCAAGCCAGACGAGCAGCTCGTCGAGCCACTCGCGCGGCTGCGGGTCGCGCGCCTTGGCGATGCGCAGCTTCGGGTGCGGCGTGGGGCGCGTGTGCTCGTCGTCCGCGAGCAGCTCCTCGAAGAGCTTCTCGCCGGGCCGCAGGCCCGTGTAGACGATGCGGATCTCCTCCTCGGAGAGCTCCGACAGGCGGATCATGTCGCGCGCCAGGTCGACGATCCGCACCGGCTCGCCCATGTCCATCACGAAGATCTCGCCGCCCAGGCCCATGCAGCCGGCCTGCAGCACGAGCTGCGCGGCCTCGGGGATGGACATGAAGTAGCGCACCATCTCCGGGTGCGTGACGGTGACGGGGCCGCCCTTGTGGATCTGCTCCTCGAAGCGCTGGATGACGCTGCCGGCGCTGCCCAGCACGTTGCCGAAGCGCACCATCTCGAAGCGCGTGGCGCTGCCGGCCTGCAGCGCCTGGCAGACCATCTCCGCCAGGCGCTTGGTGGCGCCCATCACGTTGGTGGGGTTCACCGCCTTGTCGGTGGAGACGAAGACGAACTTGCTCGCGCCGTAGTCGATGGCCGCGCGCGCCACGACGTAGGTGCCCCAGACGTTGTTCTGCACCGCCTCCCAGGAGTTGAGCTCCTCCATGAGCGGCACGTGCTTGTAGGCCGCCGCGTGGAAGACGATGGAGGGCGAGTACTGGTGCATCACCTGCGAGACGCGCCGGGCGTTCTTCACGTCGCCCACCACGCTCGCAAGCGGCAGCTCCGGGTAGGCCTCGCGCAGCTCGCCGTCGACGCGGTACATCGCGTACTCGTTCATCTCGAAGAGCACCAGCATCGAGGGCTGGAAGTGCGCGATCTGCCGGCAGAGCTCCGAGCCGATGGAGCCCCCCGCGCCCGTCACCAGCACCACCTTGCCCGTGAGCAGCTCGTGCAGGCCCGACTCGTCGAGCGTGACGGGCTCGCGCTTCATGAGGTCCTCCACCGCCACCTTGCGGATCTTCGGCGCGGCGAGCTTGCCGCCGGCGACGTTGTCCAGCGAGGGCACGGTGAGCACCGACACGCGCGCGCGCTTGCAGATCTCCACCACGCGCCGGCGCACCTTGTAGGGCACCGAGGGCATGGCGATGATCGCGTGGCGCACCTTGAGGCGGGCGGCCACGCGCGGCAGGTCGTCCAGCGGCCCCATGACGCGCACGCCGTGGAGCAGCCGCCCGCGCTTCTGCGCGTCGTCGTCCAGCAGGCCCATCACGCGCCACTCCTGGCTGCGCGAGAGCTCCTTGAGCAGGCCCACGGCCGCGTCCCCGGCGCCGAGCACCACGACGGGCACGCCGTCGCCGCCGCGGCCGTACAGGCTCCACTCCTTGAACGAGCGCAGCGCCATGCGCGAGCCCGTCATGATGGACACGAGGATGAGCGGGTAGAGCGCGTACTCGCGGTAGGTGAGCACCTCGCCCAGGCCCGTGAGGTTGAGCGCGAGCGCCACCGCGACGGTGCCCGCCAGCACGCCGAAGACGATTCGCTGCACGTCCGGCAGGCTCGTGTAGCGCCAGATGCCCTGGTACACGCCGAAGAAGTAGCTCACCAGGCCCTGCAGCGGGATGGCCACGACCAGCGCCACCGTCACCTCGCCCGGCACCGCGGGCGAGCCCTGCACGCGCAGCAGCGAGAAGGCGAGGACCCAGCTGAGGGACAGGGCGACCGCGTCGTGCACGAGGGCGACGAGGGCCTGGGTATCCAGGGCGAAGGGCTTCATGGCGTGGGCTCGCGGAGACTGCGCTCGTGGTTGCGCGTGTGCGCGCGGTTGTTCTTTTCTCTCACCGCCGTTTCCCGGGGGTTTCGGCCGCTTCGCCTCTCGCGCGCCGACGCGGATGGTGCCGGTCGACCCAGGCGAGGAGCAGGGCGTAGGCCAGCGCCCAGCCGGCGATTATAGTCGCCTGTCCCGCGGCCTGCCGCGCCTGCGCCACCAGGGCGCTCGCGGCCGCGGCGGCCATGAGGGCCCACGCCGCGGCGGCCAGGCGTGCGTGGCTCCAGCCGCCCAGCACCAGGCGCTGGTAGTAGTGCGTGCGGTGCGCGCGCAGGAGGTCCTCGCCGGCCAGCACGCGGCGCGAGAGAGTCACCGTGGCGTCGACGACGAAGGGCGAGAAGACGAGCAGCGGGAGCCACGCGGGCCACGCGCCGCGCGCCACGCCCAGCCAGCCGAGGGCACCGGCGAGGAAGCCCAGGGGGACGGAGCCCGCGTCGCCCAGGAACACGCGCGCGGGCGGCAGGTTGAAGGCGAGGAAGCCGGCGGCCGCACCGGCCACCGCCACGCAGGCCTGGGCCAGCGCGGCATCTCCCGAGCGCTGCGCGGCCCACGCGAGGGCCCCGAAGCCGATGACCGCCATGCCGCCCGCCAGCCCGTCGGCGCCGTCCATGAAGTTGTAGAGATTGGCCATCCACGCGATGCCCGCGACCGCGGCGGCGGCGACGAGGAGCGCCACGGCATCCGGCGCGCCGCCGGCCGGCCAGCACACCGCGACGGCGAGCGTGGCCGCGGCGACGTGAGCCGCGAGACGCGCCCCGGCCGGCAGACCGCGCATGTCGTCGACCACGGAGACGGCGGCGAGCACGGCGGCCGCGGCCGCGATCCAGCCCGCAGGCGAGGGCCCCAGCGTCGCGACGAAGGGCAGCGCGCCCAGCGCGACGCCGATGCCGCCGATGCGCGGCGTGGGGGCGGCGTGCAGCGAGCGCTCGTTGGGCCGGTCGACGATGCGCGCGGCCAGCGGGCTCGCGCGCATCGCCGCGATGGCGCCGAAGGCGATGGCCGCCGGCAGCGCGGCCGCGGCGCGCTCATGCCCGCCCCGGCCCGCGCCACCACGCCAGGGTGTCGCGAAGGCCCTCGGCCAGCGGCAGCGCCGGCCGCCAGCCCAGCTCGCCCACCAGCGGGCCCGGGTCGGCCTCGAGCGAGCGCGTGAGGCGGCGCATGCGGGCGCCGATCCCCGCCACCGCCGCCGCGCCCTCGAGCACCGCCGCCGGCACGGCAAACAGGCGCCGCGGGCGGCCCAGGCCCTCGCGGAGCGCGCCCACCAGGCCCGGCGTCGACACCGGTTCCGGGTGGGCGGCGATGAACGCGCGCCCGGGCGCCGCCGGGTGGGTGCAGGCGATCGCGAGCGCGCTCGCGAGGTCTCGCACGTGCACGAGGCTTCGCCGGTTGGCGATGGCGGCGAAGGGCAGCCACGCCCCGGAGTCCGCAAGGCCGATGAGGTCGCGGAAGTTGTTGCGCACGCCCGGCCCGTAGGCGAGCGGGAAGCGCACGACGGCCAGCGCCAGGCCCTCCCGCGCCGCGAGCGCGCGAAGGTCCTCCTCGGCGCGCCACTTGGACAGGGCGTAGGCATCCGCGGGCGCGGCCGGCGAATCGGCCCGGAAGGGCTCGCCCGCGGTCTCCTCGCCGTGCACCTTCACCGTGCTCGCGAAGACGAAGCGCGCGGCCCCGCCCCGGCACGCGGCCTCGGCGAGGGCGAGGGTCTTCTCGCGGTTGTCGCGGTCGAACTGGCCTTCCGAGGCCTCGGGCCCGTGCGCCCGCGCCGCCAGGTGCACGACCGTGGCACCGCGGAAGTCGGCCTCGGCGATCGCCTCGCGCCAGTCCGAGCCGGAGAGCGGGATGCTGCGGTGCTCGCCCACGAGATCGGCGAAGGCCCGGCCGACGAATCCGCCCGCGCCGGTGACGACGGCGTGGGCGACGGGAGGGGACGCGCGGTCCACGGCTGGAAACGAAACGGGCATCCCGAGAGATGCCCGTTTTCGCGAGGCTGGTTCGGCTGCGCTATGGGCAGTTGGCCGGCGTGGCGGTGATCGTCACGGTGACGATCGTCGTGCCGTCCGTGACGGTGATCGTGCCCGAGGTCGGGTACACCGTCACCCCGTCGCCGTTCTGGCGCGTGATGGTGAGCGTGCCGGCCGACGGCGTCGCGAAGATGCGCGGGTGCGACGAGGTGGTCGACAGGCCGCCGGCGCCGCCGATGAGCGTGACCTGCGCGGTGGCGCCGCAGGCGAGGTTCGCCACCGTGGTGGGCGAGGCCGTGAGCGTGGGCGGCGTGCCGCTGCCGGCGCTGATGGTCACGTCGACCGCGGAGGCCGCGCCCTTGCTGTCGGTGATCACCACGGAGCCGCCGGTCTGGCAGGGCGGCGAGGTGGACAGGGCCGTCACGGTGAACTTGCTGCCGGAGGACGAGAGCGTCGTCGGCGAGACCGAGATGCCGGCCGGCGCGTTGATCGTGTAGGGCGGAGTGCCGCCGAACACGAACACGTCGGAGCTGCCCGTGCCGCACTGGGTATTGAGCGCGCCGGCGAAGGTGAGCGTGCTCGGCACGACGGTGATCGTGTCGACGGGCGCCTGCTGCACGATGAGGAAGACCGCCATCGTCGAGGCCCCCGACACGATGTCGGTGATCTGGTACGTCGCGAGCTGCGTGGGCGCCGCGTTGGTCACGCGCAGGCGCTGCCGGATCCCGCCGAGGTGGTCGGTGGTGCGGCGGATCTGGTCGACGAGCTGGGGCGTGGCGTTCGGGTCCTCGACCACGAACTGGAAGTCGCCGCGCACCTTCGTGAACTGGAGCTCGCGGTTGCCGTAGAGCGTGCCGTTGGAGATCGGGAAGAGGTTGATCAGCGAGTCCGTCCCCGAGCAGGCCTGCGGCGCGGCGCCCGAGCTGGGAGCCGAGCAGGTGCTGGTATAGCTCTCCTGGTAGCCCGTGAAGAAGTTCTGCAGCACGTTGTAGGCGTTGGAGATCGCCGCGCCGTTGCTGTCGCGCACCTCGATGTTCACCGTGCGGCGCGGGACCTCGTTCGGGTCCAGGCCCACGTCGACGACGCCGGGGTTGCGCGGGAGCACCTGGAAGGTGTTGCTGCTCGTGGTGAAGCCCAGCTCGACCAGCGTGGGCTCGCTGGAGGTCACCAGGTACGGCGCGCGGCCGCCCACGATGTTGAAGGTGTAGGGCACGCCGGCGTACAGCGACGAGGTGCCCGGGAGCAGTTGCAGGTTGCCCACGGAGCCGGGCGAGGAGCTCGCGCCACCGCCACCGCAGGAGGAGAGTACGAGCGCCGCGGTCGCCAGGGCGACGGCGGACAGCGCGGATTGCAGGCGACGCAGCGGGTCGAAATTCACGATGGTTTCCCCTTTTTGCTGGGCCCCGCCGGCAGAATTCGTAAAAAATTAGCGGGTTATCGAAGATTATTAAAGCGCAACTTGCAGTTGCTTGCAAGCGGAGTTTTCGGCAGGCCGCGCGCGCCTGCCCGCCCGGGGTTGCTGCATTGCAGCAGCCCCGCGGCGGTCCGCAGGGGGCTCGTCACGGGCAGGTGGTGGCCGCGACGCCCAGGGCGTCCACGATGCTCACGGTGAGCGAGGCCGCGGTGGCCCCGTCGGTCACGGTAATCCGCGAGGTGGCCGGGTAGGTCACCCCGCCGTCCGCGTTCAGTCGCGTGACCGTAAATGCGCGTCCCGATGATGTGACCACGATGCGGGGGTGATCGGTCGACGCCGACAGCACTGCCGCCGAATCGCCGCCCACCACCACGAAAGAGGCGTTCTGCCCGCAGCGCACGGTGAGCGCGGTGGGGTTGAGCGTGACGGCCGGCGCCGGGGCGTCCGCCGTGCCTTCCTTGGTGGTGACCGAGACCGAGACCGTGCGGCCCACGGCGTCCGTCACGCCGATGACGCTGGAGCCGCAGGAGCCCAGGGTGGGCAGCACCACCGTGAACTTGCCGCCGTTGGTGGTGACCACGGACGGGCTCACGAAGAAGGCCGAGCTGCCGCCCGAGACGTTGTAGGGCGGCGTGCCGCCGAAGATGGACACGTCGGCGCCGTAGTTGGACGGGCACACGCCCTTGTAGGCGCCCGTGAACTCCAGGCTGGAGGGCAGCACGAAGTAGGCCGGGGTGTTGCCCGTGTACTGCACGATGGGGAAGGCCGCCTCGCGCCAGGCACCGGTCGCGAGGTCCGTCACGCGCACCAGCGCCGTCTGGTTGGGCGCCAGCGCCGTCACGCGGATGCGCGCGCGCGCGACGCCCGTCTCGTCCGTGGCCACGTCGACGAAGGTGGAGAGCACCTCCGGCACCACCCCGGTGGGCGTGGTGATGAAGCGGTAGTCGCCCGTGACGGCCTCGAAGCGCACGCCGCGCGCGGCGAGCGGGATGCCGCCCTGGGAGACCGTCACCTTCACGGTCGCGTCGCCGCCGGAGCAGATGGCGGGGTTGCAGCTCGAGTCCTGCGTGGAGCTGGGCGTGATGGTGAGGTCGTTGTTCAGGGTGCCCTGCTTCACGGTGACCGTCGCGCTCACCGGCGCGGCCGAGCCCGTGTCGCGGACCGTGAGGACGACCGAGGTGTCGGCGGTCACCGGGTTGGGCACGAGCGTGACCGAGCGCCCCGTCACCCCGCCGGCCACCGGGATCACGGCCTGGTTGCTCGAGGCGATGATGTAGGCGCCCGTGCCGCCCGAGAGCACGAAGGTGGTCGGCAGGCCCGGGTACATCACGGCCGAGCCCGGCAGGATGCTGAGCGTCGCCGAGTCGACGATGGGCGAGGGATTGGCCGAGACGCCGCCGCCGCCGCAGGAGGCGAGGGCGAGCGCGGAGGCGAAGGCGGCGAGGGCGCGGACGATCAGCGCGGTCGGGCGGGCGGGGATGGCGGTCACGGTCGGTCGTTTCCCTGGTCTGGGCGCGCCCGGCGGGGGCGCGGCGTTTTTCCGCGATTCTACGCACATGGCCCGCCCGCGGGTCGCGAAACCCTCGCGGCACCCCGGGGGGTTTGTTGCGGTGCACTATCCCCGGCGCTATCATGATCGGTCGCGCACGACTCGCCGCCCCGCGGCCCGGCCCCGGCCGGCGCCGGCGGTCCGCCCCCCGGGCCAGAAGCCCGCACGGCCAGGCGACCGGGCCCAAGAGGCCGCCTCGAAGCGATGGACCGTCCGACCGTAACATCCGCCCTCCGCCAGAGGGTGATTCGCAGAAAGGAACCCGCTATGGAGATCCCGGCTGGGCTGCCGCGCGCCCAAGGCCTCTATGACCCGCGCCACGAGCGCGACGCCTGCGGCGTCGGCTTCATCGCGCACATCAAGGGCCGCAAGTCCCACGAGATCGTCTCGAACGGGCTCACCATCCTCAACAACCTCACGCACCGCGGCGCCACGGGGGCCGACCCCCTGCACGGCGACGGCGCGGGCATCCTCGTGCAGATCCCCGACGGCTTCTTCCGCGAGGAGATGGCCCGGCAGGGCGTGAAGCTCCCGAAGGCGGGCGCCTACGGCGTGGGCATGGTTTTCCTGCCGCAGGACCCGGCCGCGCGCGCCGCGTGCGTGCGCGAGATCGAGCGCGCCGTCGTGAACGAGGGCCAGGCGCTGCTCGGGTGGCGCGAGGTGCCGGTCGACCCCTCCTCGCTCGGCCACACCGCGCGCGGCACGATGCCCGTGATCCGCCAGGTGTTCGTGGGCGCCGGCCGCGGCCAGCTCGACCGCGACGCCTTCGAGCGGAAGCTCTACATCATCCGCAAGGCCTCCGGCCACGCCATCCGCGCGCTGGGCCTTTCCAACGCAGGCCAGTTCTACGTGCCCTCGTTCTCGCACCGGACCATCGTCTACAAGGGGATGCTCCTCGCGCACCAGGTGGGCGAGTTCTTCACGGACCTCACGGACAAGCGCTTCGTCTCGGCCCTGGCCCTGGCGCACCAGCGCTTCTCCACGAACACCTTCCCGACCTGGGACCTCGCGCACCCCTTCCGCTTCATCGCGCACAACGGCGAGATCAACACGCTGCAGGGCAACCTCAACTGGATCCGCTCGCGCCAGGCCACCATCCACTCCAAGCTCCTGGGCCCGGACCTGGACAAGATCTGGCCCCTCATCTACGAGGGCCAGTCCGACTCCGCCTCGTTCGACAACGCGCTCGAGCTGCTGGTGATGGGCGGCTACCCCATCGCCCACGCGATGATGCTCATGATCCCGGAGGCCTGGGCCGGCAACCCGCTCATGGACGCCAAGCGCCGCGCGTTCTACGAGTACCACGCCGCGCTCATGGAGCCCTGGGACGGCCCGGCGGCCGTGGCCTTCACCGACGGCAAGTTCATCGGCGCCACGCTCGACCGCAACGGCCTGCGGCCCGCGCGCTACTTCATCACCGACGACGACTTCATCGTCATGTCCTCGGAGATGGGCGTGCTGGACATCCCGCAGTCGAAGATCGTGAAGAAGTGGCGCCTGCAGCCCGGCAAGATGCTGCTCGTGGACATCGACCACGGCCGCATCGTCTCCGACGAGGAGCTCAAGCGCGACCTGGCCGCCGAGCGCCCCTACCAGGACTGGCTGGACCGCACGCAGATGCGCCTGGAGGACCTGCCGGCGCCCGCGGCCGTGCCCACGCCCGACACCGACAAGCTCCTGGACCGCCAGCAGGCCTTCGGCTACACGCAGGAGGACCTGAAGATGCTCCTCACGCCGATGGCCGTGGCCGGCGAGGAGCCCGTGGGCTCCATGGGCGACGACACGCCCGTGGCGGTGCTCTCCAACCGCCCCAAGCCCCTCTACGCCTACTTCCGCCAGCTCTTCGCGCAGGTGACCAACCCGCCGATCGACCCGATCCGCGAGCAGCTCGTGATGTCGCTGGTCTCCTTCATCGGCCCGCGCCCGAACCTGCTCTCGCCGGATTCCACCGAGCCGGTGATGCGCCTGGAGGTCTCGCAGCCCATCCTCACGTTCGAGGACATGGAGAAGCTGCGCCGCGCCTCCGAGAGCACCGGCGGGCACTTCCGGAGCGAGGTGCTGTCGATGTGCTACCCGGCCGAGTGGGGCGCCGAAGGCATGGAGCCCGCGCTCGCCCGGCTGTGCGCCGACGCCGAGGACGCAGTGCGCAAGGGCGCCAACATCATCATCCTCACCGACCGCGAGATCTCCGCGCAGTTCGCGCCCATCCCGGCGCTGCTGTCCACGGCGGCGGTGCACCACCACCTGGTGCGCGCGGGCCTGCGCACGCGCTCGGGCCTGGTGGTGGAGACGGGCAGCGCCCGCGAGGTGCACCACTTCGCGTGCCTGGCCGGGTTCGGGGCCGAGGCGATCCACCCCTACCTCGCCTTCGCCACGCTCATCGACATCAAGGACGGCCTGCCGCAGCGCATCGAGGACCACGAGCTGGTCAAGCGCTACATCAAGGCCGTGGGCAAGGGCCTGCTCAAGGTGATGTCCAAGATGGGCATCTCCACCTACCAGTCCTACTGCGGCGCGCAGATCTTCGAGGCCGTGGGCCTGAATTCGCGCTTCGTGGAGCGCTACTTCACCGGCACCTCCACCGCCATCGAGGGCATCGGCCTGCCGGAGATCGCCGAGGAGAGCGTGCGCCGCCACCGCCTCGCGTACTCCGACGCGCACCTGTACCGCGACCGCCTGGACCCGGGCGGGGAATACGCCTACCGCATCCGGGGCGAAGCGCACATGTGGACGCCCGACACCATCGCCAAGCTGCAGCACGCGACGCGCTCGGGCAGCTACGCCACCTACCGGGAGTACGCGCGCCTCATCAACGAGCAGAGCGAGCGGCTGATGACGCTGCGGGGCCTGTTCGAGATCAAGTGCGCGGCCGAGCCCGTCCCGCTGGAGGAGGTCGAGCCGGCCAGGGAGATCGTCAAGCGCTTCGCCACCGGCGCCATGTCGCTGGGCTCCATCTCGCACGAGGCGCACTCCACGCTCGCCATCGCCATGAACCGCCTGGGCGGCAAGAGCAACACGGGCGAGGGCGGCGAGGACCCGGTCCGCTACGTGCCCCTGCCCAACGGCGACTCCATGCGCTCGGCCATCAAGCAGGTGGCCGCCGGCCGCTTCGGCGTCACCACCGAGTACCTGGTGAACGCCGACGACCTGCAGATCAAGATGGCGCAGGGCGCCAAGCCCGGCGAGGGCGGCCAGCTCCCCGGCCACAAGGTCTCCAAGTACATCGCCAAGGTGCGCCACACGGTGCCGGGCGTGGGCCTCATCTCCCCGCCGCCGCACCACGACATCTACTCGATCGAGGACCTCGCGCAGCTCATCCACGACCTGAAGAACGTGAACCCGGCCGCGCGCGTGTCCGTCAAGCTCGTCTCAGAGATCGGCGTGGGCACGGTGGCCGCGGGCGTGGCCAAGGCCAAGGCCGACCACGTGACCATCTCCGGCTTCGACGGCGGCACGGGCGCTTCCCCCCTGTCTTCGATCAAGCACGCCGGCAGCCCCTGGGAGATCGGCCTCGCGGAGACGCAGCAGACCCTCGTGCTCAACCGCCTGCGCGGGCGCATCTGCGTGCAGACCGACGGCCAGATGAAGACCGGCCGCGACGTCGTGGTGGGCGCGCTGCTGGGCGCCGACGAGTTCGGCTTCGCCACCGCGCCCCTGGTCGTCGAGGGCTGCGTGATGATGCGCAAGTGCCACCTGAACACCTGCCCGGTGGGCGTGGCCACGCAGGACCCGGAGCTCATCAAGAAGTTCGCCGGCAAGCCCGAGCACGTCATCAACTACTTCTTCTTCGTCGCCGAGGAGGTGCGCGAGTGGATGGCGAAGATGGGCCTGCGCCGCTTCGAGGACATGGTGGGCCGCTCCGACCTGCTCGACATGCGCCGCGGCATCGCGCACTGGAAGGCGAAGGGCCTGGACTTCTCGCGCCTGTTCCACCGCCCGGCGGTGGACGAGTCGGTGGCCATCCACTGGGCCGAGCGCCAGGACCACGGCCTGGACAAGGCCCTGGACCACCAGCTCGTCGAGCAGGCGCGCCCGGCGCTGGAGTCCAAGCGCCCGGTGCAGTTCGAGAGCCCCATCTTCAACCGCAACCGCACCGTGGGCGCGCTGCTCTCCGGGGAGATCGCGCGCCGCTACGGGCACGCGGGCCTGCCCGAGGACACCGTGCACGTGAAGTTCAAGGGCACGGCCGGCCAGACCTTCGGCGGCTGGCTCGCGCACGGGGTCACCTTCGAGCTCGAGGGCGACGCCAACGACTACGTGGGCAAGGGCCTGTGCGGCGGGCGCATCGTCGCCTACCCGCCCAGGGACTGCCCCATCGTCCCCGAGGACAACATCATCGTCGGCAACACGGTGATGTACGGGGCCATCTCGGGCGAGGCCTACTTCCGGGGCGTGGCGGGCGAGCGCTTCTGCGTGAGGAACTCCGGCGCCACCGCGGTCGTCGAGGGCGTGGGCGACCACGGCTGCGAGTACATGACGGGCGGCACGGTGGTGGTGCTCGGCAAGGCCGGGCGCAACTTCGCCGCCGGCATGTCGGGCGGCATCGCCTACGTGCTCGACGAGGAGGGCGACTTCACGCAGCGCTGCAACCTCGCCATGGTGGAGCTCGAGCCCATCCCCGAGGAGGACCGGGTGGCCGCCGACGCCGGCGCCAACGTCGAGCTGGAGACGCACGGCAAGGTCTCCATCGACCACGTGGCCGGCAACGACGAGGCCACCATCAAGGCGCTGGTGCAGCGGCACCTGCTCTTCACCGGCAGCGAGCGCGCGCGGCGCATCCTGGAGAACTGGGCGGCGTACCTGCCGCGCTTCGTGAAGGTGATGCCGCTCGAGTACCGGCGCGCCCTCGCGGAGATGGCCCAGGAGCAGGCCCGCCGCGGCGAGGCCCCGCGCGGGGCCGAAGTGCGCGCCAACGACTGACGGCCCGCCCCCGACAACCCCACCCGCCCCCTCCCCGCGAGGGGGCCCGAGACGAGAGCATGGGAAAGATCACCGGCTTCATGGAAATCCGTCGCCAGGACCGCGGGTACGAGCCCGTGGCCGAGCGGGTCAAGGCCTACCGCGAGTTCGTGCGGCCCCTGGCCGAGGCGGAGACGAGCCAGCAGGGCGCGCGCTGCATGGACTGCGGCATCCCCTTCTGCCAGACGGGGTGCCCGGTCAACAACGTGATCCCCGACTGGAACGACCTCGTCTACCGCGGCCACTGGAAGAGCGCGCTGGAGGTGCTGCACTCCACGAACAACTTCCCGGAGTTCACCGGCCGCGTGTGCCCGGCGCCCTGCGAGGCGGCCTGCACCCTCAACATCAACGACGACGCCGTGGCCATCAAGTCCATCGAGCAGGCCATCGTCGACAAGGGCTGGGCCGAGGGCTGGATCGAGCCCGAGCCGCCACTCGCGAAGACGGGCCGGCGCGTCGCCGTCGTGGGCTCCGGGCCCGCGGGCCTCGCCTGCGCGCAGCAGCTCGCGCGGGCCGGCCACGACGTGACCGTCTTCGAGAAGAGCGACCGCGCGGGCGGGCTCCTGCGCTACGGCATCCCCGACTTCAAGATGGAGAAGCCCCTCATCGACCGGCGCGTGGCGCAGATGCAGGCCGAGGGCGTCACCTTCCGCACCGGCGTGCACGTGGGCCGCGACCTCACCGCCGCGCAGCTGCTGGAGGGCCACGACGCCGTGGTGCTCGCCGGCGGCTCCGAGAAGCCGCGCGACCTGCCGGTGCCCGGCCGCGAGCTCGCGGGCGTGCACTTCGCCATGGAGTTCCTGCCGCAGCAGAACAGGGTGGTCGCGGGCGACAAGGTCCCCGGCCAGATCCTCGCCACGGGCAAGCACGTCGTGGTGATCGGCGGCGGCGACACGGGCAGCGACTGCATCGGCACCTCGATCCGCCAGGGCGCGGCCTCGGTCACCAACTTCGAGCTCATGCCGCGCCCGCCGGAGCAGGAGGACAAGCCCCTCACCTGGCCGTACTGGCCCCTGAAGCTGCGCACCTCCAGCTCGCACGAGGAGGGCGCCGAGCGCGACTTCGCCGTCACCACCAAGCGCCTCGACGGAAAGGACGGCCGCGTGACGAGCCTCACGGCGTGCAAGGTCGAGTGGGTGAAGGACGACAAGGGCGCGATGGCGATGAAGGAGGTGCCGGGCACCGACTTCACCATCCCGGCCGACCTCGTGCTGCTCGCGATGGGCTACGTGCACCCCGTGCACGAGGGTCTCGTGGACGGCCTGGGCGTGGCCAAGGACGCGCGGGGCAACGTGAAGGCCGCCACCGACGGCCCGGGCTGCTACGCGACCTCGCTGCCCAAGGTCTTCGCGGCCGGCGACATGCGCCGCGGCCAGTCGCTCGTGGTGTGGGCGATCCGCGAGGGGCGGCAGTGCGCCCGCGAGGTCGACGCCTTCCTGATGGGCCACACCGACCTGCCGCGCTAGTCACCGCCCGCGGCCCGCGACGACGCCGCCCCCCGGGGCGGCGTTGCGTTTTCCGGGGGCGCGGGGCGCCCGCCGTGAGAGAATCGCCCCCCATGAAGAACGACAACTTCCTCAGGGCCCTGCTTCGCCAGCCCGTCGACCGCACCCCCGTCTGGATCATGCGCCAGGCGGGCCGCTACCTCCCGGAGTACAACGCCACGCGCAGGCGCGCCGGCAGCTTCCTCGCCCTGGCCAAGAGCCCCGAGCTCGCCTGCGAGGTGACGATGCAGCCGCTGGATCGCTTCGCGCTCGACGCGGCGATCCTCTTCTCCGACATCCTCACCGTGCCCGACGCGATGGGCCTGGGCCTGTACTTCGCCGAGGGCGAGGGCCCGAAGTTCGAGCGCGCCGTGCGCACCGAGGAGGACGTGCGGCGCCTGGCGGCCGCGGACCTCGACTCGCTGCGCTACGTGTTCGACGCCGTCTCGCTCATCCGCCGCACGCTCGACGGGCGCGTGCCGCTCATCGGCTTCTCCGGCAGCCCCTTCACGCTCGCCTGCTACATGGTCGAGGGCGGCGGCAGCGACGACTTCCGCCTCGTGAAGTCGATGCTCTACTCGCGGCCCGACCTGCTGCACCG
>JAKOWJ010000316.1 GCA_029781595.1 Pseudomonadota bacterium | reverse complement strand
CCGCGCCAAACGCCGCCTCAACGACGCGCGGTCGGACGAGCACGCGCCCGAGCAGGTCCGCGCGGATCTGTAGCCACTCGCGGCTGCGCGCGCCGCCGCCCGTCGCGAAGACGCGAGGCCCCACCGGAACGCCCAGCGATTCGATCACCTCGTAGATCCACCGCTCCACGCACGCGGTTCCCTCCAGATGCGCCGCGTAGAGCCGCTCCGGCGCAACGCCGGCAGGAGCCTCGATGAACCCCTCGGCGCGCGGGTCGATGAAGGGGAGGCGCTCGCCGCGCCGGACCAGGGGGTAGACCGCCAGTTCTGTCGGCGAAAGGCTCAGCGCGCTTTGGTCGAGCGCCGGCCAATCGGCGTCCGGGAAGCGATGCTCCAGCCACTCGCCGCCGGTGTTGCTGGCACCGCCGGGAAGCCAGTGGCCCTCCGGATGGCGGTGGCAGTAGAGACGCCCTCGCGGGTCGCGGACCAGGTTCGCGCTGACGCCGCGGACCACGAGCGTCGTGCCGAGCGTAGAGTTCCACTCACCCGGCGAGATCGCGCCCGACGCGAGAAACGCGGCGGTGCCATCCGAGGCGCCAGCGGCCACAGGGGTGCCTACACGCAGGCCCGTCTCCTCTGCCGCGGCTCGGGAGAGCGCCCCGATCGCTTCGCCCGGCTGGACCACGCGGGGCAGCTTAGCCAGGGGGATACCCAGGTCGCGCTCAATCCAATCGCCCCAGCAGAGGTTCTCGAGGTCGTAGCCGGTCTTCAGCGCGTTCGCAGAGTCCGAGCGCCCCACTTCGCCCGTCAGCCGGGCCACCAGGAAATCGGCCGCGTGGAGAAAGCAGGCAGCGCGCTCAAACACCCCCGGCTCGTGCCGTCGGATCCAGAGAAGCCGCGGGAGCCCGAACGAGGGCTGGAACTGATAACCCAACCGCTCCGCTTGGGCGCGCCCGGCGGCCTGAACCTCGGCGGCCTCATCCACCGCGCGCCCGTCGTTATACATGATCGCCGGACGCCACGCCCGGCCCGCAGCATCCACCGACACCACCGTGCCCGAAGTGGACGTGACTGCCAGGCAGGCCACGCGCTCCGCGCCCGCCCTACCGGCCACCTCGCGCAGGCACGCGCGCGCCGCCGCCCACCACGCCTCCGGGTCTTGCTCCGAATAGCCCTCCGGAAGCGCCGGTCCCGCGCCCTCCAGGCGCCTGGACGCCGCCGCCACGACCTCGCCATCGGCGCTCACCGCGAGCGCGCGCGCCCCCTGCGTCCCCACATCGAGCCCGATGACAACGCGGCCGGTCTCTTTCCCGTTGACGGCGGTCTGTCGCATGGCATCCCTCCGGTCAGATCGCGAAGCCGCGCCCGCGCGGGGCCTCAGGGCGCGGGAGACGTCTCGGGGTCAGCGCGCCGGGCTGGCGCTCCCCTGCTCCATCAGAGCGCGAACCCGCGCGAGATCCTCTGGCGTGTCCACGCTCACCGGATCATATTCGACTTCGACCATCCGGATCCGGTAGCCGTGCTCCAGAGCGCGGAGCTGCTCGAGCGATTCGAGGCGCTCCAGGGGCGTCTGCGACAGGCGCGTGAAGAGGCGCAGAAACTCCCGGCGATAGGCGTAGATTCCCAGGTGCTTGTAGGGCATGTGCGTCACGCCCGCGTCGCGCACGTACGGGATCGGGTAGCGAGAGAAGTAGAGGGCGTTGCCCTGCTGGTCGACCACGACCTTCACGACCGAGGGAGCGTCGCGCTCTTCCGGCGTGCGAACGCGGACCATCGCCGAAGCCATCGCCACCGTTTCATCCGCCTCGAGCGCGCCCGCGACTTTCCCCACGACCTCCGGCGGAATGAGCGGCTCATCCCCCTGAACGTTGACCACGATCTCGGCGTCGTAGGCCTCCGCGGCCTCGGCCACGCGGTCCGTGCCCGTGCGGTGCTCGGACGAGGTCATCGCCACCTTGC
>JAKOWJ010000374.1 GCA_029781595.1 Pseudomonadota bacterium | reverse complement strand
GTATAGTGCGCGCCAGCGGTGATTCAGTCTGTTCAGCAGTAACTCGAGTACCGCCGGATCCTCCGGCGCCTATTTTCAGTTCCCGTCTGGTCAACCTGTCTCGCTTGCGGTACGCGGGCGTGCCCGCATTCTTCAAATCTGTGAAAGGAAACAAGACATGGCGACCGGAACGGTCAAGTGGTTCAACGATGCCAAGGGCTTCGGCTTCATCACCCCGGAAGGCGGCGGCGAGGACCTCTTCGCGCACTTCTCCGAGATCCAGGCCTCGGGCTTCAAGACGCTGAAGGAAAACCAGCGCGTGGAGTTCGAGATCAAGATGGGCCCCAAGGGCAAGCAGGCCACGGCGATCAAGCCGCTGTAACCGCCTTCCCCGGCACGACGAGACGGCAGCCCGCGGGCTGCCGTTTTTCGTTGGCGCTCCCTCAGAAGGGCAGCTGGTAGTCCAGGGCGTCGTCCCAGGGCCCGCCGGGCTGCGGGTAGTCGCGCAGGTCCCGGGTGATGGCCGCCTGCAGGAAGGAATCGACCCACCAGAACACGTCGTGCTCGCGGATCGAGGCGCGCAGCCGCCGCATGCGCGCGCGGCGCTCGGCCGGGTCCATCAGGTAGGCGGCGCGGATCGCGTCCGCGACGCCTTCCTCGTCGTAGGGGTTCACCAGCAGCGCCCCGCGCCCGAGCTGCGAGGCCGCGCCCGCGAACTCCGACAGGATCAGCACGCAGTCCTCCTCCACGCTGCAGGCGCAGTATTCCTTGGCCACCAGGTTCATCCCGTCCTTGAGCGGCGTGACGAGCGCGATGTCGGCCGCGCGGTAGTAGGCCAGAAGCTCCAGGCGCGTGAGGTTGCGGTACTCGTACCACACGGGCACCCAGCCGCCCGGTCGCGCGAGGCTGCCGTTGATCTGCCCGACGAGCTGGTCGATCTCCGTGCGCAGCTTGTGGTACTGCGGGATGTCCTCGCGGCTGGGCACCACCACCTGCATGAAGGACACCTTCCCGTGCAGCTCCGGGTGGCGGTCGAGGAGGTTGCGGAAGGCCCGCAGGCGCAGCGTGATGCCCTTGGTGTAGTCCAGCCGGTCGATGCCGAGGATGATCCTGCGGCCGGGCAGCCGCTCGTGCAGCTCGCGGGCCTTGTCGGCCACCTCGGGCGCCTCGGCCTGGCGGCGGAACGCCGCGTAGTCGATGCTGATCGGGAAGTGCCCGATGCGCACCTCGCGCTCGCCCAGGCGCGCCGCGAGCACGTGCCCCCGGCCCTCGATCTCCACATCCTTCTCGAAAAGCCGAAGGCACTGCACGAAGTTGCGGCGGTCGCGCGCCGTCTGGAACCCCACCAGGTCGAAGCACATGAGCGCGCGCAGGAGCTCGGCGCGCCACGGCAGCTTGAGGAAGAGGTCCGGCGACGGGAAGGGGATGTGCAGGAAGAAGCCCAGCCGCCCGCCCACGCCCAGCTCGCGCAGCGCCGCGGCCACGTTCATGAGATGGTAGTCGTGGATCCACACGAAGTCGCCCGTGCGCGACTGCGCCGCGATCACCTCCGCGAACTTGCGGTTCACGCGGCAGTAGGTGCGCCAGTACGCCGGGTCGAAGTTGCACAGCGACTGCAGGTCGTGGAACAGCGGCCAGATGATCTCGTTGGAGAAGCCCAGGTAGAAGTCGTGCACCTCGTCCGGCAGGAGGTCCACCGCGCCGAAGGAGTAGCCCGCGCTTGTGCCCGCGCCCCGGAGCGCGCTCTCGAGCTCCTCCTTGTCGCCGGTGGCGCCGGGCCAGCCGATCCACGTGCCGCCGCGGTTGCGCAGCACGGGCAGCAGCGCCGTGACGAGCCCGCCGCCGCCGGGCAGCGCCTGCCAGGCGCCGCCCGCGTCGCGCGCGAAGGTGAAGGGCAGCCGGTTCGACACGACGACGAGCCGGCGCGAGTGCGGGTCCTGCGCGGGGCCCGCCGGCGGATGTTCTTGTCCGTGGCCCATGGGATCCTCCCGGGGGTGGTGAATGCGACGCGCACGACCAGCCGCGCCGGCGCGTCGACTCCCGTTCGATGCCGATGATTCCATATCGTTCCACGATTTCGCGCGCGCGGCGATGACGATTTCGCGCGATCCGCGCTTCACGCGATGCGCGATCTGGGGTACATTGGCCGCTGACGGGCCCGATTCATTCCGTGCGGCCCGAGCGTTCCGGCACGTCGCGCCCGAATCACGGCGCACGAGACGGCCCCCGGTCGGGGCCTGCCGGAGGGGCCATGCGCCCCGGTGAAAGCCAAAGCGGGCCACACCGATGCTGACCGACCACGACATCTATCTCTTCCGCGAAGGCACCCACGCGGAACTCCACCGCCACCTCGGCTGCCAGCTCGATCCGGGCGGCGAGGGCGGGCGCTTCGCCGTGTGGGCGCCCAACGCGCGCGCCGTGAGCGTGGTGGGCGACTGGAACGGCTGGGACGCCGGGGCCGACCCGCTCTCGCCCCGCGCCGACTCGAGCGGCATCTGGGAGGGCGAGGTCGCCGCCGTGCGCCGCGGCCAGGCCTACAAGTACCGCATCGTCTCGCACGCGGGCGGCCACGTCGGCGAGAAGGCGGACCCCTTCGCGTTCGCCGCCGAGTGCCCGCCGGCCACCGCCTCGCGCGCCTGGACGCTCGAGCACGATTGGGGCGACGCCGAGTGGATGGCCTCGCGCGGCGCGCGCAACGCGCTGGAGGCGCCCGTCGCCATCTACGAGATGCACCTGGGCTCGTGGCGGCGGCGCGACGGCGCCTTCCTCGGCTACCGCGAGCTCGCGCACCAGCTGGCCGACTACCTGCTCGAGACGGGATTCACGCACGTGGAGATCCTGCCCGTCACCGAGCACCCGTTCTACGGGTCGTGGGGCTACCAGACGACGGGCTACTTCGCGCCCACCGCGCGCTACGGCACGCCGCAGGACTTCATGTACTTCGTGGACCACCTGCACCGGCGCGGCATCGGCGTGATCCTCGACTGGGTGCCCTCGCACTTCCCCACGGACGCGCACGGCCTCGCCTTCTTCGACGGCACGCACCTCTACGAGCACGCCGACCCGCGACAGGGCTTCCACCCCGAGTGGAGCTCGAGCATCTTCAACTACGGCCGCAACGAGGTTCGCGCCTTCCTCGTCTCCTCGGCCCTCTTCTGGCTGGAGCACTACCACCTGGACGGCCTGCGCGTGGACGCGGTGGCCTCGATGCTCTACCTGGACTACGCGCGCAAGGAAGGCGAGTGGATCCCCAACGCCCATGGCGGCCGGGAGAACCTGGCGGCCATCGAGTTCCTGCGCACGCTCAACACCGCCACCTACCGCGCGTTCCCGGACACGATGACCATCGCCGAGGAATCCACCGCCTGGCCCATGGTGTCGCGGCCGGTGTGGCTGGGCGGCCTGGGCTTCGGCCTGAAGTGGAACATGGGCTGGATGCACGACACGCTCGCCTACCTGCGCGAGGACCCGGTGCACCGCAAGTTCCACCACGGGCGCCTGACCTTCTCGCTCGTCTACGCCTTCCACGAGAACTTCGTGCTGCCGCTCTCGCACGACGAGGTCGTGCACGGCAAGGGCTCGCTCGTGGGCAAGATGCCGGGCGACGCCTGGCGCCAGTTCGCCGGGCTGCGCGCGCTCTACGGCTACCAGTGGGCGCACCCGGGCAAGAAGCTGCTCTTCATGGGCGGCGAGTTCGGCCAGCGCGCCGAGTGGGCGCACGAGGGCGAGCTGGAGTGGTGGGTGACGGGCCTCGCGGAGCACGCGGGCGTGCGCCGCTGGGTGGCGGACCTCAACCGCCTCTACCGCGCCGAGCCCGCGCTGCACGAGGTGGACTTCTCGCACGAGGGGTTCCAGTGGATCGACGCCAACGACGCGGAGAACAGCGTGGTGAGCTTCCTGCGCCGGCCGCGCGGGGGCGGGCGCGAGGTCGTGGCGGTGTGCAACTTCACCCCGGTGCCGCGGCAGAACTACGTGCTGGGCGTGCCGCGCGACGGCTTCTGGGAGGAGCTGCTCAACAGCGACGCGCCCGACTACGGCGGCGCCGGCTGGGGCAACCTCGGCGGCGTGGAGGCCGCGCCCGTGGGCGCGCACGGCCAGCCCTGCTCGATCACCGTGACCCTGCCGCCGCTGGCCACCGTCTTCTTCCGGAGCCGGGATGGCTGAGCGCCGCCGCGCCGCCGACGACCGCCCCGACGGCCGCGTGCGCGCGGTGATCGACGCCGTGCGCCCGGCGGTGGACGGCGGGCGATTTCCCGTCAAGCGCATCGCCGGCGAGCCCGTGCGCGTGGCGTGCGACTGCTTCACCGACGGTCACGACGCGCTGCGCGTGATGCTGCACTGGCGCGGCGAGGACGAGCCCGGGTGGCGCGAGGTCGAGATGCGCGAGGCCGGCAACGACCTGTGGGAGGCCGCCTTCACGCCGCCCGCGCCGGGCCGCTACCGCTACACCGTCGTCGCGTGGGTGGACCACTTCCTCTCGTGGCGCCGCGAGCTCGCGCGCCGCGAGGACGAGGCCGACATCGCCAGCGCCGCGCTCGCGGGCGCGCACCTCGCGCAGGAGGCCTCGGCACGCGCCACGGGCGAGGACCGCCGCCAGCTCGCGCAGTGGGCGCGGCGCCTGGCGCAGCCCGCGCCCGCCGCGGACCTGAAGGCCCTGGGCCTGGACGACGGGCTCGCCGCGCTGTGCCTGCGCCACCCCGACCGCCGGCTCGAGGCCGCCTGGCCCGGCGAGATGCCGCTGGTGGCCGACCGCGAGCGCGCCCGCTTCGGCGCGTGGTATGAGCTCTTCCCGCGCTCGGCCTCCGACGAGCCCGGCCGCCACGGCACCTTCGCCGACGTGGAGAAGCGCCTGGACTACGTGGCGGGCATGGGCTTCGACGTGCTGTACCTGCCGCCCATCCACCCCATCGGCCGCGAGAGGCGCAAGGGCCGCGACAACGCGCTCGTCGCGACGCCGGGCGACGTGGGCAGCCCCTGGGCCATCGGCGCCGCCGAGGGCGGCCACGAGGCGATCCACCCGGCACTGGGCACCGCGGAGGACTTCCGCCGCCTGGTGGCCGCCGCGCGCGAGCGGGGCCTGGAGATCGCGCTCGACATCGCCTACCAGTGCGCGCCGGACCACCCCTGGGTGCGCGAGCACCCCGCCTGGTTCCGCCACCGCCCGGACGGCACCGTGCAGTACGCCGAGAACCCGCCCAAGAAGTACCAGGACATCTACCCCTTCGACTTCGAGACGGAAGACTGGCGCGCGCTGTGGGCCGCGCTCAAGGGCGTGCTGGACCACTGGCTGGCCGAGGGCGTGCGCATCTTCCGCGTTGACAACCCGCACACCAAGAGCTTCGCCTTCTGGGAGTGGGCCATCGGCGAGGTGCGGCGCGAGCACCCGGACGCGATCTTCCTCGCCGAGGCCTTCACGCGCCCCAAGGTGATGCACCGCCTGGCCAAGCTCGGGTTCACGCAGTCGTACACCTACTTCGCGTGGCGCAACTCGCGCCGCGAGCTTGAGGACTACTTCACCGAGCTCGCGCACGGCCCCGGGCGCGACTACTTCCGCCCCAACGTCTGGCCCAACACGCCCGACATCCTCACCGAGGCGCTGCAGTTCGGCGGCCGGCCCGCCTTCCTCTCGCGCCTGGTGCTCGCCGCCACGCTCGCGCCCACCTACGGCATCTACGGCCCGGCCTACGAGCACATGGAGGCCGCGCCCCGCGAGCCCGGCAGCGAGGAGTACCGCGGGAGCGAGAAGTACGAGATCCGCCACTGGGACCTCGCGCGCCCCGACAGCCTGCGGCCCTTCATCGCGCTCGTGAACCGCATCCGCCGCGAGCAGCCGGCGCTGCGCACGGACGCGGGCCTTCGCTTCCTCGCCACGGACAACGACCAGCTCCTCGCCTACGCGCGCCACACGCCGGACCGCGAGAGCCAGGTGATCGTGGTGGTGAACCTCGACCCGCACAACCCGCACTCGGGCTGGGTCACGATGGACCTCGGCGCGCTCGGCCTGGACGAGTCGCGCCCCTACCAGATGCACGACCTGCTCACGGGCGCGCGCCACCTCTGGCAGGGCGCGAGGAACTTCGTGCGCCTGGACCCGGAGCGCTCGCCCGCCCACGTCTTCGCGCTGCGCCGGCGCCTGCGGCGCGAGCACGACTTCGACTACTTCCTGTAGGAGCCCGGCATGGACGCGAACGGGCCCCGCCCGGCTCCCGAGGAACGCACGGACGCCCCCGCCCCGGCCGCCGACGCGCTCTGGTACAAGGACGCGGTCATCTACCAGCTGCACATCAAGGCCTTCTTCGACTCCAACGACGACGGCGTCGGCGACTTCAAGGGCCTGGCGGCCAAGCTCGACTACGTGCAGTCGCTGGGCGTGAACACGATCTGGCTGCTGCCCTTCTACCCCTCGCCGCAGCGCGACGACGGCTACGACGTGGCGGACTACCACAACGTCCACCCGCAGTACGGCACGCGCCAGGACTTCCGCCACTTCGTGCGCGAGGCGCACCGCCGGGGCCTTCGCGTCATCACCGAGCTGGTGGTGAACCACACCTCGGACCAGCACCCGTGGTTCCAGGCCGCGCGCCGCGCGCCGGCCGGCAGCCCCAAGCGCGACTACTACGTCTGGAGCGACACGGACGACAAGTACCGGGGCACGCGAATCATCTTCACGGACACCGAGAAGTCCAACTGGACCTGGGACCCCGAGGCGAAGGCCTACTTCTGGCACCGCTTCTTCGGCCACCAGCCCGACCTCAACTTCGACAACCCCAAGGTCCTCAAGGCCGTCTTCCGCACCATGCGCTTCTGGCTGGACATGGGCGTGGACGGCTTCCGGCTGGACGCCATCCCCTACCTCATCGAGCGCGAGGGCACCTCCAACGAGAACCTGCCCGAGACGCACGGCGTGATCCGCGAGATCCGCCGGCTGCTGGACGCGCACTACAGCGACCGCCTGCTCCTGGCGGAGGCCAACATGTGGCCCGAGGACGTGCGCGAGTACTTCGGCGAGGCCGACGAGTGCCACATGGCCTACCACTTCCCGCTCATGCCGCGCATGTACATGGCCATGGCGCAGGAGGACCGCCACCCGGTCGTGGAGATCATGCAGCAGACGCCCGAGATCCCCGAGGCGTGCCAGTGGGCCATCTTCCTGAGGAACCACGACGAGCTCACCCTCGAGATGGTCACCGACAGCGAGCGCGACTACATGTACCGCATGTACGCCGCCGACCCGCGCGCGCGCATCAACCTGGGCATCCGCCGGCGCCTGGCGCCGCTGATGGAGAACGACATCGACCGGATCAAGCTCATGAACAGCCTGCTCCTTTCGATGCCCGGCTCGCCCATCATCTACTACGGCGACGAGATCGGGATGGGCGACAACTTCTACCTGGGCGACAGGAACGGCGTGCGCACGCCCATGCAGTGGAGCCCGGACCGCAACGCCGGCTTCTCGCGCGCCGACCCGCAGCGCCTGTACCTGCCGCCCATCATGGACCCGATCTACGGCTACGAGGCCGTGAACGTGGAGGCGCAGTCGCGCGAGCCCAACTCGCTGCTGAACTGGATGCGCCGCGTGCTGGCCGCGCGCGCCACCAGCCGCGCCTTCGGCCGCGGGCGCCTCGCCTTCCTGCGCCCGGGCAACCGCAAGATCCTCGCGTACCTGCGCGAATACGGCGACGAGGTCGTGCTGTGCGTGGCCAATCTCGGCCGCTCGGCGCAGCCCGTGGAGCTGGACCTGCGCGCCTACAGGGGCCGCGTGCCCGTGGAGATGTTCGGCCGCGCCGCCTTCCCGCCCATCGGCGAGCTGCCCTACCTGCTCACGCTGCCGGGCTCGGGCTTCTACTGGTTCCGCCTGTCGAGGGATGCCGAGGTGCCCGCCTGGCACGAGGAGAGGCTCGTGCGCGAGGACCTGCCGGTCATCGTGCTCTTCGACGGCTGGACGAGCTTCTTCCGCGACCGCGTGGTGCCGTGGCGCATCGCCATGGCAACCAAGACGCGCCAGCAGCTTGAGGAGCAGGTGCTGCCGGGCTACATCGCGCTGCAGCGCTGGTATGCGTCGAAGACCGAGGCCGTGCGCCGCGCGCGCCTCGCGGACCACGCGCTGTGGCCCGCCTCGGGCCGGCAGTGGATGCTCGCGCGGCTGGAGGTCGAGTCCGGCCCCGAGGGCGCGCCGGCCGTGCCCTACTTCATGCCCCTCGCGCTCGACTGGGAGGCCGGGGGCGACCCGCGCGCCCAGGAGCGCTCGCCCGCCGCCATCGCCAAGGCCCGCCAGCAGGCCGCGGTGGGCATGCTGAGCGACGCGTTCTTCGACGCCGCCTTCTGCCGCGCGCTGGTGGCGGCCATCGGCCGCGGCGGCGAGGTGCCCACCGCGGACGGGCGCCTTCGCTTCGTGCCGACGGCCGCCTTCGGCGAGCTCGCCGGCGAGGACCCGGCCTCGCTCGCCGTGGGCACGCCCCAGGCCCTGAGCTCCAACACCGCGCTCTCGCTGGGCGAGCGGCTCTTCCTCAAGGGCTACCGGCGGCTTCGCGCCGGCGTGAACCCCGAGTTCGAGGTGGGCCGCTTCCTCACCGACGTGGCGCGCTTCGCGCACTGCGTGCCGGTGGCCGGCGCCCTCGACTGGGTGGGCGCCGACGGCACGACGCTCTCGCTCGCGCTGCTCCAGGGCTACGTCTCCAACCAGGGCGACGGCTGGAACTACACGCTCGAGTACCTGGAGCGCCACTTCGCCGCCGACCAGGCCCCCGGCGAAGCCCCCGCGCCCGGCGACCCGCACGGCGCCTTCCTCGCGCTCGTGCACACGCTCGGCGAGCGCACCGCGCAGCTGCACCGCGCCCTGGCCACGCCGGGCGGCGGGCCCGACTTCGACCCCGAGCCCGTCACGGAGCGCGACGTGGCGGCCTGGAAGGCGCGCGCCCAGTCCGAGGCGCAGGCCACCCTCGCGCTGCTGGAGCGGCGCGCCGGGCACCTGGAGGACGCCACGCGCCGCGACGCCGGAGCGCTGCTCGCGGACCGCCGGCACCTCGCCTCCGTCATCGACGCCGTGGCCGTCGACCCCGCGGCCTGCCGCAAGCTGCGCTTCCACGGCGACTTCCACCTGGGCCAGGTGCTGCTGCGCAACGCCGACTTCGTGCTCATCGACTTCGAGGGCGAGCCGGGCCGCCCGCTCGAGGAGCGCCGCGCCAAGCACTCGCCGCTGCGCGACGTGGCCGGGATGCTGCGCTCCTTCGACTACGCGCGCTGGAGCGCGCTGCGCCGCTCGCTCGACAGCCCGCAGGAGTACGCGTTCCGCGTCCCGCTCGCCGACGCCTGGCACCGGTCCGCGCGCACCGCCTTCCTTTCCGGCTACGAGGAGGCGATCGCGGGCGCCGGGCTCGTGCCCGCGATCGCGCAGGCCGCGGGCCTGCTGCGGCTCTTCGAGATCGAGAAGGCGCTCTACGAGCTGCGCTACGAGCTCGAGAACCGCCCGCAATGGGCGGCCATCCCGCTCACCGGGCTGCGCACGCTGGCCGGCTGACGGCGCGCGCGATCCCCGGACCACCAGGAGAACGACATGAACCTCGATCTGCTCATCGAACCGCTGCAGGCGCTGCTGCGGCAGGTGGGGGAGTTCCTGCCCCGGCTGGGCCTCGCGCTCGTGGTGGTCATCGCCGGCTGGCTCCTCGCCAAGGTGGTGCGCCTGGCCGTCGCGCGGGGCCTACGCGCCATCAACTTCAACGTGCTCACCGAGCGCGCGGGGCTCGACGGCTTCCTCAAGCAGGGCGGGATCGAGACCGACACCACGGGCATCTTCGCCGTGCTGGTGTACTGGCTCATCATCCTCGCCACGCTCGTCATCGCCTTCAACGGGCTGGGCCTGTCGCACATCACGGAGCTGCTGGGCAAGGTGGTGCTGTTCCTGCCCAAGGTCATCGTCGCGCTCGTGATCCTCGCCTTCGGCGCCTACTTCGCGGGCTTCATCGGCCACGCCGTGACGGCCTACTGCCGCAACGTGGGCGTCGCCGACGCCGAGCTGCTGGGGCGCCTGGCGCAGTACGCCCTGCTCGTCTTCGTCGTGCTCATCGCGCTCGACCAGACCAGCGTGGGCGGCGACATCGTGCGCCAGAGCTTCCTCATCCTGCTGGCGGGCACCGTCTTCGGCCTGGCCCTGGCCTTCGGACTGGGCGGGCGGCGCTGGGCCGCGCGCCTGCTCGAGCACTGGTGGCCCTCGCGCCGCGACGACCGCGAGGGGCCGTGAGCGCCGGGCGCTCGCCCGCGACGCGGCCGTGAGGCTCCCCCCGAGGATCACCGCGGTCTGGCGGGGCCAGCCCTGGCCGCGCGGCGCGCGCTGGGACGGCGAGGGGGTGAACTTCGCGCTCTTCTCCGCGCACGCCGAGCGCGTCGAGCTCTGCCTCTTCGACGACGCCGGCCGCCACGAGGTGCAGCGCATCCCGATCCGCGAGCGCACCGACGAGATCTGGCACTGCTACCTGCCCGAGGCGCGCCCGGGCCTGGTCTACGGCTACCGCGTGCACGGGCCCTACCGCCCCGAGGACGGGCACCGCTTCAACGGCAACAAGCTCGTGGTCGACCCGTACGCGCGCGAGATCGCCGCGGGCGTGCGCTGGCACGACGCGCTCTACGGCTACCCCATCGGCGGCCGGCGCGAGGACCTCGCCCCGGACCGGCGCGACAGCGCCCCCTGGGCGCCCAAGTGCCGCGTGGTGGACTCGGCCTTCACCTGGGGCGAGGACCGCCGGCCCGACGTGCCGTGGAACGAGATGGTGATCTACGAGGCGCACGTGCGCGGCTTCACGATGCGCCACCCGCAGGTCTCCGAGGCGCTGCGCGGCACCTACGCGGCCCTCGCCTCCGGGCCCGTGATCGACTACCTGCGCCGCCTGGGGGTGACCACCGTCGAGCTGATGCCGGTGCACGCCTTCGTCGACGAGCGCCACCTCGTGGAGCGCGGCCTTCGCAACTACTGGGGCTACAACACGCTGGGCTTCTTCGCGCCCGAGCCGCGCTACGCGGCCGGCGGGTCCGGGGGCGAGCGCGAGTTCAAGACGATGGTCAAGCGCCTGCACTCGGCGGGCCTGGAGGTCGTCATCGACGTGGTCTACAACCACAGCTGCGAGGGCAACCACCTGGGCCCCACGCTCGCCTTCCGCGGCATCGACAACGCCTCCTACTACCGGCTGGTGGAGGGCGACCGCCGCCACTACATGGACTTCACCGGCTGCGGCAACACGCTCAACCTCGAGCACCCGCGCGTGCTGCAGATGGTGATGGACTCGCTGCGCTACTGGGTGCAGGAGATGCACGTCGACGGCTTCCGCTTCGACCTCGCGCCGGCCCTGGCGCGCGAGGGCAGCGAGGTCGACCGCATGGGCGGCTTCTTCAGCGTCGTGCGCCAGGACCCCGTCCTCAACCGCGTCAAGCTCATCGCCGAGCCCTGGGACATCGGCGCCGGCGGCTACCAGGTCGGCAACTTCCCGCTGGGCTGGGCCGAGTGGAACGACCGCTACCGCGACGGCATGCGCGCCTACTGGAAGGGCGACGGCGGGCTCATCGGCGAGTTCGCGCGGCGCCTGACGGGCTCGAGCGACCTGTACGGCAGCGGCGGCCGGCGCCCCTTCGCGAGCGTGAACTTCGTCGCGGCCCACGACGGCTTCACGCTCCACGACCTGGTCTCGTACAACGAGCGGCACAACGAGGCCAACGGCGAGGGCAACCGCGACGGCCACGACCACAACCTCTCGTGGAACGGCGGCGCGGAGGGGCCCACGGACGACCCGGCGATCCTCGCGCTGCGCGAGCGGCAGAAGCGCAACTTCCTGGCCACGCTCCTTCTCTCCCAGGGCGTGCCCATGCTCCTCGCCGGCGACGAGCGCGGCCGCACGCAGCACGGCAACAACAACGCCTACTGCCAGGACAACGAGACGAGCTGGGTCGACTGGACGGCCACCCCGGAGGGCGAGCGGCTGCGCGAGTTCGTGCGCGTGCTGGTGATGCTGCGCCGGGCCCACCGCACCTTCCGCCGCCGCGGCTTCTTCGAGGGCCGGCCCCTGCACGGGCGCGAGGTGAAGGACATCCAGTGGCTGCGCCCGGACGGGCAGGAGATGAGCGACGAGGAGTGGGAGACGCAGCACGCCCGGTGCCTGGGCGTGTTCCTCGCCGGCGGCGCCCTCGCCGAGACCGACCGCTTCGGCATGGCCTCCACCGACGACGACTTCCTCCTGCTCTTCAACGCGCACCACGAGGAGATCGCCTTCGCCATCCCCGCGGGCGGGGGCTACTGGCACGGCCTGCTGGACACCTGGCAGGAGGACGGCCTCGCGCGCGGCGGGCCGCACGCGCCCGGCGACTCGTTCGCCCTGCGCGGCCGCTCCTTCGCCCTGCTCACGCGGGTGCCGGGCAGGCCGTGAAGCGCGCCCACGCCATGCCCTTCGGCGCCGAGGCGCGCGCCGACGGCTCGTGCCGCTTCCGCCTGTGGGCCCCGGCCGCGGCGGCGGTCGAGCTCGAGCTGGACGGCGGCCGGCGCGTCGCGATGGCCGCGCCCGGCGAGGGCTGGCACGAGGCCGTGGTGCCGGACGCGCCGGCCGGCACGCGCTACCGCTTCGTGCTGCCGGGGGGCCTCGCGGTGCCGGACCCGGCCTCGCGCCGCAACCCCGAGGACCCGGCCGGGCCCAGCGAGGTGGTGGACCCGCTCGCCCACGACTGGGACGACGGCGCCTGGCGCGGCCGCCCGTGGGAGGAGGCGGTGATCTACGAGCTGCACGTGGGCACCTTCACGCCCGAGGGGACCTTCGCCGCCGCGGCCGCGCGCCTGGACGGGCTCGCCGCGCTGGGCATCACCGCGATCGAGCTCATGCCCGTGGCCGAGTTCGCCGGCGCGCGCGGCTGGGGCTACGACGGCGTGCTGCCCTTCGCGCCCGAGTCGGCGTACGGCACGCCCGGGGACCTGAAGCGCCTGGTGGCGCGCGCGCACGCGCTGGGGCTCATGGTGCTGCTGGACGTCGTCTACAACCACTTCGGCCCCGAGGGCAACTACCTCGGGGCCTACGCGCCGCAGTTCTTCAACCCGGCGCACGCCACGCCCTGGGGCGCCGCGGTGAACTTCGACGGGCCATCGTGCGGCCCCGTGCGCGACTTCTTCGTGCACAACGCGCTCTACTGGGTGGAGGAGTACGGCTTCGACGGCCTGCGCGTGGACGCCGTGCACGCCATCCGCGACGGTTCCGACCCCGACATCGTGGCCGCGATCGCCCGCGCCCTGCGGGAAGGCCCGGGACGCGGGCGCGCGGTGCACCTGGTGCTGGAGAACGACCGCAACGAGGCGCGGCGCCTCGCGCGCGGGCCGGACGGTGCGCCGGCGCAGGCCACGGCGCAGTGGAACGACGACGTGCACCACGCGCTGCACGTGCTCGCCACGGGCGAGACCGACGGCTACTACGCCGACTGCGCCGACGCCCCGCTCGCGCGGCTGGGCCGCGCGCTGGCCGAGGGCTTCGCCTGGCAGGGCGAGCCCTCCCGCTTCCGCGCGGGCGGGCGACGCGGCGAGCCCAGCGCGCACCTGCCGCCCGCGGCGTTCGTCTCGTTCCTGCAGACGCACGACCAGGTGGGCAACCGCGCGCTGGGCGAGCGCCTGCACGCCCTCGCGGACCCGGTGCGCGAGCGCGCGGCCCTGGCCTGCCTGCTGCTCTCGCCGCAGGTGCCCATGCTGTTCATGGGCGAGGAGTGGGCGGCCTCCACGCCCTTCCTCTACTTCTGCGACTTTCCGCCCGCGCTCGCGCGCGCCGTCACCGAGGGGCGGCGAGGCGAGTTCGCCGGCTTCGCGGCCTTCGCCGACGAGGCCGCGCGCCGCCGCATCCCGGACCCGGGCGACCCGGGCACGTTCGCCGCCTCGAAGCTGCGCTGGGCCGAGCGGGAGCGCGAGCCGCACCGCGCCCGCCTCGCGCTCGTGCGCGAGCTCCTCGCCTGCCGCCGGCGCCACCTCGTGCCGCGCCTGGCCGGCGCCGCGCGCGGCGGCCGCCTGCAGGTGCTCAACGGCGTGCTGCGCGTGGAGTGGACGCTCGCCGACGGCGCGCGCTGGCGGCTGCTCGCGCACTTCGGCCCGGGCGAGACGCGCGTGCCGCCGCCGCTCGCCGGCGAGACGGTGTGGGCGCAGGAGACGGCGCGCGAGGCGGGCGGCGACCTGCTCCTGCGCCCGGGCGCCGTGCACGTGGTGCTGGGAGCGGCCGGCGGCCCCGACCCGTGATCCCGATCCGCGCGACCTACCGGCTGCAGCTGCACGCGGGCTTCGGCTTCGCCGAGGCGACGCGGCTGGTGCCCTACCTCGCACGCCTGGGCGCGAGCCATGCCTACTGCTCGCCGCTGCTGCGCGCGCGACGCGGCAGCACGCACGGCTACGACGTGGTGGACCACGCGGCCATCAACCCGGAGCTGGGCGGCCGCGAGGGGCTAGAGGCCTTCGTGGCGCAGCTGCGCGCGCACGGCATGGGCCTGGTGCTGGACGTGGTGCCCAACCACATGGGCGTGTTCGGCGACGACAACGCGTGGTGGATGGACGTGCTCGAGCACGGCCCGGCCTCGGCCTTCGCCGAGCACTTCGACATCGAGTGGCGCCCGGCCGACCCCGACCTCGCGGGCAAGGTGCTCGCGCCCATCCTGGGCGATCACTACGGCGCGGTGCTCGAGCGCGGCGAGCTGCGCCTCGTGTTCGAGGCCGGCGCCGGCAGCTTCGCGGTGCGCTACTTCGGCCACCGCCTGCCCGTCGACCCGCGCGAGTACCCGGCGATCCTAGCCGGCGCCGGAGAGGCCGCCGCCCGCCTGGAGCGCGAGTTCGGCCGCCTGCCGCCGCGCGAGGCGGGCACGCGCTCGCGCGACGCCCGCGCCCGCCGCGCCCCCGCGCTCAAGCGCCGCCTCGCGTCCCTGGCCGCCGACGACGAGGCCGCCCTCGCCGCCATCGAGCGCGAGGTCGCCCGCTTCAACGCCGACCCCGGCGGGCCGCTGCACGAGCTGCTCGAGCGCCAGGCCTTCCGCCTCGCCTTCTGGCGCGCGGCCGCCGACGAGATCAACTACCGGCGCTTCTTCGACATCAACGAGCTGGCGGCCCTGCGCATGGAGAACGAGGCCGTCTTCGAGGCCACGCACGACGCGGTGCTGCGCCTGGCGGCCGCGGGCGCCGCCGACGGCCTGCGCATCGACCACCCCGACGGCCTGCACGACCCGGCGCAGTACTTCCGCCGCCTGCAGGCCGGCTACGCGCGCCGCGCCGGCCTCGCGTGGCAGGCCCCGGCGCGCGGCCGCCCCGACTGTCCCCTGTACGTGGTGGTGGAGAAGATCACCGCGCACCACGAGGACCTGCCGGCCGACTGGGCCGTGCACGGCACGACGGGCTACCGCTACGCCACGCTCGTGAACGGCCTCTTCGTCGACACCGCGTCGCGCTCGCGCATGGACCGCACCTGGCGCTCCTTCGGCGGCGAGGCCGCGGATTTCGCCGAGGCGGCCTACCAGGGCCGCCGCGCCATCCAGCGAAGCGCCCTCGCCTCCGAGCTCGCCATGCTCGCCACGGAGCTGCTGCGCATCGCGCGCGCCGACCGCCACTCGCGCGACTTCACGCTCAACGCGCTGCGCGAGGCGCTGCGCGAGGTGGCCTCCTGCATGCCCGTGTACCGCACCTACATCGCCGGCGCGCCCTCGGCGCAGGACCGCCGCTACGTCGACTGGGCCGTGGCGGGCGCCACGCGCCGCGGGCGCGCGGCCGACGTCTCCATCCTCGCCTTCGTGCGCGCCATCCTCCTGGGGCAGGCCCCCGAGGGCGCCCCGGAGGTGGTGGCGGCCCGCGCGCGGCGCTTCGCGATGCGCTTCCAGCAGTTCACCGCGCCCGTGGCGGCCAAGGGCGTGGAGGACACGGCCTTCTACCGCTACCCGCGCCTCGCCTCGCTCAACGAGGTGGGCGGCGACCCCGAGCTCTTCGGCGTCACCGTGCGCGCCTTCCACGGGGCGAGCGCCGACCGCGCCGCGCGCTGGCCGCGGACGATGCTCGCGACCTCCACCCACGACAACAAGCGCGGCGAGGACGTGCGCCTGCGCATCGACGCGCTCACGGAGATCCCCGCCGCCTGGCGCCTCGCGCTTCGCCGCTGGCGCGCCCTGGCCCGCCCGTGGCGCACGCGCGTCGGCGGCGAGATGGCGCCCGCCCCCGAGGACGAGTACCTGCTCTACCAGACGCTCGTGGGCACCTGCCCGCCGGAGCTCTCCGGCGAGGCGCTCGAGACATACCGCGGCCGCATCGAGCGCTACGCCATCAAGGCCGCGCGCGAGGCCAAGCGGCGCACGAGCTGGATCAGCCCCGACGCGGACTACGAGAAGGCGCTGGCGGAGTTCGTTCACGGGCTGCTGGGGCGGGCCGCGCCCAATCCCTTCCTCGACGACCTGCGCGCGTTCTCGGCCCCGGTGGCGCGCGCCGGCGCGCTCTCCGGCGTGTCGATGGCGGCCGTCAAGTACGCCTCGCCCGGCGTGCCCGACCTCTACCAGGGCAACGAGGTGGTGGACCTGAGCCTGGTGGACCCCGACAACCGCCGCCCGGTGGACTTCGCCGCGCGCGCGCGGCTGCTGGACGAACTCGAGGCGCTCCCGGGCGGGGGCGAGGCCGCGCGCGGCCTGCTCGCGGACCCCTGCGACGGGCGCGCCAAGCTCTGGGTCACCTGGAAGCTGCTGCAGCTGCGGCGGCGGATGCCCGCGCTCCTCGACGAGGGCGGCTACCGAGGCCTCGCGGTGGAGGGCGCCGCGGCCGCGCACGCCATCGCGTTCCGCCGCGCGCACGGCGACGGGACGCTCGTGGTCGTGGCCGGCCGGTTCTTCCTGCGGCTCGCGGCGGACGCGGGCGGGCTGCCGCTGGGCGAGGCGGCCTGGGGCGGCACGCGCGTGGCGCTGCCCGGCCTCGCGGAGGGCACCTCGCTCGTGGACGCGCTCACCGGCGAGCGCCACGCCGTCGAGGCGGGCGGGCTGCGGCTCGCGCGCTCGCTCGCGTGGCTGCCGGCCGCCGTGCTCCTCGCCGGCCCCGCGGCCGCGGGGCCGCGGTAGACTGGCGCCCCCGCCCCTCGCCCGACCGCCCATGACCCCCGATCCCCAGGCCGCCGCCGCGGCCCTCGTCGACGCGCTCGGCGCGCCGGCCCTGGCCAAGGCCGCCGCCTACACTGCCGGCCGCGAGTGGATCCTCCTCTGGGAGCTCGTGGTGGGCGGCGCGGTCGCGTGGATCGTCATCCGCGCCGGCCTCCTGGACCGCGTGGACGCGCGCCTTTCGCGCCGCGGCCCGGGACTTCGCGCCTTCGCCGCGGGTGTCGCCTACTTCGTGGTCTCCTCGCTCCTCTCGCTGCCCTGGACGATCTACGCGGACTGGGCGCGCGAGACGGCCTACGGGCGCAAGAGCCAGCCGCTGGCGGACTTCCTCGGCCAGAACCTCGTCGCCACGGCGATCTTCTCCGTCCTCGGCGCGCTCTTCTTCACGGGCGTGTACGCGCTCATCCGCCGCACCGGCCGGCGCTGGTGGCTGTGGTCGGGCGCGCTCACGGCCGGGGCGCTCTCGGCGTTCATGCTCGCCGCGCCCGTGTTCATCGAGCCGATCTTCAACGACTACAAGCCGGTGCCGCCCGGCGAGGTGCGCACCGCGCTGGAGGCGATGGCGCGCCGGGCCGGCGTGCCGGCCGACCGCCTCTTCGTCTACGACGGCTCGCGCCAGTCCAACAACTTCACGGCCAACGTCGCGGGCGTGGCGGGCACGGCGCGCATCGCCATCTCCGACGTCGCCTTCAAGGGCGCCTCGCTCGACGAGGTGAAGGCGGTGACGGGCCACGAGATCGGCCACTACGTGCTGGGCCACGTCTGGCGGGCCATCGGCGTGCTCTCGGCGCTGGCGGTGATCGCGTTCTTCGCCGCCGACCGGCTGCACCCGCGCCTGGCCCGCGCCTTCGGCTGCACCGCGCCGCTGGCGGATCCGCGCGGGCTGCCGGTGGTGGTGTTCATGGTCTCGCTGCTGATGTTCCTCGCCACGCCGGTGATGAACGGGCTCACGCGCCAGTCGGAAACGGAAGCCGACCGCTATTCCCTGCGCACCGTGGACCTGCCGGACGCGCTTGCCTCCGCGCTGGTGAAGACGGCCGAGTACCGCGACCCGCGGCCCTCGGCGCTGCAGGAGTTCCTCTTCTTCTCGCACCCCGCCGTGGAGCGGCGCGTGCTGGCGGCCATGCGCTGGAAGGCGGGCGAGCGCGCGCCCTGAAGGCGCGCGCGGCCGCTCAGTCCGCGAAGCCCGTCACGCTCTTCAGGGACCCCTGCAGCACCCGGCCCGTGCGCGCGCGGCCGCCGCGGTAGCCCTCGAGGTCTCCCGTCGACACGGTGACGATCGACACCTTGTCGCCGCGGCCCTTTCCCTTCACCTTCACCGGCCCGTCCACCGCGCGCACGCCGAGCAGCGCCTCG
>JAKOWJ010000305.1 GCA_029781595.1 Pseudomonadota bacterium | reverse complement strand
GAACCGGCCCTGGCCGTGGCGCTGTCCCCCGACCTTCACGGGGTAGGTCACCTTCTCGCCCTCGTGGTAGTGGATGTTGAAGTCCACGGGGGCGTCGGACCGCCACTCGAAGTCGCGGCTGCGGCCGGCCTCCAGGCGCAGGCACTCCTCGGCGATGCCGCCGGCGGCGATCGCGTGGTCGAAGGCGCGTCCGCCGGGTGCGCCTGCCGGGGAGGCGAGGGCGGGGGCGGCGAGGGCGAGCAGGGCGGCCAGGCGAAGGGGGGCGTTCATGCCGCGATGGTAGGGCAAGGCGCCGCCGGGGGCTTTCTTGCGCCGCAGCATCGGCCTCTGCTAGGATGGCCGCCTCATGAACCGCTTCGCCACGCCCTTCTTCCCCTACTGGTTTCCCAAGCCCCAGGCGGCCGGGAGAAGCTAGCGCGAGCGCAGGAAGCGAAAGAGAATCCCCGAAAACCGCCAGCCGACCCCTGGCGGTTTTTTGTTGCCCGGAGCCTGGAAAGCCACCATGACCCACTTCCGAACCGACGACGTGCGCATCGAGCAGGGCGACGAGCTGCTCGCGCCCATGCAGGTGATGCGCGAGCTGCCCGCCACGGACGGCACCGAGCGCGTCACCTTCGAGGCCCGCCAGGGCATCCACGACATCCTGCGCGGGGCCGACGACCGCCTGCTGGTGGTCGTGGGGCCGTGCTCGATCCACGACCTGGGCGCCGCGCGGGAGTACGCCGCGCGCCTGAAGGCCGAGCGCGAGCGCCTGGCCGCGGACCTGCTGGTCGTGATGCGCGTGTACTTCGAGAAGCCGCGCACCACCGTGGGCTGGAAGGGCCTCATCAACGACCCGCACCTGGACGACACCTTCGACATGAACGAGGGGCTGCGCCTCGCCAGGAAGCTGCTGCTCGACATCAACGCGATGGGCGTGCCGTGCGGCACGGAGTTCCTCGACCTCATCTCGCCGCAGTACATCGCCGACCTCATCTCCTGGGGCGCCATCGGCGCGCGCACCACGGAGTCGCAGTCGCACCGCCAGCTCGCCTCGGGCCTTTCCTGCCCCGTGGGCTTCAAGAACGGCACGGACGGCAACATCCGCATCGCCGTGGACGCCATCAAGGCGGCCAATGCGCGCCACCACTTCATCTCGGTCACCAAGAGCGGCCACGTGGCGGTGTTCAAGACCGCGGGCAACGAGGACTGCCACGTGATCCTGCGCGGCGGCAAGTCGCCCAACTACGACGCGGCCAGCGTGGACGCGGCGTGCCGGGAGCTCGCCGCCGCCGGCCTCGCGCAGCACCTGATGATCGACCTGTCGCACGCCAACTCCGCCAAGCAGTACCAGCGCCAGGCGGCCGTGGCCGAGGACGTGGCGATGCAGGTCGCCGGCGGCGAGGCGCGAATCGTCGGCGCCATGGTCGAGAGCCACCTCAACCCCGGCCGCCAGGACCTGGTGCGCGGCAAGCCGCTGGAGTACGGCGTGTCGATCACCGACGCCTGCCTGGGCTGGGACGACACCGTGATTGTGCTCGACACGCTGGCGCGCGCGGTGCGCGAGCGGCGCGTCGCGCCGGAGGAGCCGGAGGAATGAGCATGGAGAAGGCGAAGCCCGGGCCCGCGGGCGAGCCGCGCGACGGGGCCGCGGTGCGGGTGATGGGGCGCACGGACGACCTGCGCATCGCGCGCGTGCGCGCCCTGGTCGCGCCGCAGCTGCTCGCGGAGGAGCTGCCGGTGGACGCCGCCGCCCTCGCGACGGTGGGCGCGGGACGCCAGGCGATCCACCGCGTGCTGCACGGCGCCGACGACCGGCTGGTCGCGGTGGTGGGGCCGTGCTCGATCCACGACTACGGCGCGGCGCTCGAGTACGCGGGGCGCCTGGCGGCCGAGTCGCGGCGCCTGGCGGACGACCTGCTGGTGGTGATGCGCGTGTACTTCGAGAAGCCCCGCACCACCGTGGGCTGGAAGGGCTTCATCAACGACCCTCGCCTGGACGGCAGCTTCGCGATGAACGAGGGACTTCGCCTCGCGCGGAGCCTGCTGCTCGAGGTGAACCGCCTGGGACTGCCGTGCGGCACCG
>JAKOWJ010000302.1 GCA_029781595.1 Pseudomonadota bacterium | reverse complement strand
GCCGTCACCTCGCCCCGGCCCAGCGCGGCGAAGAACTCGTCCGTGCGCGCGAACCCGCAGGCCGAGGCCACCCGATCGTGCGCGAAGCTCGTGGCGCCAAGCCGCGTGAGCTCCTTCTCCAGCGCGGCCCGGCCGGTGGCCGCGTCCGCCTCGAAGTCCTCGTGGCGGAACCACTGCCGCACCTTGGCCAGGGCGCGCGGGCTGGCGAGGTAGCCGCCGGAGAGCCAGTCGCGCGAGGGCCCGCCCTGCTTGGCGGCGACGATCTCCACGCGCTGCGCGTTTGCGAGGCGCGTCGTGAGCGGCACCATCTGCCCGTCCACCCGGGCGCCGCGGCAGCGGTGGCCCAGGTCGGTGTGCACGTGGTAGGCGAAGTCGATGGGGGTGGCGCCCGCGGGCAGGTCGACCACCCGGCCCTGCGGCGTGAGCACGAAGATCGTCTCCTCGAACACCCCGCGCGGCGCGCGGCCGGCCGCGCCCTCGCCCGCCAGCACGTCGGCCTTCCACGCGATCACCTGGCGCAGCCACGCGATCTTGGCGTCGAACTTCTGGTCCGCGCGCCGCCCCTCCTTGTAGCGCCAGTGCGCGGCCACGCCGTGCTCCGAGTGCAGGTGCATGTCCTCGGTGCGGATCTGCACCTCGAGCGTGCGCCCCTCGGGCCCCACCACCGCGGTGTGCAGCGACTTGTAGTCGTTCGCCTTGGGGCTCGCGATGTAGTCGTCGAACTCGCCCTCGATGGGCGTCCACAGGTCGTGGACGACACCCAGCACCGTGTAGCACTCGCGCACCGACCGCACGATCACCCGCACGGCGCGGATGTCGTAGAGCTGCTCGAAGGCGAGGTTCTTGCCGCGCATCTTGCGGAAGATGGAGTACAGGTGCTTGGGCCGGCCCTGGATCGTCGCCTGGATGCCCATGGCGCCGAGCTCCTCCGTGAGCCTGGCGACCACGCGCGCGATGTAGGCCTCGCGGTCGTTGCGCTTCTCGTCCAGGAGGCCGGCCACCTTGCGGTACAGGTCCGGCTCGGTGAAGCGGAAGGCGAAGTCCTCCAGCTCCCACTTGAGCTCGGAGACGCCCAGGCGGTTGGCGAGCGGCGCGAAGAGCGCGAGCGTCTCGGCGCCGGCGGCGCGCCGCACCGCCTCGTCGGCCCGCGTGAGCGAGCGCAGGTGCACCACGCGCTCGGCGAGCTTGATGAGCACCACGCGCACGTCCTCGGCGATGGCGAGGAGCATCTTGCGCACCTGTTCCGGGTCCGACCCCGCGAGACCCAGCGACTCGATGCGGCCGGCCCGCGACAGCCCCTTGAGGATCGCGGCGAGGTCCGGGCCGAAGGCGGCCTGGATGCCGTCGAGATCGAGCTCGCCCTCGGGGATGGCGCCGCCGATGAGGGCGGCGGCGACCGTGTCGGGGTCGGCTCCCTGGACGAGGAGCAGCCGGGCGACCGCCACCGTGCGATCGAACGCGGCCTGCCGCCCGGCGGCCTGGCAGGCCCCGCGCGCCAGCTGGAGCGCCCGCAGGGGCGCGTCCGCGAGCGCCGCGCCGAACGTTTCGGCGAGGCCGCTTTCGAGGGCGCGCAGGTCGGCGGCGGATTGCTCGGTGATCACGGGAAGCGGCGCGGGCGCAAAGGCGGGATTCTACCGCCGGGCCCGGCTCGCGGCCGTCGCGCCTTGCGCACGGCCTTGGTGCGCGCGCACCATTCCGGATCACGGCGCCAGCGCCGCGGCGGGCGTCCGCAGGGCGGCCGCGGCGAAAACCCCGCATGGCATGGGGTTTGCTGAACGATCCCCGGAAGGCCCGAAGCCCATGCCCCTGCAGAAGTTCTACAACGAGATGGTCGCCGAAGACGGCGGCGTGCGAGCGCACTACCGGGCCTTCGCCGAGTGGCTGCGCGACACGCCGCCGGAACGCATCGTGCAGAACCGGCAGGCGGCGGACCTGCTCTTCCACCGCGTGGGCATCACCTTCGCGGTCTACGGCGAGGCCTCGGGCACCGAGCGGCTCATCCCCTTCGACATCGTCCCGCACGTCATTCCCGGCGCGCGCTGGGACCGGCTGGCCGAGGGCCTGCGCCAGCGCGTGACGGCGCTCAACCGCTTCCTGCACGACATCTACCACGGCCAGGAGATCCTGCGCGCCGGCCGCATCCCGCGCGAGGAGGTGGAGGGCAACAGCCAGTTCCGCCGCGAGATGATCGGCGTGGACGTCCCGGGGGGCGTGTACGCGCACATCGCCGGCGTGGACCTGGTGAAGAACGCCGACGGCGAGTACTACGTGCTCGAGGACAACCTGCGCACGCCCTCGGGCGTGTCGTACATGCTCGAGAACCGCAAGATGATGATGCGGCTCTTCCCGGAGCTCTTCGCCGGGCAGACGATCCGCCCCGTGGACCACTACCCCGACCTCCTGCTCGAGGGCCTGCGGGAGATGGCCCCGCGCGACGTCGAGAACCCGGTGATCGTGCTGCTCACGCCGGGGCACTTCAACAGCGCCTACTTCGAGCACGCCTTCCTCGCCCAGCAGATGGGCATCGAGCTGGTCGAGGGCCAGGACCTCTTCGTGCAGGACCGCACGGTGTTCATGCGCACCACCCAGGGCCCGCAGCGCGTGGACGTGGTCTACCGGCGCATCGACGACGACTTCCTGGACCCCCTCGCCTTCCGCCCCGACTCCATGCTCGGCGTGCCGGGCCTGCTCGAGGCCTACCGCGCCGGGCGCGTGACGCTGGCCAACGCCATCGGCACGGGAGTCGCCGACGACAAGTCGATGTACCCCTTCGTGCCCGAGATGATCCGCTTCTACCTGGGCGAGGAGCCCATCCTCGCGAACGTGCCCACCTACCTGCTGCGCAACCCCGAGGACCTCGCCTACACGCTCGGGCACCTCGAGGACCTCGTGGTGAAGGAGGCCCAGGGCTCCGGCGGCTACGGCATGCTGGTGGGCCCCACGGCCACGCGCGAGGAGCGCGAGCGCTACCGCCAGCGCATCCTGGACGCCCCCGAGCGCTTCATCGCCCAGCCCACGCTCTCGCTCTCGCAGGTGCCCACCTTCTGCGGCGAGGCGCTCGCGCCGCGGCACGTGGACCTGCGGCCCTACGTCCTCACGGGGCGCGAGGTGCGCTTCGTGCCGGGCGGGCTCACGCGCGTGGCGCTGCGCGAGGGCTCCCTCGTGGTCAACTCCTCCCAGGGCGGCGGGGTGAAGGACACCTGGGTGGTGGACTGAGCCCCATGCTCTCGCGCGTCGCCTCCAACCTCTACTGGCTCAGCCGATACGTCGAGCGCGCGGAGAACACCGCGCGCGTGCTCGACGTGGCCTGGCGCATGTCGCTGCTGGTGAAGGAGCCGCGCCTGCAGGACCAGGAGTGGTTCGCCCCCCTCAACATCACCGGCACCCTCTTCCCGTTCTCCGGCCGGCACAGCACGGTGTGCGCCCGCGAGGTGCTGCACTTCATGGCCCTGGACCCGGAGAACCCCTCGTCCATCCACTCGTGCGCCCGCCAGGCGCGGGAGAACGCGCGCGCCATCCGCGGGGCCATCACCTCGGAGATGTGGGAGGTGGTCAACGCCACGTGGCTCGAGATGCAGCAGATGGACGAGGCGAGGCTCGCCGCGCGCGGCGTGTCCACCTTCTTCGACTGGGTGAAGGAGCGCAGCCACCTCTTCCGCGGCGTGACCTTCGGCACCATGCGCCGCGACGACGCCTACCACTTCACGCGGCTGGGCACGCACGTCGAGCGCGCGGACTCCACCGCCCGCATCCTCGACGTGAAGTACCACATCCTGCTGCCGAGCGTGAAGGACGTGGGCGGCGCCGTGGACTACTACCAGTGGTCCGCCGTGCTGCGCTCGGTGTCGGCTTTCGAGGCCTACCGCCAGTCCTACCGGGACGTGATCACGCCGCTGCGCCTGGCCGAGCTCCTCATCCTGCGCGGCGACATCCCCCGGAGCCTGCTCTTCTGCGTGCAGCAGGTGAACGACATGCTGGCCCTGGTGCGCAACGACCGCTCCGCGGAGTGCCTGCGCCAGGCCGGGCGCCTGCTCGCGCAGCTGCGCTACGGGCGCATCCAGGACATCTTCGCCGGCGGCCTGCACGAGTACCTCACCGACTACCTCGACGACATGCAGGAGCTCTCCACCCAGATCCAGGCGAGCTTCTTCTCGCCCGCGCTGGCCGGATGAGGTCGGGCGAGCGCCCGCGGCGATGCGCTATGATCCGGGGCAACCGCGCCGAACGCCGCCACCGAGCCCATGACCTACTGCGTTGCCCTGCGCCTGGACGCCGGGATGATCTTCGCCTCCGACTCGCGCACCAACGCGGGCGTGGACCACGTCTCGACCTTCACGAAGATGCGCGTCTTCGAGCGCAAGGACGACCGCGTCATCGTGGTCCTGTCCTCCGGCAACCTCGCGATGACCCAGGGCGTGGTGAACCTGCTGGACCGCCACCAGCACGCCGCCGAGGGCACGCGCACCATCTGGAACGTGGAGTCGATGTACGACGCGGCCACGCTCGTGGGCGACGCCCTGCGCGAGATGCAGCGCAAGGACGGGCCCTACCTCCTGCAGAGCAACATCGACGCGAGCGCCAACCTGATCGTGGGCGGCCAGGTCCGGGGCGAGGCCATGCGCCTGTTCCACGTCTACGCGCAGGGCAACTTCATCGAGGCGACCGACGAGACGCCCTACTTCCAGCTGGGCGAGTCCAAGTACGGCAAGCCCATCCTGGACCGGGTCGTCTCCACCGCCACGCCGCAGAAGGAGGCCGCCAAGTGCGTGCTCATCTCCTTCGACTCGACGATGAAGTCCAACATCTCCGTGGGCCTGCCCATCGACCTGCTCTGGCTGCCCCGGGACAGCCTGCGCGTGGGGCTGCAGCAGCGCATCCGCGAGGGCGACCCCTACTTCACGATGCTGCGCTCGCGCTGGGGCGGGGGCCTTCGCCGCGTCTTCCAGGAGCTGCCAGACCCCGACTGGCTGGAGTGACGGCGACGCCGCGGCTTCGCTGGCCGGGGGCGGCGCCACCGACGCTTGCCGAAGGCATACCGTGACGATCAAGGTCGCCCTCCACCACCGCACCGCGTACGCGTTCGACCGGCCGGTCACGCTCTCGCCGCACGAGGTGCGCCTGCGCCCCGCCGCGCACTGCCGCACGCCCATCGAGAGCTACTCGCTCAAGGTCCGGCCCGCGAAGCACTTCCTCAACTGGCAGCAGGACCCGTACGGCAACTGGCTCGCCCGCCTCGTCTTCCCGGAGCCCTCGCGCGTGCTCGAGGTCGAGGTCGACCTCGTGGCCGACATGACGGTCGTGAACCCGTTCGACTTCTTCGTCGACAAGTCCGCCGAGCACTTCCCGTTCGCCTACACGCCCGAGAACTCGCGCGAGCTCGCCCCCTATCTCGAGCTCGAGCCGCTCACGCCGCGCGTGGCGGCCTGGATCGAGCGCGCGCGCGGGCGCTACCTCGCCCGCCCGATCACGACGATCGACTTCCTGGTGGGCCTGAACCGCGACCTGCAGCAGGACGTGAAGTACCTCATCCGCCTGGAGCCCGGCATCCAGGCGCCCGAGGAGACGCTCGAGCGCGGCTCCGGCTCGTGCCGCGACTCGGCCTGGCTCCTGGTGCAGGTCCTGCGCCGCCTGGGCCTGGCCGCGCGATTCGCCTCGGGCTACCTCATCCAGCTCGTCGCCGACCAGAAGCCCCTGGACGGGCCGGCCGGCACCGACCACGACTTCACGGACCTGCACGCCTGGTGCGAGGCCTACGTGCCCGGGGCGGGCTGGATCGGCCTGGACCCCACCTCGGGCCTGCTCGCCGGCGAGGGGCACATCCCCCTCGCGTGCACGGCCCTGCCGTCCAGCGCAGCCCCCGTCTCGGGCTTCACGGACGTGTGCGAGTCGCGACTGGACTTCGAGATGAAGGTGACGCGCCTGCACGAGGACCCGCGCGTCACCCGCCCCTTCGACGAGGCGCAGTGGGCCGCCATCGAGGCGCTCGGCCGGCGCGTCGACCGCGAGCTGGCCGACGGCGACGTGCGGCTCACGATGGGCGGCGAACCCACCTTCGTGTCGGTGGACGACATGGACGGGGCCGAGTGGAACCACACGGCGCACTCGCCGCGCAAGCTCGAGCTCGCCACCGACCTGCTGCACCGCCTGCGCGCCCGCTTCGCGCCCGGCGGGCTCGTGCACTTCGGGCAGGGCAAGTGGTACCCGGGCGAGCCCCTGCCGCGCTGGGCGCTCTCCTGCCTCTGGCGCCGCGACGGCACGCCGCTGTGGACGGACGAGGCGCTGCTCGTGGACGCGCCGGGCCCCGCGCCCACCGCCGAGGACGCCCGCCGCTTCGCGACGGAGCTCGCCCAGTCCCTGGGCCTCGCGCCCGACCTGGCGATGCCCGCGTACGAGGACCCGTGGCGGCTGCTTCGCGACGAGTCGAACCTGCCGGCCGAGATCGACCCCCTCGCCGCCGACCCGGATTCCGCCGAGGCGCGCGAGCGCCTCGCGCGGGCCGTCGGCGGGCGCATCGGCGAGGTGGCGGGCTACGTGCTGCCGCTCAAGGCGCTGGCGCGGCCGAAGCCTTCGGCGCCCACGCGCTGGGCGAGCTCGCGCTGGCCGCTGCGCCGCGGCCACGTGTTCCTCGTCGAGGGCGACTCGCCCCTGGGCTACCGGCTGCCGCTCGCCTCGCTGCCATCGGTGCTGCCGGAGGACGACGAGCCCGTCATTCCCGCCGACCCGTTCGAGCGCCGCGACGCGCTGGGCAAGAGGAAGCCCTCGCGTGCCGCCGCCACGAAGCGTGCCGCCGGGCGCGACACGCCCCCGCGCGAGGTGGTGCGCACGGCCCTGTGCGTGCAGGTGCGCGCGGGCCGGCTGCACGTCTTCCTGCCGCCCGTGGCGCTCGCCGAGGACTTCGTGAGCCTGGTGGCGGCCATCGAGGCCACGGCCCGGGCGCTGGCGCGGCCGCTGCGCCTGGAGGGCTATCCCCCGCCCGACGACCCGCGCATCGGCCGGCTGGCGGTGACGCCGGACCCGGGCGTGATCGAGGTCAACATCCACCCGGCCGCGAACTGGGACGAGCTCGCGCACCACGTGGGCGTCCTCTACGAGGAAGCGCGCCTCGCCCGCCTGGGCACGGAGAAGTTCATGCTCGACGGCCGCCACACCGGCACCGGCGGCGGAAACCACGTGACCATCGGCGGGCCCACCGCGGCCGACAGCCCGCTGCTGCGCCGGCCGGACCTGCTGCGCTCGCTCATCGCCTACTGGCAGGTGCACCCGGCGCTCTCCTACCTCTTCTCGGGCCTGTTCATCGGGCCCACCAGCCAGAGCCCGCGCGTGGACGAGGCCCGCGACGACACGCTCTACGAGCTGGAGATCGCCTTCGAGCAGCTCGAGCGCACGCTCCAGCCCGGCGAGACGAGCGACAAGCCCTGGCTCGTGGACCGGATCCTGCGAAACTTCCTCGTCGACCTCACGGGCAACACCCACCGCGCCGAGTTCTCCATCGACAAGCTCTACGCGCCCGGCAGCGCCACCGGGCGCCTGGGGCTGCTCGAGTTCCGCGCGTTCGAGATGCCGCCGCACGCGCGGATGAGCCTCACGCAGATGCTCCTGCTGCGCGCCCTGGTGGCCCGCTTCTGGCGCACGCCCTTCCGCGGGCGCCTCGTGGACTGGGGCACGCGCCTGCACGACGCCTTCATGCTGCCGCACTTCGTGGCCCAGGACCTGCGCCACGTCGTCGAGGACCTGCAGGCGGCCGGCTACGACTTCCGCCTGGCGTGGTTCGCGCCCTTCCTCGAGTTCCGCTTCCCGCGCTTCGGCACGGTGAGCTACGAGGGCATCGAGCTGGAGATCCGCCAGGGCATCGAGCCGTGGCACGTGCTGGGCGAGGAGGTGGTGCAGGCGGGCACCGCTCGCTACGTCGATTCCTCCGTCGAGCGCCTGCAGGTGCGCGCCTCGAACCTGAACGCGACGCGCTACGCCGTCGCCTGCAACGGCCGGCGCGTGCCGCTCGCCGCCACGGGCCGGCCCGGCGAGTACGTGGCGGGCGTGCGCTACAAGGCCTGGGCGCCGCCCTCGGCGCTGCACCCGACGATCGCCCCGCAGGCGCCTCTCGTCTTCGACATCGTGGACCTGTGGAACCGCCGTTCCATCGGCGGCTGCACCTACCACGTGGCGCACCCGGGCGGGCGCAACTACGACACCTTCCCGGTGAACGCGCTGGAGGCGGAGGCGCGGCGCGTCGCGCGCTTCCAGGCGATGGGTCACACGCCGGGGCCGATGGCGGCGCCCGAGGAGGCGCGCAATCCGCGCTTCCCGCTCACCCTGGACCTTCGCCGCGCACCGGAGGCCGAGTTGTGAGGACCCGATCCTCGCGCCAGTAGCGGGGTCGCGTCGCGACCGCGAGCACCTCGACGCGCTGCCCCTCCCCGGCCGGCAGCCGCACGCGCAGCGCCCCCTCGAGATCCGTCCGGCGGACAGGGATGCCGAGCCGGCCATAGCGCGAGAGCACCTCCCCGGCCGGCTGCCGGAACCGGTTTCGCCACCCGGCGGAGATCACGGCGCGGGCCGGCGACACGGCGGCGAGGAACCCCGGCGTGGACGACGTGCGCGACCCGTGGTGCGGCACCAGCAGGACCGTGGCGCGCAACCTCGCGCCGTGGCTCGCGACGAGCGCCGCCTCGGCGGCGCCCTCGATGTCGCCCGCGAGGAGCATCGACCCCGCCGCCGTCGCCACGCGCAGGACGCAGGAGCCGTCGTTGTCGCCGTGCGAGGGAACGGGCGGGTGCAGGACCTCGAAGGCGACGCCGTCCCACTCCCAGCGCTGGCCCGCACGGCAGCCGGTGGCGCCGGCGACCCCGGACGCCCGCGCCTGCGCCGCCGGCAGCGACGCGAGGACCCAGCGCGGACGCCGCGAGGCCGCCACCGACGCGGCGCCACCCGCGTGGTCGTCGTCCGCGTGTGACACGACCAGGCCGTCGAGCCGGCGCACGCCCTCGGCGCGCAGGTGCGGCACCACCACGCGCTGGCCCGCGTCGGATTCCGCGCCCCACGCCGGGCCCGCGTCGTACGCGAGCGCGTGCGTGGCCGTGCGCACCACGACCGCGAGCCCCTGGCCGACGTCCAGCACGTCCAGCCAGGCCTCGCCCCGCGGCGGCGCCGGCGCCCTCGCCAGCAGGAGCGGCAGCAGCAGCACCGCGCCGGCGACGCGCAGCGGCATCCCGCGCGGCGCGAGCAGCAGCGCGACGCCCGCGATCGCCGCGGCCGTCGCCTCCAGCGGCGCCGCCGGCAGTTCCGCCACCGCGTCCGGCCAGGCGGCCAGCCAGCCGAGCGGGACCATCGTCGCCGCGAAGAGCGCGTGCGCCGGCGCGAGCAGCGCCGGGACGACGACACCGGCCAGGGTGAGCGGCACCACCGCGAGGCTCACCACCGGGATGGCGAAGGCGTTGGCCAGCGGCGAGACAAGCGGGAATTCGCCGAACCACGCCGCGAGCAGCGGCCAGAGCGCGAGGGTCACGGCCGCCTGCGTGGCCACGGCCGACGCGAACTTGCCCGGGCGGTCCGGCCGCAGCGCCACCGCGAAGAGGATCGCGGCCACCGCGCCGAACGAGAGCCAGAACCCCGGCTCGCCCACCGCCCACGGGTCGATCGCGAGAACGGCCACCAGCGCCGCCGCCAGCACGCGCGAGGGCGAGGTGGCGCGGCGGGCGAGAGAAAACGCACCGGCCGTGACGAGCATCGCGAGCGTGCGCTGCGCGGGCACGCCGTATCCGGCGAGCAGCGTGTAGGCCGCGGCGACCGCAAGGCCGGCCACGACGGCCCCCGTGCGCGCCGGCACGCGCGCCACCAGGCACGGCACCCGGCGCCACGCGAAGGCCGCGACGAGCCCGGCCAGGCTCGCGAGCATGGTCACGTGCAGGCCCGAGATGCTCACCAGGTGGCCCACGCCCGTGCGCCAGAAGATCGCCCAGTCGCGGGCGGGGATCGCGTCCTGGTCGCCGATGGCCAGCGCCACGAGCACGCCCGAGTAGGGCTTGCCGCGCAAGCCCTCCTGCAGCCTCTCGCGGATGGCCCCGCGCAGCCGGTGCACGCTCCAGGGCCAGCCGGCCTCGTGCGCGGCGAGACGCAGCGGGGCGGGCCGGTCGCGCAGGTAGCCGGTGGCGCGGATGTCCCGCGCCAGGGCCCATCGCTCGAAATCGAATCCGTGCGGGTTGCGCAGCCCCCGCGGACGCTTCAGGCGCACCGCCACGCGCCAGCGCTCCCCTGCCCGCACGCGCAGCGCCTCGCCCTGCGGCGGGGCGTAGGCGGCGAGCGACAACCGGCTCGGGACCTGCGCGCCCTGCGTCACCACGCGACCCACCTCGAACGCGAATCGCGTGCCGCGCCCGTCCTCCCGCGGCAGCCCGGCGACGACGCCTTCGACGACGATGTCGCGCCCCTCCCACGCGGCCGGCAGCCCGTCCGCGAGGCGGACCTCCGCCCGCCACGCGGCCAGGC
>JAKOWJ010000257.1 GCA_029781595.1 Pseudomonadota bacterium | reverse complement strand
CCGCGCATGATGTTGAAGAGCAGGGTGCGGCTGGCGTTCGTGTAGTCGGTGACGTGGCGCTTGCCGCCGGTCAGCTTCCAGATGAGCCAGGCGTCGATGGTACCGGCGGCGAGTTCGCCCGCCTCCGCCCGCCCGGCGAGGCGCTCGTCCTGCTGGAGGAGCCACGCTAGCTTCGTGCCCGAGAAGTAGGGGTCGAGCGTGAGCCCGGTGAGCTTGCGGAACGCGTCCTCGTGGCCGCCGGCGCGGAGCTCGTCGCAGATAGCGGCCGTGCGGCGGTCCTGCCAGACGATAGCGTTGTGGACCGGCGCGCCGGTTTGGCGGTCCCAGAGGACCACCGTCTCGCGCTGATTCGCGATGCCGATCGCCGCGATCTCGTTCATCTGCAGGCCGGCATGGCGGAGTGCGTCGTGGATTGCGGCCTCCTGCGAGCGCCAGATCTCCTCGGGGTCGTGCTCGACCCAGCCCGGCTCCGGGTAGTGCTGGGTGAACGTGCGCTGGCCGACGGCGACAACCTCGCCGCGCGAATCGACGATGAGGGCGCGCGAGCTGGTGGTGCCCTGGTCGATGGCGAGGATGTGGCGTGCTGGCATCGCTGAAGGATAGGTGGCGGCGGTTAGCGGTCGCGCGCCTGGGCTTCGAGACGGGTGAGGCGCTCCTTGAGCCGTCCATTCTCCTCACGCAGGTGCTCGAACTCGTCGCGGAGCTTCGTGAGCTCGGCCTCCGTTCCGGCGCCTTTGCGGAGGATAGCGGCGTTCTCGCGGGCGATGCGCACGGCGCGGCCGTCGAGCTCGCGGGCGGCCATCTCCTCGAGCGCCCCGGCCTGCGTCTCGTCGCGCAGGGTTTTGAGGGCGTTCGCGGCGGAGATGCGGACGCGGAAGTCGGGGTCGCGCAGGAACTCGGCGATCTCTTCGCCGGTTCGGCGCTTGCGCTCAGGGAAGTACTGGCCGAGGCGGCCCATCGCACCGACCGCGCTCTGGCGGCTCTGGGCGAAGGCGCCGTAGTTGGCGCAGGCGGCGATGTCTGCGAATCCGCGTTCGTCGCGCAACTCGACGAGTCCGTCGAGGCAGCCTACGCGCACGACCTGGCGGAACGATGGCCGGTTGATGTTCGCGCGGATGGCCTCGAGCGAGCCGGGGCAGCGAAGCTTGCCGATGCTGCGGTTGGCCTCGGACTCGACGAACCAGGACTGATCGCGGCGGGCCAGTGGCTTGAGAGCGGCGAAGACCGCTTCGTCACCGCGAAACTCGCCCAGGGCCGCGACCACGCCTCGGCGCGCCTTTGGGTGGCGGACCTTGAGCGAACGCAGCAGCGCGTCGCGCGCCTCGGTGGTGCGGATGGCCCCGAGCGCCCTGGCCGCGGCGGCCTGGACGGCCCAGAACCTGTCGCTGTTGACCGCCTGTTCGAGGGCGGCGATGGCCTCGGGCCCGCCCTTCTTCCCGAGAGCGGCCGCCGCCAACTCGCGGCCGTAGACGTC
>JAKOWJ010000228.1 GCA_029781595.1 Pseudomonadota bacterium | reverse complement strand
GACGTGAGCGTGGCCGGGTTCGACGGCACGGCGCTCGCGGGCCTGCTCACGCCGACGCTCACCACGGTCGCGCAGCCCTCCGCCGACATGGGCGCGCGCGCCATGCGCCTTCTGGCCGCCCGCCTCGACGGGCGGCGCAACCTCGATTCGCTCGAAATGCCGCACCGGCTGCGCGTGGGGGATTCCACGCGCGCCCTCACCGCCCCACCCGCCCGCCAAAGGAGACCAGGATGAAACGACTTGCCCGCCTCGCCGGCGCCGTCGCGGCGTTCGCCGCGACCGCCGCCTTCGCCCAGACCGCGATCTGCTACAACTGCCCGCCCGAGTGGGCCGACTGGGGCACGCAGCTCAAGGTCATCAAGGAGAAGACCGGCATCACCGTGCCGCAGGACAACAAGAACAGCGGCCAGACGCTGGCGCAGCTCGTGGCCGAGAAGGCGAGCCCGGTGGCCGACATCGCCTACTACGGCGTCACCTTCGGGATCCAGGCCAAGAAGGACGGCGTGACCGCGCCCTACAAGCCGGCGCACTGGAACGACATCCCCGACGGCCTGAAGGACCCGGACGGCCACTGGTTCACGATCCATTCCGGCACCCTCGGCTTCATGGTCAACGTCGACGCCCTCAAGGGCAAGCCGGTGCCCAAGTCCTGGAAGGACCTCACCAAGCCCGTGTACAAGGGCATGATCGGCTACCTCGATCCCGCCAGCGCCTTCGTGGGCTACGTGGGCGCCGTGGCCGTGAACCTCGCCATGGGCGGCTCCCTCGACAACTTCGACCCGGCGATCCGGTGGTTCAAGGAGCTCAGGAAGAACGAGCCGATCGTGCCCAAGCAGACCTCGTACGCCCGGGTGCTCTCGGGAGAGATCCCGATCCTTCTCGACTACGACTTCAACGCCTACCGCGGCAAGTACAAGGACAAGGCCAACATCGCGTTCGTGATCCCCGCCGAGGGCACGGTGATCGTCCCCTACGTGATGAGCCTGGTGAAGGGCGGCCCCAACCCCGCCAACGGCAAGAAGGTCCTCGACCACCTGATGTCCGACGCCGGCCAGGCCGTCTGGGCCAACGCCTACCTGCGGCCCATCCGCGCGAGCGCGATCTCCAAGGAGGCCCAGTCCCGCTTCCTGCCGGCGAGCGAGTACGCGCGCGCCAAGCCGATCGACTACGGCCGCATGGCCGCCGTCCAGAAGGCGTTCTCGGAGCGCTACCTGAAGGAAGTGCAGTAGCGTGGACGTCGCCGGCCGCGACCGCACGCGGGCGCTGGCGCTGGCCCTGCCGGCGCTCGTCGTCTTCGCCGCCTTCTGGCTGCTGCCGATGGTGCGCCTGCTGCACGTCGGCGCGAGCGGCCCGGGCGGGATCGCGGCCTACGCGGCGGTGGTCACCGACGCGCAGTACTTCAAGAGCCTCGTCTCCACGGTCGCGCTGTCGGCGGCGACCACCGTCGCCACCCTCGCGCTCTCGCTGGTGGCGGGGCTCTTCCTGCAGCGCAACCGCTTCCCGGGCCGCAGCCTGCTCGTGTCGATGCTCACCCTGCCGCTCGCCTTCCCGGGCGTCGTGGTGGGCTTCCTCGTGATCCTCTTCGCGGGCCGGCAGGGCCTCGTCGGCGACCTGGCCGAGTGGCTGTTCGGCGAGAAGCTCGTCTTCGCCTACGGCATGACGGGCCTGTTCACCGGCTACCTCTACTTCTCCATCCCGCGCGTGATCCTCACGCTCATGGCCTCCATCGAGAAGCTGGACCCCGCCCTCGAGGAGGCCGCGCGCTCGCTCGGAGCCTCGACCTGGCAGGTGACCCGCGACGTGATCCTGCCGGCGCTGCGGCCGGCGATGCTCTCCTCCGGCGCGATCTGCTTCGCCACGGCCATGGGCGCGTTCGGCACCGCCTTCACCCTCGCCACGCAGATCAACGTGCTGCCCATCACGATCTACAACGAGTTCACGAACTACGCGAACTTCCCCATGGCGGCGGCGCTGTCCATCGTCCTGGGCTTCATCACCTGGGCGGTGCTCGCGCTCGCCCGCAGCGCGTCGGGCGCGGGCGTGGCCGCCGCGGCATGAGCGCGCGCGCCCGTCCGCCGCGCTTCTGGGTGCAGGCCGCCATCACCCTGGCGGTGTGCGCCTTCCTGGTCGTCCCGGTGGGCCTGTCCATCCTCGCCGGCCTCACGGAGAACTTCTTCGTCGGCCTGCGCAGCGGCCTCACGCTGCGCTGGCTGGGCGAGGTCTGGAGCCTGTATGCCGGCACGGTGGGCATGTCCGTCGGCATCGCCCTGGGCTGCCTCGCGGTCACGCTCGCGATCGGCGTGCCGGCGGCGTACTCGCTCTCGCGCGTGCAGAACCGCTGGACGCGACTCTTCGAGGAGCTGCTGGTGCTGCCCGTGGCCATTCCCGGCCTCGCCACGGCGCTCGCCCTCATCCTGCTCTACGGCGGCTGGCGCGAGCTGCGGGCGAGCCCGGTGTTCATCCTGGTGGGCCACGTCCTGTTCACGCTGCCCTTCATGGTGCGCTCGGTGCTGGCCGTGATGCTCGCGGTGGACCTGCGCACCCTCGAGGAGGCGGCCGCGAGCCTCGGGGCCGGCTTCTGGCGCCGCTTCGCCTCCGTCGTGCTGCCCAACGCCATGCCCGGCATCCTCGCCGGCTCGCTCATGGTGGTCACGCTCTCCCTGGGCGAGTTCAACCTCACGTGGATGCTGCACACGCCGCTCACCCGGACGCTGCCGGTGGGCCTGGCGGACAGCTACGCCTCGATGCGCCTGGAGATCGGCTCGGCCTACACGCTCGTCTTCTTCATCATCATCATCCCCCTCCTCGTGGCCATGCAGTGGGCGGCGCGGCGGGCGCAACCCCGGAGAGCCTGACCCATGGCCGTCGCCATCCGCCTGGAGCGCTGCGCCAAGACCTTCGACGACGGCACGCGCGCGCTCGAGCCCCTCACCCTGGACATCGCCGCCGGCGAGACGATCGCGCTGCTGGGCCCGTCCGGCTGCGGCAAGACCACGACGCTGCGCATCGTCGCCGGGCTCGAGTCCCCCGACGAGGGCGGCCGCGTCCTCTTCGGGGACGAGGACGTGACGCCGCTGCCGATCGAGAAGCGCGGCGTGGGCATGGTCTTCCAGAGCTACGCCCTCTTCCCGAACATGAACGTCGCCGAGAACGTCGGCTACGGACTTCGCGTGCGCGGCCAGGGCGAGGCCGAGCGCCGCCGGCGCGTCG
>JAKOWJ010000373.1 GCA_029781595.1 Pseudomonadota bacterium | reverse complement strand
CAGCGCGTGGTTCACGAATCCCTGGAAGAACTCGCGCGTCAGGTCCACGTCGAATTCCCCCACGCGGGCGCGGGTGAATGGCACGTGGAATTCCAGGCCCGGCCGGCCGGAGAAATCGACCACGGCGCGCGAGAGCGCCTCGTCCAGGGGCACGTAGGCATGGCCGTAGCGGCGGATGCCGGCCTTGCCGCCGAGGGCCTTGGCCACGGCCATGCCGAGCGTGATGCCGATGTCCTCGACGGTGTGGTGGGCGTCGATCTCGAGGTCGCCCTTGGCGCGGACGGTGAGGTCCACGGCCCCGTGTCGGGCGACCTGGTCGAGCATGTGGTCGAGGAAGGGGATGCCCGAGGCAAGGCTCGCCTGGCCCGTCCCGTCGAGGTTCACGGCGACGAAGACCTGGGTTTCCTGGGTGTCTCGCTGGATTTCCGCGGTGCGCATGGTGGTCAGCCGGCCGCCCGGGTCAGGGCTTCGAGGAGGCGGGCGTTCTCGTCTGGGGTGCCGACCGTCAGCCGGAGGCAGTGGGCGAGCAGGGGATGGGAGCCGTGGAAGTTGCGGACCAATATACCACGCGCCTTCAGCGCCTCGAACGCGGCGGGGCCGTCGGGCACGCGCACCAGCACGAAGTTCGCGGCAGACGGAAACCGTCGCACGCCGGCGATGGCGTCGATCCCGGCCTCGAGGCAGGCCCGGTCTTTCACGATCGCGGCGGTCTGCGCCTCCAGCAGGCCCCGCCGCCCCAGGAGGAAAGTCGCGGCCGCCGCCGACAGCACGTTCACGTTGTAGGGCAGTCGAACCTTGTCGAACTCCGCCAGCCAGTCCTCGGGACCCACTGCCAGCCCCAGCCTCAGGCCCGCAAGGCCCAGCTTGGACACGGTGCGCACGAGGACGAGGTTGGGGTGCCGGCCGACCTCGCCCAGGAAGGTGGCCCCGCTCGAGAAGGCGTAATACGCCTCGTCCACGACCACCAGGCCCGGAGCGGCCTCGAGGATCGCCAGGACGTCCTCGCGGCGGAACAGGTTGCCCGTGGGATTGTTGGGATAGGCGATCCAGGTGAGCGCCGGGCGCAGCCGTCCGATGGCCTCCAGCGTGGCCGGCAGGTCGATGGCGAAGTCCGGCGAGAGGCTCACGCCCGCGTAGCCCATGCCGGCCGTCGCCGCGCTCATGCGGTACATCGCGAAGGACGGCTCCAGCGCGAGCATCGTGGCGCCGGGCCTCGCGAGCGCGACGGCGATCACCTGCAGGATCTCGTCGGAGCCGTTGCCCAGCAGGATCCCGCGTCCGGCCGGGATTCCCATCGCCTCGCGCAGGGCCGACTTCAGCGCCGGCGCGCCGGGATCCGGGTAGCGGTTCACCGCCACCGTCGCGAGGTGCCGGCCCAGCTCCTCGGCCACGTCCGGCGGCAGCGGGTAAGGATTTTCCATCGCGTCGAGCTTCACCAGCCCGGCGGCGGGCGCGACGTGGTAGGCCGTGAGCGCGCGGATCTCCTCGCGCACCCAGTCCGCGGCCCGCTTCACCGCTCTTCCTCGCCCCGCAGCTCGGCGCTTCGCGCGTGGGCCTCCAGGCCCTCGGCCCGCGCGAGGGTGCGCGCGGTCTCGCCCAGCCGCAGGGCCGCCGGGCGCGCCACGCGGATGAGGCTGGAGCGCTTCTGGAAGTCGTAGACGCCCAGGGGCGAGGAGAAGCGCGCCGTGCGCGAGGTCGGGAGCACGTGGTTCGGCCCGGCGCAGTAGTCGCCCAGCGACTCCGAGGCGTAGTGCCCCATGAAGATGGCGCCCGCGTGGCGGATCCGCGGCAGCAGCGCGTCCGGATCCGCGACGGCGAGCTCCAGGTGCTCGGGCGCGATGCGGTTGGCGATCTCGCAGGCCTCCTCGAGGTCGCGCACGAGGATCACCGCGCCCCGGTTCGCCACCGAGGATTCGATGATCGCGCGGCGCGGCATCGCCCCGATCGCCGCGCGCATCGCGGCCACGACGCGGTCCGCGAAGGCGGCGTCCGGCGTGACGAGGATCGGCTGCGCGATCTCGTCGTGCTCGGCCTGCGAGAAGAGGTCCATCGCCACCCAGCCCGGGCGGGCCGTCGCGTCGGCCACGACGAGGATCTCGGAGGGCCCGGCCACCATGTCGATGCCCACCCGCCCGAAGACGCGCCGCTTGGCCGCGGCCACGTAGGCGTTGCCCGGCCCCACGATCTTGTCGACGGCGGGCACGCGCCCGGTGCCGAAAGCGAGGGCGCCGATCGCCTGGGCGCCGCCCACGCGGAAGACCCGGTCCACGCCCGCGAGCCCCGCGGCGGCCAGGACGTGGTCGTTGGCGTGCCCGTCCGGCGTCGGCACCACCATCACGAGCTCCGGCACGCCCGCCACCTTGGCCGCCACGGCGTTCATGAGCACGGAGGACGGGTAGGCCGCCTTGCCGCCGGGAACGTACAGGCCCACGCGGTCCAGCGGCGTCACCTGCTGTCCGAGCATGGTGCCGTCGGGTTCCTCGACCCGCCAGCCGCGAAGGTGCTGGTGCTCGTGGTACGCGCGGATGCGGGCGGCGGCGGTCTCCAGCGCCCCGCGGTCGGCGGCACCGATGCGCGCGAGGGCCTCGCGGCAGGCGGCCGGGGCGACCTCCAGGTCGGCCGCGTCGCGGGGCGCCCAGCGGTCGAAGCGGCGGGTGTACTCGACGAGCGCCTCGTCGCCCCGGCGCTGCACGTCCTCGAGGATGGCGGCGACCGCGCGGTCCACGCCCTCGTCCTGGGCGCCCTCGAAGGCGAGGAGCGCCTCCAGGGCCGCCCCGAATCCCGGGTCGCGGCTGTCCAGGCGGCGCGGCTCACGCACGGCAGGCCCTCTCGAAGGCCTCGATCACCGGCATCACGGCGGCGCGCTTCACCTTGAGCGAGGCGGGGTTGACGATGAGGCGGCTGGAGACGGCCATGATCTCCTCGACGGCGCGCAGGCGGTTGGCGCGCAGCGTGCTGCCGGTGTCCACCAGGTCGACGATGGCGTCCGCGAGGCCCACCAGCGGCGCGAGCTCCATGGACCCGTAGAGCTTGATGAGGTCCACGTGCACCCCCTTGGCCGCGAAGTGCTCCCGCGCCACCTGGATGTACTTGGTCGCCACGCGCAGCCGCGCGCCGCGGCGCACGGCCGCCGGATAGTCGAACTCCTCGGGCACGGCCACCATCATCCGGCAGCGCGCGATGCCCAGGTCCAGGGGCTGGTAGAGGCCGCGGCCGCCGTGCTCGACCAGCAGGTCGCGCCCGGCCACGCCGAGGTCGGCGGCGCCGTACTGGACGTAGGTGGGCACGTCCGAGGCGCGCACGATGATCACGCGCACGCCCGGGTCGCCCGTCGGCAGGATCAGCTTGCGGGAGGTCTCGGGGTCCTCCGACGGCACGATGCCGGCCGCCTCCAGCAGCGGGCGGGTCTCCTCGAAGATGCGTCCCTTGGACAGCGCGATGGTGATCATGGTCCGCCTCAGGCCACGCGCCGGATGCGCGCCCCGAGCCGCGAGAGCCGCTCCTCCAGCCGCTCGTAGCCCCGGTCGAGATGGTAGATCCGGTCCACGACCGTCTCGCCCTCGGCCACGAGGCCCGCGATCACCAGGCTCGCGGAGGCGCGCAGGTCCGTGGCCATCACCGCCGCCCCCGCGAGGCGCTCGGTGCCGTGCACGACCGCGGTGTTGCCCTCGATGTCGATGTGCGCCCCGAGGCGGCGCAGTTCCTGGACGTGCATGAACCGGTTCTCGAAGATGGTCTCCGTCACGAGGGCCGTCCCCTCGGCGATGGTGTTGAGCGCGAGGAACTGCGCCTGCATGTCGGTGGGGAAGGCCGGGTAGGGCGCCGTGCGAAGGCTCACCGCGCGCGGCCGGCCCGCCATCCGGATCGCCACGGTGCCGGCGTCGGCCGACACCTGCGCCCCGGCCTCGCGCAGCTTGTCCACCACGGCGTCGAGCGCCGCCACCGGCGCGTGCGTGATCACGATGTCGCCGCGCGTGGCCGCCGCCGCGGCGAGGAAGGTGCCCGCCTCGATGCGGTCGGGCATCACGGCGTAGTCCACTCCGCCGAGGCGCTCCACGCCCTCGATGGCGATGACGTCGGTGCCCTGCCCGCGGATGCGGGCGCCCATCGCGACGAGGCACTGCGCCAGGTCGACGACCTCGGGCTCGCGGGCCGCGTTCTCGAGGACCGTCTCGCCCTGCGCGAGGCAGGCGGCCATCATGAGGTTCTCGGTCCCGGTGACGGTCACCGTGTCCATGACGATGCGCGCGCCGCGCAGGCGCGGGGCCCGGGCGTGGATGTAGCCCGATTCGATGCCCACCGTGGCGCCCATGGCCTCCAGGCCCTTCAGGTGCAGGTCGACCGGCCGCTCGCCGATGGCGCAGCCGCCCGGCAGCGACACGCGCGCCTCGCCGAACCGGGCCACCAGCGGCCCCAGGGCGAGGATGGACGCGCGCATCGTCTTCACCAGCTCGTACGGGGCGAAGGGCTCGGTGACGTGTCCCGCGTCCAGCTCGGCGGCGCCGTCCGGGTGCGAGACGCGCGCCCCCATGCGCGCCAGCAGCGCGAGCATGGTCTCCACGTCCTTCAGGCGCGGCAGGTTCGCGACGCGCACGGGCGAGGCCGTCAGGAGCGAGGCCGCGAGGATGGGCAGCGCAGCGTTCTTCGCGCCGGAGACGCGGATCTCGCCGGACAGGGCGACGCCGCCTTGGATGGAGAGCTTCTGCATGTCTTTCGGGGGGCCGGACGGTCCGGCCCGGGGAATCCGGTCAGCGGCCCGCCCACTCGTCCGGGGAAAGGGTCCTCATCGAGAGCGCGTGGACCTCCTCGCGCATTCGCTCGCCCAGCGCCGCGTACACCATCTGGTGCCGGCGCACGCGCGCCAGGCCCGCGAAGGCCGGGCTCACGACCAGCGCCTCGAAGTGCGCGCCGTCGTCGCCGTGCACCTCCACGTGGGTGCAGTCGATTCCCTGGCGGATGAGCGCCTCGATGGAGTGCTTGTCGGCCATGGCGGCCTCAGTGCCTCAGTTTGTAGCCGGAACGCAGCAGGCGGAGAGTCAGCCATGATAGGGCACAGAAGGCGGCGCTCGCAATCGCGAGGCTCGTCGCCGGCGCCACGTCGCTGCGCCCGAAGAACGCGTAGCGGAACCCGTCGATGGCGTAGTAGAACGGGTTGAGCCGGGAGGCCGCGCGCCAGAACGCCGGAAGGGATTCGACGGAGTAGAACACCCCCGCCAGGAACGTGAGGGGCATCACCAGGAAGTTCTGGAACGCGGCCAGCTCGTCGAACTTCTCGGCCCAGATGCCCGCGAGCAGCCCCAGCGCCCCGAGGATTCCCGCGCCGGTGAACGCGAAGGCGAGGAGCCAGGCCGGGTTGGGAAGGGGCAGCGGCACGAGCCAGGCCACCGCCAGCACGACGCCGGCGCCGACCACCAGCGCGCGCACGATCGCCGCGAGCAGGTAGGCCGCGAAGAACTCGCCCGGCCCGATGGGCGCGAGCAGGATGAACACGATGTTGCCGGTGATCTTCGACTGGATGATCGACGAGGAGGCGTTCGCGAAGGCGTTCTGCAGCATCGCCATCATCGCGAGCCCGGGCACCAGGAACTGCGCGTACGCCACCCCCGGATAGGCCTCGACGTGCGCGGCGAGCGCGTGCGAGAAGATCACGAGGTAGAGGATCGCCGACACGACGGGCGCCGCGACCGTCTGGAAGCCCACCTTCCAGAACCGCAGCACCTCCTTGCGCAGGAGCGCCGGAAAGCCGCCGCTCATGCCGCGCGCCTGCCGTCGGCCGCCATGAGCCGCACGAACACCTCCTCGAGCTCCGGCTCGGCGACCTCCAGGTGCGCCACGCGGGCGCCGGCCTCGCGCAGCGTGGCGAGCGTCGCCTCGACCTGCGCCGCCCCGCCCACCGGGATGCAGTGCCAGCCGGCCGCGTCCCGCGAGACGCCCTCGGCCAGACCCGGGGGAAGCGCCCCGGATTCGAGCTTCACGCGCAGCACCCGCTCGGAGAACGCCTCCAGGAGCTTGCGCGTGGAATCCAGCGCCACGATGCGCCCCGCCTTCATCATGGCGATGCGCGAGCAGAGGTTCTGCGCCTCCTCCAGGTAGTGCGTCGTGAGGATGATGGTGTGCCCGGCCGCGTTCAGCTCGCGCACGAAGCTCCACAGCGCCTGGCGCAGCTCCACGTCGACGCCCGCGGTGGGCTCGTCGAGCACCAGCACGGGCGGCCGGTGCACGAGGGCCTGCGCCAGCATCACCCTGCGCTTCATGCCGCCCGAGAGCGCGCGCATGTTCGCGCCGGCCTTGGCGGCGAGCGAGAGCCGCTCGAGGATCTCGTCGATCCACGCGCGGTTGTCGCGCAGCCCGAAGTAGCCCGACTGCAGCTCGAGCGTCTCGCGCACCGTGAAGAACGGGTCGAACACGATCTCCTGCGGCACGATGCCCAGCAGCCGCCGGGCCGCGCCGTATTCCGTGACCGTGTCGCACCCCATCACCCGCAGCGTGCCCGCGTCGGGCCGCACGAGCCCGCCCAGCGCGGAGATGAGCGTGGTCTTGCCGGCCCCGTTGGGCCCCAGGAGCGCGAAGAACTCGCCCTGCTCCACGGCGAGCGACACGCCGTCGAGCGCGCGCACGCCGCCGTAGCGCTTGGAGGCGTCGCGCACCTCGACCGCGGGGATGGCCATGCTCAGGCGCGGCAGGGCTGGATGAGCGAGGTGACGCCGTAGAGGTCGGCGAGCGAGAGGAGGTTCGCCGGCAGGTTCTCGAAGCGCAGGCCCTTGCCGAGCCGGGCGGCCTCGCGCCGCCACTCCAGCAGCAGGGCGACGGCCGACGAGTCCACCTCGGTGATGGCGGAGAAGTCGATCGTGAGCCGGTCGGGCAGGTCGCTTCGCGCCGTGTAGGCGCGGCTCTCCTCGAGCACCCTCGGCAGGGTCTCGAAGGAGAGCGCCCCCTCGAGCGGGAGGATCTCGTCGCGCGGGCCGTCGCTCACTTCGCGGCCGCCTTGCCGCCGGCGGCGGCGCGGTTGCGGTCGGCGAGCGTCTTGAGCAGGCCGTCGACGCCCGACTTGCGGATCTGGTCGTTGAACGATCCGCGGTAGGTCGTCACGAGCGAGACGCCGTCGACCACCACGTCGTAGACGCGCCAGCCCCTGTCCGAGCGCTCCATCCCGTAGTCGATGGGGATGGGCTGGCCGCCCGGCTGGTTCACCACCGTGCGCACGACGGTTTCCGTGTCGCCCGCCGCGAGCTTGGCCGGCTTCACGTCGATGGTCTGGTTGCGGTACTGGGAAAGCGAGGTCGAGTACGTGCGCACCAGCAGCGTGCGGAACTCGGTCACGAGCGCCTCCTTCTGCGCGTCGCTCGCCTGCGCCCAGTTGCGGCCCAGGGCCAGGCGCGTCATGCGCTGGAAGTCGAAGTGCGGCAGGACCTTCTCCTCGATGAGCGCGAGGAGCTTCCTGTCGTTGCCGGCCTGCAGGTCCTTGTCCGCCTTGATGAGGCCGAGGACCTCGTCGACGGACTTGCGCACCAGCGCGTCGGGCGCGGGGTCGTTCGCGGCGGAGGCCGGGGCGCCGGCCACGAGCGTGGCGAGCGCGAGGAGGAACGCGGCGAGGCTTCGGGTCATGGGGATTCCTGCGGGTGTCGGGACCTGGTTGGAGCGCGCGAGGGCGGGGGCGGTTCCCGCCCTACTTCTTGGCGCCGTCTTCCTGGGCCTTGCTGAAGAGGAACTGGCCGATCAGGCGCTCGAGGACCACGGCGGACTGCGTGATCGTGATGCGGTCGCCGTCCTTGAGCTTCTTCTCGTCGCCGCCGGCGTCGAGCCCCACGTACTGCTCGCCCAGCAGGCCCGAGGTGAGGATGGAGGCGCTGGTGTCCTTCGGGAAGCCGTAGCGCGCGTCGAGCGCGAGGGTGACGGAGGCCTGGAAGCGGTCGTTGTCGAAGCGGATGTCGGCCACGCGCCCGACCAGCACCCCGGAGCTGCGCACCGGCGCGCGCACCTTGAGCCCCCCGATGTTGTCGAAGCGCGCCTCGACGCGGTAGACGGAGTTGGCGTGGTCGGCGCCGAGGTTGCCGACCTTCAGGGCGAGCACGAGCAGGGCGGCGAACCCCGCCAGCACGAAGGCGCCGAACCAGAGATCGATCGTCGTTCTTTCCATGTCGAGACGGTATTCCCTTCCGGGCGCTCAGTGGTCGCCGCGCAGCATGAAGGCGGTGAGCACGAGGTCCAGGGCGAGGATGGTGAGCGCCGAGCTCACCACCGTGCGGGTGGTGGCCCCCGAGACGCCTTCGGCGGTCGGCGGCGCGTCGAAACCCTCGAACGTCGCGATGACCGTGACGGCGACGCCGAACACGAGACTCTTCACGACGCCACTCATCACATCATACCGGAAGTCCACCGCGGCCTGCATCTGCGACCAGAAGGCGCCGTTGTCCACGCCGACGAGCACCACGCCCACCAGGTAGCCGCCGAACACGCCCATCGCCGAGAAGAGCGCCGCCAGCATCGGCATGGAGATCACGCCCGCCCAGAAGCGCGGCGCGATCACGCGCGCCGTGGGCGAGACGGCCATCATGTCCATGGCGGTGAGCTGCTCGGTGGCCTTCATGAGGCCGATCTCGGCGGTGATGGCCGAGCCCGCGCGGCTCGCGAAGAGCAGCGCCGAGACCACGGGGCCGAGCTCGCGCACCAGCGAGAGCGAGACCAGCACGCCGATCGACTCCTGCGCGCCGTACTTCTGCAGCGTCTCGAAGCCCTGCAGGCCCAGCACCATCCCCACGAATAGGCCGGAGACCATGATGATGATGAGCGAGAGCACGCCCGTGAAGTAGACCTCGCGCATCACCAGGCGGAACCGCCGGAAGCTCGTGCCCGAGGCGAGCAGGACCATCGCGAAGAAGCGGGCCATCGCGCCCACCCGCCACACGTTCTCGATGAAGTTGTGGCCGATGCGCACCAGCGTGCCGCGCAGCGCGGAGATCATCGCGCCCCCCCCGCGGCCGCGAGGCCCACGTCCGCGTCGTAGCCGGGCGCCGGGTAGTGGAACGGCACGGGCCCGTCGATCTCGCCGTGCACGAACTGGCGCACCACGGGCATGGTCGTGCGGCGGATCTCCTCGGGCGTGCCCTCGCCGACCACGCGCCCTTCCGCCACGAAGTAGAGGTAGTCCACGATCTGCAGCGACTCCACCACGTCGTGCGTGACGAGGATGGAGGTCGCGCCCAGCGCGTCGTTCAGGCGCCGGATGAGGCTGCCCACGACGGACATGGCGATGGGGTCCAGGCCCGCGAAGGGCTCGTCGTAGAGGATGAGCATGGGGTCCATCACCACCGCGCGCGCCAGGGCCACCCGGCGGGCCATGCCCCCGGAGAGCTCCGAGGGCATCAGCGCGTGCGCGCCGCGAAGGCCGACGGCCTCCAGCTTCATCAGCACGAGGTCGCGAACCATCGGCTCCGGCAGGTCCGCGTGCTCGCGCAGCGGGAAGGCGACGTTGTCGAACACGCTCATGTCGGTGAAGAGCGCGCCGAACTGGAAGAGCATGCTCATGCGGCGGCGCAGTGCGTAGAGGCCCTCGTCGTCGAGCTCGTGCACCACCTGCCCGGCGATGCGCACGGCCCCGCGCGTGGGGCGCAGCTGCCCGCCCGTCAGGCGCAGCAGCGTGGTCTTGCCGCAGCCGCTCCCGCCCATGATGGCCACGATCTTCCCGCGCGGCATGCGCATCGAGATCCCCTCCAGCACCGGCCGGCGGTCGTAGCCGAAGCTGACGGCGTCGATCTCGACGAGGTTCTCCTCGCTCACTCGGGGTGTCGGGCTGGGGACGGGGGAAAGTCGCGATTCTAGCAGCATCGACCGCCATCGCCGCCGGCCGTGCGTCCTATAATCCCGGCTCAATTCCGCGCGCCCGAATGAAACCCCGCCTCCTGCTCGTCGACGACGATCCCCTCATCACCGAGAGCCTCGCGTTCGTGCTCGCGCCGGACTTCGACCTCACGAGCGCGGCCGACCGCGCCTCGGCGGTGGAGGCGCTGCGCGCGATGCCGGGGCCGCCGGACCTCGCGCTGATCGACCTGGGCCTGCCCCCGGCGCCGCACCTGCCCAACGAGGGCTTCAAGCTCATCGGCGACCTGCTCGCGCACGCGCCCGAGGTGCGCATCGTGGTGCTCACGGGCCAGAACGAGGAATCGAACGCGCGCCGGGCCCGGGCGCTCGGCGCGGCCGACCTCGTGCCCAAGCCCTGCGAGCCCGACGAGCTGCGCGCCCTCCTGGGCCGCGTGCTGCGCGCGCGGGAGCTGGCGCCCGCAGGCGCGGAGGAAGGGCGCACGCTCATCGGCGAGAGCCCGGCGATGCGCAAGCTGCGCAGCCAGGTCGACCTGTACGCCTCGTCCACGTTCCCCGCCCTCGTCGAGGGCGAGTCGGGCAGCGGAAAGGAGCGCGTGGCGTTCTCCCTGCACCACCTGAGCCCGCGCTCGCGCGAGCCGTTCCTCGCGCTCAACTGCGCGGCCATCTCGCCCTCGCTCGTCGAGCCCACCCTCTTCGGCTACGCCAGGGGCGCGTTCACCGGCGCGGCGGCACCCAAGGCCGGGTACTTCGAGGACGCCGGCGAGGGCACGCTCTTCCTGGACGAGATCGGCGAGCTGCCCGTGGACCTGCAGGCCAAGCTCCTGCGCGTGCTGGAGAACGGCGAGTACCAGCGGGTGGGCGAGACCCAGACGCGCGTGAGCCGCGCGCGCATCGTCGCGGCCACCAACCGCGACCTGCGCCAGGAGATCCGCCAGGGCCGGTTCCGCGCCGACCTCTACCACCGCCTGTCGGTGTTCACCATCGCCGTGCCGCCGCTGCGCGAGCTGGGCGAGGACAAGCTGCGGTTGCTGGACCACTTCCGGCTCTCGCTCGCCGAGCGCGCCGGCACCGCCCCGTTCGAGCCCGACGCCGAGGCGCGCGCCCGCTGGCTGGCGTACCCCTTCCCGGGCAACGTGCGCGAGCTGCGCAACATCGTGATCCGCCTGAACACGAAGTTCGCGGGCTACCCCGTGGGTGCGCGCGACCTCGAGGCCGAGCTCGCGCCGGACGAGGGCGCCGGGGCGACGGCGCCGGCCGATCCCCGGGCGGCCGCGCGGGCCGAGCTCGCCTCGGGCCGGCCCTTCAGCCTGGACGCGGCCCTGCGCGCGGTGGAGTCGACCTACCTCGACGCCGCCATCGAGGTGGCCCAGGGCAACATGTCGCAGGCGGCCAAGCTCCTGGGCATCTCGCGCAGCACGCTCTACAGCCGCCTGGAGGCCGCCGGGCGGGCGGGTGCTAAACTCGCCCCGGAATCCCCCGAGGCCCCGTCCCCGCCCGCCTCCCGTTCCTGACCCGCCGGCTCGCCATGACGATGTACCTGGAGCATTTCGGACTGCGCGAGGCGCCATTCCGGATCACGCCCCACACCGAATTCTTCTTCGCCGGCGCCAACCGCGGCGCGACGCTCGAGGCGCTCGCCTACGCGGTGACGGCGGGCGAGGGCCTGGTGAAGGTCACCGGCGAGGTCGGCACCGGCAAGACCATGCTCTGCCGCGTGCTGATGGAGCGCCTGCCGGAGACGGTGGTCACGCTCTACCTGGCGGTGCCGAGCCTTTCGCGCGACGAGATGCTCATGGCCATCGCGAGCGAGCTGGGCCTGGAGACCGCGGGCGCGAGCACCACGCAGCTGCTGCGCGCGCTGCAGCAGCGCCTGGTGGCGCTTCACGCCGACGGCCGCCAGGTGGTGGCGCTCATCGACGAGGCGCACGCGATGCCCCTCGAGACGCTGGAGGAGATCCGGCTGCTCTCCAACCTCGAGACCGGCAAGGAGAAACTGCTGCAGATCGTCCTCTTCGGCCAGCCCGAGCTCGACGAGCACCTGAACCTGCCGCACATGCGCCAGCTCAAGGAGCGCATCACGCACGCGTTCGGCCTCGCGCCGCTGCCGCCGCGCGACATCCGCGACTACATCAACTTCCGCCTGCGCGCCGCCGGCTACCACGGGCCGGACCTCTTCGGGCCCGAGGCGCTGCGGATCATCGCCGAGGCTTCCGAGGGGCTCACCCGGCGCATCAACATCTACGCGGACAAGACGCTGCTCGCGGCCTTCGCCGCCGGCACGCACACGGTGGGCCCGGACCACGCGCGCGCCGCCGTGGCGGACACGCAGATCGTGGTGAAGCCCGCGCGGGCGCCGCGCGGCCGGCTCGCCCTGGTCGCGACGCTGGGCATCGCCGCCGGCGTGGCGATCGGGTTCGCCACGGCGATCTACCTGCAGCGTCCGGCACCGGTCCCGGTGGCGGTCGATCCGGCTCCCGCGCGGGCGGCAACCGCCCCGGTGCCGGCCACCCCGCCGCCGGCCGGGCCGGCGACCTCGGCAGCCGTCCCGGCCTCCACCCCGGCCGCGAATCCCGGGGCGGTGGCGAGCGCGCCGTCGCCATCCCCCGCTCCCCCCGCGGCGCAGGCCGCGGCGCAGGACAGTGAGCGGGTCGCGGCACAGGCTCCAGCACAGGTCCCGGCGCAGGCACCCGCTCGGGTCCCGGCACCGGCGCAGGCCGCGGCGCAGGCACCCGTTCGGGTTGCAGCACAGGCCCCTGCGCAAGCCCCTGCGCAAGCCCCTGCGCAGGCCCCGGCGAAGTCCCCGAGTCCGGCGCCGGCCTCAGTGAGGCTTCCGTCCGCGGCGGGCGCGTCCGCGGCACCGCCCAAGGAGGCGAGATCCGCGCCGGCCGCCTCGCCGGCGACGGCCGCGTCCGCGTCCGCGAAGGGGCCGTCCGGCCCGCCGCCCGGCACCGCCGTCTCCGGCACGGTCACCCGAGCGCCCGCCGCGGCACCGGCGCCGGCCAAGCGTTCGTCCGCGATCGAGGCCGGGTACGCGGCCGGCCGCGAACTGCTCGCCCCTGGCGCCCTCGGCGAGCGGTTCGTGATCCAGCTCATGATGGCCGACGCGCGCGACACCGCCTACCTGCAGCTGTACCTGGCGCAGGCCACGCGCTCGATCCCGCGCGAGGCGTTGTCCCTGTACCCGAGCGGCAGTGCCGACGCGCCGAAGGTCGGCGTGCTCTTCGGCAACTTCGCCTCGCGCCGCGAGGCCAACGACGCCCTGGCGAAGCTGCCGGAGTTCCTGCGCCAGTTCGGCCCCTACGTGCGGCCCGTCGGGGCGGTCCGCACGGACGTGCGCGAAGGAGCGGTTTCGTGACCGGCGCGTCAAGCGGTTTCCGGAGGGTCCGCGGGCCGGGTTTCGTTTGCGTTTCCCCCTTGAAACGGCTATAAAGTGGCGTGCTTCGTTTGTTACGAAAAACAATTACTTACGAAAACTTTTTGACGATGAGCCTGAACCGCGCACCCGCCCTGGCCGCCGCCGTCGTGGCCGCATTCGCGTCCGGCTGCGGCACCCAGCCCATCGCCCAGCCCGACAGCCACCTGCGCCAGGACCCGGCGCGCACCGCGAGCGCGCCCTCGATCCCCCAGCCGGTGCTGCCCGCGCCGCTGCCGCCGCCGCCCGCGCCCCGCGCCGCCGAGGTGAAGTACTCCATCGTCGTGGCCAACCAGCCCGTGCGCGACGTTCTGCTCGCCATCGCGGCGGAGACGAAGGTGAACGTCGACGTGCACCCGGACGTGGAAGGGTCGGTGACGATCAACGCCATCGACCAGACGCTCCGGCAGATCCTCGAGCGCCTGAGCCGCCAGGTGGACATCCGCTACGAGATCGACGGGCAGACCATCCACGTGATGCGCGACACGCCGTACCTGCGCAACTACAAGGTCGACTACGTCAACATGTCGCGCGACACCACGGAGACGGTCTCCGTGGCCACGCAGATCCTGTCCGGCACGGTCGGCGCGGCCGGCGCCGCCTCGACGCAGGGCGACAACAACTCGACGCTTCGCATCGCCAACGTCTCGCGCAACCGCTTCTGGGAGACGCTCGAGCGCAACATCAAGGACATGCTGCGCGAGACGGACAAGCTGCTGCCCGAGGGCAGCAGCGAGACCTTCGTGCAGAGCCGCGGGCAGAGCACCGCCACGGGCGGCACCACGCGGCGGACCACGTCGACGCGCGCGGGCGCGGCCACGACCACGCTGACCACGCCCGCCGGCGCCCCGGCGCAGCAGTCCACGGAGTCCGTCGAGCAGCGCCTCACGTTCCGCGAGGCCGCCTCCGTCATCGTCAACCCCGAGACGGGCGTGGTTTCCGTCCGCGCGACCTCCCGCCAGCACCGCAAGGTGGCGGAGTTCATCGAGCAGGTGACGGGCTCGGCGCGCAAGCAGGTGGTGATCGAGGCGACCGTCGTGGAGGTCAAGCTCAACGACAACTACCAGTCCGGCGTGGACTGGTCGGCGCTCGCGACCAACGGCCTGGGCTACAGCATCCGCCAGACCTTCACCGGGACCAACCTCGCCACCGCGCCGCTCTTCTCGCTCACCTACGCGAACCCGAACCCCGCGGCGGGCGGCAACCTCTCGAGCACCATCAAGCTGCTCAACACCTTCGGGTCCACGCGCGTGCTGTCCAGCCCCCTGCTCATGGTGCTGAACAACCAGACGGCGGTGCTCAAGGTCACGGACAACCGCGTCTACTTCACCATCAAGGCGGACACCAACACCAACGCCAACGTGTCCACCACCACGTTCACGACGACGCAGAACGTGATCCCGGTCGGCTTCATCATGAGCCTCACCCCGCAGATCAGCGACGCGGACGTCGTGACGATCAACGTGCGGCCGACCATCACCCGCATCATCGACTTCGTGAACGACCCGAACCCGGCGCTGCGCGGCACGCTCACCACGCCGTCGATCGAGAGCCGCATCCCGGTCACGCAGACCCGCGAGATGGAGAGCGTGCTGCGCGTGGCGAGCGGGCAGACGGCGATCCTGGGCGGCCTCATGCAGGACAGCTTCACCGGCTCGCGCGACGGCCTGCCGATCGGCTCGCGCATCCCGATCCTGGGCGACCTCGTGAGCTACCGCAACGACACGGCCGAGAAGACCGAGCTCGTGATCTTCCTGCGGCCCCTGGTGGTGCGCAACGCGAGCGTCGACGGCGACCTCGCCGAGTTCCGGCGCCACCTGCCGGACAAGCGCTTCTTCCGCGAAGCCGAGCCCCCGGTCCCCGAACTGCAGGAGGGCCTGCGCCGGCTGCAGCGCGGCGAGTCGCTCGAGGGCCTCACCACGCCCGCCCCCCCCGTGCCCGAACCGCCGGCGCCAGGGGGCGCCCGATGAGCCTTCTTCTCGACGCCCTCAAGCGCGCCGAGCAGGAGAAGCTTGCCCGCCAGGGCCAGGAGCCCCGCGCGGCCGAGGGCGCGGGGGAGATCGCACCCGACAAGACGCCCCGCCGGCCGCTGGAGCTCGAGAGCCGCGACGGCGGCCCTGCCGACGAGCCTGTCGCGGCACGGCGCGAGCGCGAAGGCGCGAAGGCGGTCTTCGCCGCCAAGAAGCCGGAGCCCGCGCCCGCTCCCGGCGGCTCCGGCAACAAGCTGGTCCTCGTCGTCGTCGGCGTCGCGGTGCTGCTCGTGGCCGCCGGCGGCGCCTACGTCTGGTACGAGATCAACGGCACCCCGCGCGGGCTGGCGCGCGGGCCGCTGCCGGCCGTCGCGCCGCGCCCGGTGACGCCGGCGGCGGTCGCCGCGGCGCCCCGGACCGCGCCCGCCGCTCCCGCGGCCCCGGCCGCCGCGGGCACGCCGTCCGCTCCGCTGGCCGCGATGGCGATGGACGATCCCGCGAGGAGCACGCCTCCCGCCCCTGCCCTTCGCGCGCCGGCACCGGCCCCGGCGCCCGCGCCCGCCAAGTCCGGGACCACGGATTCGGCGAAGCTCGTCGCGAGCCTCGTCGGCGAGCCGCCCGCCGCCCGGCCTGCGCCGGCGCTGAAGGTCACGTCCTCGGTCGAGACGCCGCGCGTCTCGCCGGAGGTCCTGGCGGGATACCGCGCCCTGCTCGCCGGCGACGCCGCCGGCGCGCGCCGCCACTACGAGACCGCCGTCAAGGCCGACGCGTCCAACGTGGACGCGCAGCTCGGGCTCGCGGCCAGCGCCGCCCGGCTCGGCGACCCCGCGGCCGCCCGGTCCCACTACCGCGCCGCCCTCGCGCTGGACCCGCGCAACCCCTCCGCCATCGCCGGCCTCGCCGCGATCGCCGACCTCTCGCGGCCGGACGCCGTGGAGGGCGAGCTGCGCGCGGACCTCTCCCGCTTCCCGCACAGCGCCGCCCTGCACTTCACGCTCGGCAACCTGTACGCCTCGCAGGCGCGCTGGACCGAGGCGCAGGCCGCCTACTTCGAGGCCTACCGGCTCGAGCCGGGCGGCGCCGACCTCGCCTACAACCTCGCGGTGAGCCTGGACCACCTGGGCCAGGCCCGGCTCGCCGCCGACTTCTACCGCCGCGCCCTGGAGGCCTCGCGCGGCCAGGGCACGCAGTTCGACAGGAGCCAGGTCTCGCGCCGGCTCGCGGAGCTCAAGCCCTGACGATGGCTTCATCCGTGCAAGCAGCGCCTCTCTCCCAGGTTCCGCTGGGCCAGACGCTCCTCACGAAGGGGATCGTCAGCCAGGACCAGCTCAACATCGCGCTCACCGAGCAGAAGCGCTTCAAGGCCCCGCTCGGCAAGGTGCTGGTGCAGCTGGGCTTCGTCACCGAGGCCACGATCCGCGACATCCTGTCCGAGACCCTCGGGCAGGTCTCCATCGACCTGGAGAACACCATCGTCGACCCGGCGGCGATCGCGCTGGTGCCCAAGGACCTCGCGCGGCGCTACCACGTGCTGCCGGTGTCCTACGACCACGAGAAGCGCTCGCTGCTCATCGCCGTCTCCGACCCGGCCAACGTGGTGGCGCTGGACCAGATCCGCGCGCTGGTGCGCGAGGACCTGCGCATCGAGCAGGTGCTCGCGCGAGAGTCCGACATCACGATCGGCATCGAGCACCACTACGGATTCGAGCTCTCGATCGACGGCATCCTCAACGAGATCGAGACGGGCGAGATCGACTACCAGAGCCTCGCCGCGGAGTTCGACGAGTACAGCCAGCCGGTGGTGCGCCTGGTGGACGCGCTGCTCAACGACGCGGTCAAGCGCGGGGCCTCCGACATCCACTTCGAGCCCGAGCAGGGGTTCCTGCGCATCCGCTACCGCATCGACGGGGTGCTGCGCCAGATCCGCAGCCTGCACAAGAACTACTGGGCGGCGATGGTCGTGCGCCTGAAGGTGATGAGCGGCATGAACATCGCGGAGACCCGCGCCCCGCAGGACGGGCGCATCTCCCTCATGCTCTCCGGCCACCCGGTGGACTTCCGCGTCTCGGCGCAGCCGACGACCCACGGCGAGAACATCGTGCTGCGCATCCTCGACCGCGACAAGGGCATCGTCCCGCTGGAGGACCTGGGCCTGCAGCCCGACGAGCTCAAGATGCTCAAGCTCATGCTCGCCCGGCCCGAGGGCATCATCCTCGTGACCGGTCCCACGGGCAGCGGCAAGACGACCACGCTCTACTCGGTGCTCAACTACGTGAACACCGAGGGCGTGAACATCATGACGCTCGAGGACCCGGTCGAGTACCCGATGGCGATGATCCGCCAGACCTCGGTGAACGAGGTCGTCAAGCTCGACTTCGCCTCGGGCATCCGCTCGATGATGCGGCAGGACCCGGACATCATCCTGGTGGGCGAGATCCGCGACCAGGAGACGGCCGAGATGGCCTTCCGGGCCGCCATGACGGGCCACCAGGTCTACTCGACGCTGCACACCAACTCCTCCATCGGCGCCATCCCGCGCCTCATGGACCTGGGCGTGCTGCCCGACATCATGGCCGGCAACATCATCGGCGTGATCGCGCAGCGCCTCATGCGCAAGCTCTGCCTGCACTGCCGCGCGCCCTACGAGCCCGACCCGGCCACGCGCCGGCTCCTGGGCATGGACGAGTCCGACGACCGGCCCATCTACCAGCCGGTGGGGTGCCCGCGCTGCGAGAACCAGGGCTACCGCGGGCGCCTGGCGATCATGGAGATCTTCAAGCTCGACTCGGAGATCGACGAGCTCATCGCGCGCCGCGCCACCGGGCGCGAGATCCGCACCGCGGCCACCGCCAAGGGCTTCCGCACGCTCGCCGACGACGCGATCTCGCGGGTGCTCATGGGGCAGACGAGCCTCGAGGAGATCTCGCGGGTCGTCGACCTCACCGACCGCGTGATCTAGGGGGCCGCGTGGCGCTCTTCGCCTACCGCGCCATCGACGAGGAGGGCCGCATCTCGTCCGGGAGCCTGGACGCGACCAACGCCATCGACCTCGAGCTGCGCCTGCGGCGCCTGGGGCTGGACCTCATCACCTTCGAGTCGGTCAAGAAGTCGGTCGCCGCGCGCACCCGGCGCGTGACGCGCCAGGAGCTCATCACCTTCTGCTTTCACCTCTCGCAGCTGCTGCGGGCGGGCGTCAACATCATCGAGGCGCTCACGGACCTGCGCGACACCGTGGACAACGCGGGCTTCCGCCAGGTGGTGGCCGGCCTCATCGAGGACATCGAGGGGGGCCTCAGGCTCTCCGAGGCGATGGCCAACCACCCGTACGTGTTCGACGCGGTGTTCGTGGCGCTGGTGCGCGCCGGCGAGCAGAGCGGCCAGCTCACCGAGGTGCTCGACGAGCTCGCCGAGAACCTCAAGTGGCAGGACGAGATGGCGAGCCAGGCCCAGCGCGCGCTCATCTACCCCTCGATCGTCCTCGTCGTGGTCGTGGGCGTGATCTTCGTGCTGATGATCTTCCTCGTGCCGCAGCTCGCCGTGACCTTCAAGGCGCTCGTGCCGAAGCTGCCGCGCGAGACCGAGCTCCTCATCGCGCTCTCGAATCTGTTCGTGAGGTGGTGGTACCTGATGCTGGGCATCCCCGCGGCGGCGGCGGTGGCGGTCGTGGTCGCGGCCCGCACCAACGAGGCGTTCCAGCGGCGGATGGACACCGCGGCGATCCGCATGCCGGTGCTCGGCCCCATCCGCTACAAGATCATGCTCGCCCGCTTCTCGACCTTCTTCGCGATGCTCTACCGCTCCGGCATCAGCGTGCTGGACTGCATCCAGATCTGCGAGAAGATCATGGGCAACCGGCTCATGGAGGAGGCCCTGCAGCGCGTGGGGCGTTCCATCTCCGAGGGCCAGGGCATCAGCCAGGCCTTCACCGCGACCAAGCTCTTCCCGCCGCTCGTGCTGCGCATGCTGCGGGTGGGCGAGTCGACGGGGGGGCTGGACTCGGCCCTGCTCAACGTGAGCTACTTCTACAACCGGGAGGTGCGCGAGGGCATCGCCAAGATGCAGAGCCTCATCGGCCCGGCCACGACGATCGTGCTGGGCGGCCTCATCGTCGCGGTGCTCTACACCATCTTCCTGCCGCTCTACGACGTCATCGGCAAGATGAAGCTCTAGCCCCATGGCCGCCCGCCACCTCCTCTACCTCACCAACGAGTACCTCGTGAGCCTCGTCGCCCGCGGCGGGCGCATCGTCGGGCGCAACGTCCACCCGGCCACCGACGCCGGGCGCGCCGACTTCGAGCGCCACCTGGGCGAACTGCGCACGGTGCCGACGCACGTCATCGCGGACCTCGCCGAGGAGGACTTCCGCGTCGACACCATCCCGCACCTGGGCGGCCGCGACCGCCAGGCGGTGCTCGCCCGCAAGCTCTCCCAGCTCTTCCGGAACACGGCCTACCGCCACGCCCTGCCGCAGGGCCGGGAGACCGAGGGCCGCCGCGACGACCGCGTCGTGTACACCGCCATCACCAACGGCGAGGTGCTGCGCCCCTGGGTGGAGCTGCTCGAGCGCCTGGAGGTCCCGGTCGAGGGCATCCACTCGGCGCCGGTGTTCAGCGGGCGGCTGCTCACGGAGCTCGGGCTGGTCTTCCCGCACACGCTCCTGGTGAGCTTCGCGCCGGGCGAGGCGCTGCGGCAGACCTACTTCCGCGGCGGCGAGATCAAGTTCAGCCGCATCACGCCCGTCGCCCTGGAGGAGGGCGAGACCCTGGGCGGCTTCGTCGCCGGCGAGGTGGGCCGCACCTGGCAGTACCTGGACAGCCTGCGGTACTTCGCGCCGGCGGACCGCCTCGAGGTGTGCGTCCTGGTGCACCCGAAGGACCGCCCCGCGGTCGAGCCCGTGCTGCGCGACTACGACCAGATCCAGTTCCGGCTGCTGGACATCGAGCAGACCGCGACCCAGCTGGGCCTGAAGCCGCCCCCCGTCTCCTCGAGCGCCGAGCAGGTGCTCGCGCACCTCTTCCTGCGCCGCCGCGGCGAGAACCACTACGCCTCCCCGGAGCTGCGCCGGTTCGCCACCCTTCGCAACACGCGCATCGCGATCACCGCGGCGGCCGGCGCCATCCTCGCCGCCGGGCTGGGCTGGGGCGCCTGGAACCTCTCCTTCGCGCTGCAGAGCCGGGAGCTGGACCTCGCCACCTCGCGCCGCATCCAGGCCGCCGAGCGCGAGCTCGACGAGATCTCGCGCTCGCACCCCGCCCAGGAAGTGGGCGGCCAGACGATGCGCGACACCGTGTCCTTCTACTCCGGGTCCCTGCGCTCGTACCCGACGGTGGGCGCCTTCCTGCTGCCCGTCTCCACGGTGCTGGACCGCTACCCGTCCGTGCGCCTCACGCAGATCGTCTGGCAGGCCGCCGACGACGACAAGTCCACCCCGGCACTGGTGCCCACCATCCCGCGCGAGGCGCCGCCCCTCAAGGCGTTCATCCGCAAGGCGGACAAGGGGCGCGCGCCCGTCCGGTCGCAGGAGCCCGCGGACACGCCCTTCTCGACCGGGCGCGTGGCCGTGGCGGTGATCGAGGGCACGGTCGCGGTCGAAGGCGTGGCCTTCCGGCAGGCGCTGCGCACGGTGGAGGCGCTGGCGGCCGACATCGCGTCGCTGCCGGGCTACCGCGCGAGCATCGTCGACAGCCCGCTGGAGGTGGCGCCCGGCTACGCGATCGAGGGGCGGCTGGGCAACCGGGCCCCCGGCGAGAGCCACGCCCGCTTCAGCATCCGGGTGTCGCACGCAACGGAGCCGCGCGCATGAGCATCGTCTTCACCAAGGCGGGCTTCCGGTCGCTGCGCCTCGCGTGGCTGATGCTCGTGGTGGCCATCGCGGCGGCCGCCGGCGTGGCCTGGGCGAGCCACCTCTACCTGCAGAAGGAGAAGCGCGACGGGCTGTTCTCCAACCAGAAGCTCTCCGACGCGCAGTCCCGGGTGGAAGCCGCGCGCCGCGAGCGCGACGACCTCAAGGCCTCCTCGGAGATCTTCAAGGACCTGGTCGCCCGCGGGATCCTCCAGGACGAGCACCGGCTCGACTTCATCGAGCGCATCGAGCGGCTGAAGACGGACTTCCGGCTCATGGGGCTGGAGTACGAGATCCTGCCGCAGCGGCCGCTGCCGCTCGCGGGCGGGCGCGTGTACAACGCCGTCGAGGTCCTCGGCAGCAAGGTCAAGGTGCGCGCGCAGGCGATGCACGAGGGCGACGCCCTGGGCTTCCTCGAGACGCTCGCGCGGCCCTCGCACGGCTTCAACCCGCTCAGCGAGTGCACCCTGAAGCGGCTGGATCCGGGCGTGGGTGACGCGCTCTCGCCCCGCGTCGCGGCGGAGTGCACGCTCGAGTGGATCACCCTCAAGGACAAGCGGAGCGCCCGTGGCGGCTAGGGTCCTCTTCCTGCTCGCGGCCCTCGCGGCCGCCATCCCCGCCGGCGCGCAGGACCTCGGCACGCTCTTCTTCACGCCCCGGGAGCGCGAGGCGCTCGACCGCCTGCGCCGGGGCGAGACGCCCGCCGCGCAGGCCACCCAGCCCGCGCCACGCCCGGAGCCGGTGGTGACGGGGTACGTGAAGCGCAGCGACGGCCGCAGCACCGTGTTCATCGACAAGCGCCCCTACCCCGTGCACGCGCCGGACAAGCAGCGGCTGCTGCGCCCCGACCTCATCGAGAGCTTCGAGCCGCTGGCGCTGCCGCCCGAACCCGAGCCCCCGCTCCCCGCCCCCGCCACGGGCACGAGCGAGGCCAAGCCCGCCGGCCCGGCCTCGCCGACCGCCGCTCCCGCCAAGGCCCCGGCACCGCCCGCCCGTCCTGCCGCTGCCGACAAGGACGATTGACCGGATGGACCGGCCGATGCGCCCCCGGCGCGGCACGCGATCCCGCGGCTTCACGCTGATCGAGATCGCCGTGGTGATCGTGGTGCTCTCGTTCCTGCTGGCGATGCTCGCGGGCATCGCCACCGCCATGGTGGGGCAGCAGCGGCGCGAGGCGACGAGGCAGCGCCTGGCGGGGGTGGAGACGGCGCTCGCGCTCTTCGTCTCCCAGAACAAGCGGCTGCCATGCCCGGCGGACGGAGCGCTGGCGGGAACCAACGCGAATGCGGGAGTCGAGCAATTCACCGCTGGCATTCCCTACACCTGCAGCGTCGGCGGCGTCGGTGGCAGCCAGCAGAACGGAGTTGTTCCCTGGCGCGCGCTCGGCCTTGCGGAACAGGACGCCACGGATGGCTGGGGCAATCGGCTGACCTACCGGGTGGCGACCTCCTATGTCACCCCGGGGTCGATGAACTTCACACTCTGCGATCCTGGAGGAAGCGCCGCCCTGGCGGGGGCCTATTCCACGTCGACCGGGTATTGCGAGCCGACCTGCTCCTCGTCGACGTTTCCCGCCGGTTGCACGCCGCCTTCGGCGGTAACCAGTGCGAACATCGGGCTTCAGGTTCGCAATCTCGCCGGCACCGTAATCATGAATCCGGCTCCGGTTGCGCCAGAGGTTTCCACCGGCGCCGCCTACGTCGTCATCAGCCACGGCGAGAACGGCGCCGGCGCCTACAGCAACCTGGGCGTGCTGCAGACGGCGACCGTCGGCATGGGCACGGAGGAGGCGAAGAACGCGGCCGACCTCGCGCTGCAGCCCTACTACGTGGACGACTTCCCGTCCTACTCCGACGGCGCCGGACACTTCGACGACTTCGTGCTGCGCCCCTCGATCCTGACGGTCGCGACCAAGGCCCAGCTCGGTCCGCGGGCGCACTAGGGGCCGGCCGTGCGCGCGCGCAAGCAGCAGCAGGGCCTCGCCGGCGCCGCCCTCGTGGTGCTGGTGATCCTGGGCCTCGTCGCGCTGCTCTTCGGCCGCGGCTACTTCCACGACGCCGTCTCCCTGGACCAGCGCGCCGCCACCGACGCCGCCATGCGCCGCGTCTCCGACGCCCTCGTCGCGTTCGCGACGCTCAACCGGCGCCTGCCCTGCCCCGCGCAGGGCAACGCGGGCGACGGCGTGGAACTGCCCGCCGCGCCCTCGACTTCGTGCAACTACGACGACGGCGTGGTGCCCTGGGTGACGCTGGGCCTGAAGCAATCCGACGCCACGGATGCCTGGGGCGGCAAGCTCTCCTACCGCGTCTACGCGCAGGGCAACGCCGACGCCTTCACGCGGGCCAACGGCGTCAACGCCACGGACTGCAGCACGGAAACGGCGGTGGGCGGCCCCACCGCGGTCGCGGTGAATTGCAGCGCCACGCACGACACGCACTTCGTGAACTTCCTCCGGTCGGCCGCCGACCCGGCCAACCACCGGCGCGGGCTCGCGGTGAACGACCGCGGCACCGTGCGCGACGGCCTCGCCTTCGTGCTGGTGAGCCACGGCCCGACCCTGCAGGGCGGATTCGGCGCCGAGTCCAACGTGCGCGCCGCCGCGCCCGCCTCCGCCGCGGAGCTGCGCAACACGCAGGCGCCCTCGTCGCCCCCGTGGAACTCGCCGTTCGTCATCACGGCCGCCTCGGACCCTTCCGTCGCGCCATCGGACGCCGCGCACTACGACGACATCGTCGCCTCGCTCGGCGCCGAGGAGCTCGTCACGCGAGCGAAGCTCGCCTCGCGCGCCTGGCCCTCGCCCGCCCTGGTGACCGACCGAGCGCTGGTCACCGCGCTCCTGCCGTCGTACAACCCCGACGCCACGCAGAACACGGGCGTGAGCACCCTCGCCGTGGGCCCCATCACCATCAGCGCCTACGCCAACTCGGTGGCGCAGAACATCGGCTTCCGCGAGCGCAGCGGCACCGGCGGCATCGGGGTCATCAGCCCCTTCTCCTCGACCAGCGGGTCGATCAGCTCCTTCAACAACGAGGTGCTGGTGATCGAGGCCGGCGCCGGCAGCACCTTCCAGAAGCTGGACGTGGGCCTCAACGAGTTCCAGACGCGCACGACGGCCCCGTTCGCCAGCGAGCGCGTCGAGCTCTCGCTCTGGCGCACGCCCGAGGGCGTGCCGAGCCCCACGCCCGTGCTGGTGCAGGCCACGACGCTCGACAGCTGGCACGCCGCCGCCCACCCGTCGCTGTGCCTGCTCGCCTCGATACCGGGCACGATCTTCGACCGGCTCGAGATCCGCCCGCTGGTGCGCAGCGACGGCCAGAACTCGTCGCTCACGCTCGCGGGCCTGAAGGCCTGCAGCGTGGCGGTGGACAATTGCGAACTGTCGCTCGCGGACACGGATTCGGTTCGGTGTCCGGCTCGCCCGCCCGGCGCCTCCACGTCGGCGGCCATGGTCACCGGCGTGGACAGCGCGACCTTCTCCGGCTACGCGGACGACCACGGCACCGACACCACGGTCTCCTTCGAGTACGGCGCCTCCACGGCCTACGGCACGGCCGTGGCCGCCACGCCGGCGACGGTCGCGAACGGAGACGGCTACCGGCCGGTCACCGCCTCGGTCACCGGCCTCGCCTGCGGCACGCTGTACCACTACCGCACGAAGACCGTGAACGCCGGCGGCACCACGGTCGGCAACGACGTCACCTTCACGACCGTCGCCTGTCCCTGAGCCGCGCCACGCGCCGCGGCCCGCGTCAAGCGGTTGGCGCGCCCCGATGGCGGCGATTCGCGCGCGACCGCGCGGGCGCGCGCCGGTAGAAATCCGGGCATCCCCCAAGCCGCCCGGAGGTCCCCGATGCCGACCGCCCGCCCGCAGCGCGGCGCCGCCCTGGCCGCCCTCGCCATCCTCGCCACTCTCGTGCTGCTCGCCCTCCTCACGGCGGCGGCCGCCCGCAGCGCCAGCGGCCCGAGGCGGCACGCGGCCACCGACCGCGCGCTGGCCCTGGCCCGCGAGGCGCTCATCGCCCACGCCACCGCGCGCCCCGTGGACGAGGTCGTGGGCCCCGGCTACCTCCCGTGCCCGGACCTCGACGACGACGGCTGGGCCGAGCCCACCTGCGGCTCCCTCTCGGGGGAAACGGGCCAGCGGCAGCGCCTCGGGCGGCTGCCGTGGAAGACGCTGGGGCTGCCGGACCTCCGGGACGCCGGCGGCGAACGCCTCTGGTACGCCGTCTCGAGCAAGCACAAGGGGCTGCTCAACTGCGCGGCCAGCCCCACCTGCCTCGACATGGGGCCGGAGTCGGCGCTCGGCACGATCACCGTGCGCGATGCGTCCGGCGCCGTGATCCACGACGGCACCTCCGCGAGTCCCTACGACCCCGGACGCGGCGGCGCCGTCGCCGTGGTGATCGCGCCGGGCCCGGCGCTCGCACGCTGGTCGGGCAACGACGGCGCGCCCGTGCTCCAGGCCCGGGGCTGCGAGGGCGGCGACTGCGATGCCGCCGGGCGCTGCCTCACGGACCCGCCGTGGCGCACGCCCAGGTGCGACCCGGTGAACTACCTGGACCGCTCGCCCGGCCCCGCCTTCGCCGACGAGGACAACGCGCGCTTCGTCGACCGCAACGATGACGCCGGCCGCCCGCTCAACCGCGACGGCTTCATCCAGGGGCCCGTCGCCGACCGGGACGGGAACGTGCGCGTGAACGACCGGCTCGCGGTCGTCTCCTACGACGACCTCATGCCGCGCGTCATGCGCCGCGTGGCCGAGGAGGTGGCGGGGTGCCTGCGCCACTACGCCGCGCAGCCGGCCAATGCGGGCCACCTGCCGTGGGCCGCGCCGGCGTGCCGCAGCCGGGACCCCGACGCGGCCCTCCGGCGCGCCGATGCCTCGGGCGTGCTCTTCGGCCGCATACCCGACACGCCCTTCGCGGCGACGGTGCGGGACGCGGCCGCCCTCTCCCCGCGCTGGGCGGGGGACTGCCGCATCGCCGACGCCCTCGGCGAGACCGCCGACCGCGACCGCTTCACCTGGTGGCGGGCGTGGCGACGCCACGTGTTCTACTCCATCGCGCCGGCGAGCCGTCCCGCGCCCGGCCCCGCGCCGGCCTGCGACGCGCTCTCGTGCCTGCTCGTCTCCGCCGACGGCGAGGGACCTTCCCCGCCGGGCCACCGGTTCGCGGTGCTCGTCGCCGGGCCGCCGCTGCTCTTCGACTCGGGCCGCCAGTCGCGCGAGCCTCTCGCCGACCCGGACGCCCGGCACTGGCTCGAGGGGACCAACGCGGAACTGCGGCGCCTCAACGCCAACCCGCCCGTGGCGGAGTGCGGCGAGGACCTCTCGTACCCGGCCGGCGGGCCGCCCGCGGGCATCGGCCGCGTGGCCACGCGCCGGGCGCGCG
>JAKOWJ010000207.1 GCA_029781595.1 Pseudomonadota bacterium | reverse complement strand
ACGCGGTCGGTCGTGAAGTCCGGGAACACCCGTGGCACGTGCAGCTCGCCCGCCTCGCGGACCGCCGCCGCGTACTCCTCCGACAGGCGCGCCTCGCGCAGATAGTCGAGCTCGGCGCCGACCTCCTGCCGGATCTCCTCGTAGTAGGGGTTCGCGTCGAACGAGAACACCCGGCTGGCTCCGCTGAAGGTGCGCACCAGGAGCTGCGCGTTCTTCAAGTCGGCCAGCAGCGCCTCGGCCACGCCCGGGTACTGCACCTTGACCGCCACCTCCCTCCCGTCCGGAAGACGGGCGCGGTGCACCTGGCCGAGCGAGGCCGACGCGAGCGGCTCGCGCTCGAACTGCGCGAACACCTGAGCGGGCGGGGCGCCGAGCTCCTCCTCGATCACCTCGGCGATCTTCTCGAACGACATCGCGGGCGCCTGCGCGAAGAGCTTCGCGACGACGTCTCGGGCCTCGGGCGGCAGGTGATCGACCTGCATCGCCAGCTGCTGGCCGAGCTTCATCGCCGCGCCCTTCATCGTGCCGAGCGTCTCGAGCACCTTGAGCGCGGCCTGACGGTCCCGGCCGTGGGACGAGTCGCCCAGCGCCTTGCGCGCCTTGCCGAGCGCCAGGTCGCTCGCGGTGCGGGCAGTCATGCTCGCGAGTCGCGCGATGCGGCCCAGGCGCCCGGAAGGAATCTTGTCGTCAGGTCCGTTCGCCACGCCGTTTGCTCTCCGGCACCCCCAACAACCAACGCCAGTTTTCCATGATGCCGCGCGCCGACGCCTCGGTCGCGACCTCGGGGGCCGTGGGCCGAGCGGGAGCGGTGGCTGCCTGCCATGCATGGTACGGCAGGTCTGGCGTCGAGCGATCCGTCTCCCCCTCTCCCGCCGCCGTGCCCTTGCGAGCGGCGCCGGAAGAAGGGGCGGCGGGGGAGAGATCAGGGCCCGCGCCGCTGGTCTTCCGGCACACGGCCGCAAGGCGGGCAACGGGCCGATCGAGCCCAGCCTCGCCCACCCCGTGATCGCGCGGGCGCCCGGTCTGCCTCTCCAGCGGGCAGGCTCG
>JAKOWJ010000201.1 GCA_029781595.1 Pseudomonadota bacterium | reverse complement strand
AGACGCTCGTCGAGCGGCTGCACGCCAACGCGGACGACCTCTACGTCTTCCCGGACGCGCCGGAGCTGGAGGAGGTGGTGACCCAGGAACTGCTGCCCAACCCCTACGTGGTGATCGCGCGTGACGACCACCCGCTGGCCGGCAGGAAGCGCGTGGCGTTCGCGCGGCTCGCTTCCGAGCCGTTCCTGCTTCGCGAGGAGGGCTCGGGGGCGCGGCGCATCGCCATGCGACTCTTCCGCGAGCACGGCGTGGCGCCGCCGGTGCGGCTGGAGCTCTCGAGCAACGAGGCCATCAAGGAGTCGATCCTCGCGGGCCTGGGCATCGCGATCATGCCGCAGCACTCGTTCGGGTTGGACCCGGAATCCACCCGGCTCGTCACCCTGGACGTCGAGGGCTTCCCGCTCGAGAACCACTGGTATCTCGCCTATCCCGCAGGAAAGAAGCTGGGGGCGGCGGCGCGGGCGTTCCTGGACTTCGCGCGGGCGGAGGCCAGGGGGCTGGTGCGCGCGCCGGAGGCCCCCGCGCCGAGGTAGTTCCGCATTCCGGAACTTCGCCCCCCGCGTTTTGACAGCGCGGAAAGGCCTCCCCGATACTGGCCCGGCCGCAGGTTCCGATAACGAGACGCCCCGCCCGCCCGCCGGGCCGGCGCTCCGCCAGGGAGGAAGACATGTTCCGCACGACCCGCTCCACGTGGGCGCGGGCGCTGCTCGGCGCCGTTCTGGCGCTCGCCGCGACGCTCGCCCCGGCCCAGGATTTCCCCGCCAAGGCCATCCGCTTCATCGTTCCCGTGCCGCCCGGCGGCGGCGTGGACCTGCTCGCGCGCACCATCGGCGCGAGGATGTCCGCCAACATCGGCGTGCCGGTGATCATCGAGAACAAGGCCGGCGCGGGCGCGGCCATCGGCACCGCCGAGCTCGCGAAGTCCGCGCCCGACGGCTACACGATCATGATGGCCTACACGGCGCACGCGACGAACCCCATCTTCAACCCCAACCTCACCTACGACAGCAAGAAGGACTTCGCGCCCGTCGCCTTCGTGGGCTACATCCCGCTGATCCTGGTGACGCAGCCCAACAGCGGCATCGACTCGGTGAAGACGCTCGTCGCGATGGCGCGCGCCAAGCCGGGCCAGCTCGCCTACGCCTCGGGCGGCGCGGGCGCGGGCGCGCACCTCTCGGGCGAGCTTCTCAAGCACCTGGCCAAGCTCGACATGACGCACGTGCCCTACAAGGGCAACGCGCCGGCCCTGAACGACGTGCTGGGCGGGCAGGTGCCCATCATGTTCGACACCATCACCACCTCGATGCCGCACGTGAAGTCGGGGCGCCTGAAGGCCCTCGCGGTCACCAGCCGCAAGCGCTCGCCGCTCGCCCCCGACGTGCCCACGATGGC
>JAKOWJ010000148.1 GCA_029781595.1 Pseudomonadota bacterium | reverse complement strand
CGCCGGAGAGCAGGTTCACCTCCTCGAGCGGGAAGACGAGCAGGCGCCCCTCGCCCGAGAGCGCGGCCACCTCCGCCGTGCCGGCGCGCACCACCACGGGTGCGATGCACTTCTCGCCCTCGCCCACGTTCATGAACGACTTGCCCGCGCGCTGGCGCGAGACGAGGTCCTTCAGCTGGCAGCGCAGGCCGTTGCCGCCGCTCGAGGCCAGGAGCACGGGCGTGTCGGGCTCGCCCGCCAGCACGCCCACGATGCGGGTGCCCGCCAGCTCCACGAGCGAGGTGGCCGGAACGCCGTCGCCCTTGCCGCCGGGAAGGTCCAGCGCGCGCACGGTGAAGGTGCGCCCGTTGGCGCCCACCAGGACGATGGGGTGCACGGTGCGCGTCTCCAGGATGGCCAGGGGCCCGTCGCCCTCCTTCCACGAGAGCGAAGCGGCGTCCACGCCGTGGCCCGTGCGCGTGCGCAGGAACCCGTTGCGCGAGCACAGCACCGTCACCGGCTCGTCGGTGAGCGTCTCCACCGGCGCGGCCGAGGCGCGCTCGGCGGCCTCGATGGTGGTGCGGCGCGCGTCGCCGTACTTCTCGCCGTCGGCCGCGACCTCCTTCACCGCGAGCCTGCGGCGCGCGGCCTCGCTCTCCAGCAGCCGCGAGAGCTCCTTGCGCTCGGCCTTGAGCTCGGCGATCTCGCGCTCGATGCGGATGCCCTCCAGCCTCGCGAGGCTGCGCAGGCGGATCTCCAGGATGTCCTCGGCCTGGCGCTCCGTGAGCGAGAACTTCTCCATGAGCGCGGGCCGGGGCTCGTCCGCGCCGCGGATGACCTTGATCACCTTGTCGATGTTGAGGAAGGCGATGAGCCGGCCGTCCAGGATGTGCAGCCGGTCGTCCACCTGCGCCGCGCGGTGGCGAAGGCGCCGCTCCAGCGCGTCGAGCCGGAAGGCGGCCCATTCCCGCACCCAGTGCGCGAGCCCGGCCTGCCGCGGGCGGCCCTCGCGGTCGATGGCCACGAGGTTCACCGGCGCGTTGGACTCGAGCGAGGTGTGCGCGAGCAGCAGGTTCATGAGCTCCTCGGGCGCCACGCGCGAGGACCGCGGATCGAGCACCAGGCGCACGGGGTGCTCGCGGTCCGAGTCGTCGCGCGCGCTCTCCAGCACGGCGAGCACCGCGGCCTTGAGCGCCTGCGCCTCGGCCGACACCGACTTCTTGCCGGCGCGCGGCTTCGGGTTGGTGAGCTCCTCGATCTCCGCCAGCACGCGCGCGCAGTTGGCGCCGGGCGGCATCTCCGTGACCGCGATGCGGTACTGCCCGCGCGCGAGCTTCTCCAGGCTCCAGCGCGCGCGCACGCGCACCGAGCCGCGGCCCGTCTCGTAGGCGCGGCGGATCTCCTCCGGCGGCGAGATGACCTGCCCGCCGCCCGGGAAGTCCGGCCCCGGAATGGACGCGAGGATCTCCTCGTCCGCCGCCTTCGGCCGGGCGAGCGCCACCGAGCACGCGGCCACCATCTCGCGCAGGTTGTGCGGCGGGATCTCCGTGGCCATGCCCACCGCGATGCCCGAGGCGCCGTTGAGCAGCGCCACCGGCAGGCGCGCCGGCAGCAGGCGCGGCTCCTCCAGCGAGCCGTCGTAGGTGGGCGCGAAGTCCACCGTGCCGCGGTCCAGCTCGTCGAGCAGGATCTCCTCGGCGAACGCCGTCAGGCGCACCTCCGTGTAGCGCATGGCCGCCGCGCCGTCGCCGTCGCGCGAGCCGAAGTTGCCCTGCCCCTGCACCAGCGGGTAGCGCAGCGTGAAGTCCTGCGCCATGCGCACCGCGGCCTCGTACACCGCCGAGTCGCCGTGCGGGTGGAACTTGCCGATCACGTCGCCCACGATGCGCGCGGACTTCTTGAACGGCGCGTCGTGGCGGTTGCCCAGCTCGCGCATCGCGTACAGGATGCGGCGCTGCACGGGCTTCTGCCCGTCCTCCACGGCGGGCAGCGCGCGCCCCTTCACCACGCTCATCGCGTAGGCGAGGTAGGCGCTCTCGGCGAAGCGCGCGAGGTCGCCCTCGCCGTCACCCGGCGGCGTTCCCGGTCGGGGCGGCGGCGGCGACGGCGGCGGCGCGTCGAAGAGGTCCGGTGTCTTGTCGTCGAGCATGGTCATCGTTTCTCGAAAATTGGTCGGTGCCGACACTCGAGGCGATGCGTCGGGGAAGGCGCGCGGTGCGTGGACTCCTGGCGACGCGTCGGGGAAGGCGCGCGGTGCGTGGACTCCTGGCGACGCGTCGCGCAGGCGCGGAGGGAGCCGTGGGTGGGACGTGCGTTTTTTCGGTTTCCGGCCGAGTCAAATTGCGTCGGGCGACGATGTCCGGACCTCTGTCGAAGTGTCCCCGGAGTCGACGCCGGAAGCACGTTCATTCGGCCGGAAACCGAAAAAACGCACGTCCCACCCGCGGCTCCCCAAAACGATGCTGCACGGTCCCGTGGGAACCCGACTCGCCGGAGCGGCATTGCCGCTTCGCGCGCGGCTCGCATCAGATGTCCGCCTCCACGAGGTTGCCGCGCTCCTCCATCCACGAGCGGCGCGAGGCGGCCTCGCCCTTGCCCATGAGGAGCGTGAAGACCTTGCGCGTGTCGGCGAGCGCGGCCTCGGAGAGCGCGAGGGGCAGCAGGCGGCGCGTGTCGGGGCTCATGGTGGTCTCGCGAAGCTCCTCGGGGTTCATCTCGCCCAGGCCCTTGAAGCGGCCGACGTGGATGGCGCTCTCGCGCACCTTCTCGTCGGCGAGCTTGACGAGGATGGCGTCGCGCTCGGCCTCGTCGAGGGCGTACAGGCGCCGCTCCGGCCGGCTCTTGCCCTGCGCCTCGACCTTCACGCAGTAGAGCGGGGGCTGGGCGACGTGGATGTGGCCGCGGGCGAGCAGGCCCGGGAAGTGGCGGAAGAAGAGCGCGAGCAGCAGCGTCTGGATGTGCGAGCCGTCCACGTCGGCGTCGGCCATGATGATCACCTTGCCGTAGCGCAGGCCCGCGAGCGCCTTGGCGGCCTCGCCGATGGCGTGCGGCTCGATGCCCAGGGCCACCGCGATGTCGTGCACCTCGTTGTTGGCGTAGATCTGCGAGGGGTCGACCTCGAAGGTGTTGAGGATCTTGCCGCGCAGCGGCAGGATCGCCTGGAAGTGCCGGTCGCGCCCCTGCCGCGCCGAGCCGCCCGCGGAATCGCCCTCCACGAGGAAGAGCTCGTTGCGCGCGGTCTCCTCGCTCTCGCAGTCGGTGAGCTTGCCGGGCAGCACCGCGACGCCCGAGCCGCGGCGCTTCTCGGCGGCCTTGCCGGCCTTCTGGCGCGCCACCGCGGCGCGGATGGCGAGCTCGGCGATGCGCTTGCCGTCCTCCACGTGCTGGTTGAGCCAGGCGTCCAGCGGGTCCTTCAGGCGCGAGGCGACGAGCTTCACGGCGTCGCGCGAGTTGAGCTTGGCCTTGGTCTGGCCCTGGAACTGCGGGTCGAGCAGGCGCACGGAGAGCACGAAGCGCAGGTTCTTCCACACGTCCTCGGTCTGCAGCGCGACGCCGCGCGCCAGCAGCTCGTGGTGCAGGCAGAACTCGCGGATGGACTCGAAGACGCCGCTCTTCAGGCCCGACTCGTGCGTGCCGCCCTCCACGGTGGGGATGAGGTTCACGTAGGACTCGCCCCCGCCGCCGCCCTCCACCCAGGCCAGTGCCCAGGCCGCGCCCTCGCCCTCGGCGAAGAGCGGGTCGCCGGCGGCGACGTACGACTCGCCCACCACCACGGGGCTCGCCACGCCCTCCTCGCCCGCGAGGCTCTCGCGCAGGTACGCGGCCATGCCGCCTTCGTACTTCCACTCGCGCGTCTCGCCCGAGGCCTCGTCCACCAGGTGCATGGCGAGGCCCGGCAGCAGCACGGCCTTGGCGCGCAGCAGGTGCTCGAGCTCGGGGCGGCGGATGCGGTCGGCGTCGAAGTACTTCGCGTCCGGCCAGGCGCGCACCAGGGTGCCCGTCTGGCGGGCCGGCACGCTCCCGGCCTTCTTCAGCTTCTCGACGACGAAGCCGGCCTCGAAGGCCATGGTCCAGAGCGCGCCCTCGCGCTTCACGCTCACCTCCAGGCGCCGGGAGAGCGCGTTGGTGACCGACACGCCCACGCCGTGCAGGCCGCCGGAGAACGCGTAGGCCGAGCCGCCCGCGCGCTTGTCGAACTTGCCGCCGGCGTGCAGGCGCGTGAAGACCACCTCCACGGTGGGCACCTTCTCCTCCGGGTGCGGGCCCACGGGGATGCCGCGGCCGTCGTCCTCGACGCTCACGGAGCGGTCGGCGTGCAGCGTCACGGTGATGGCGCGGGCGGCGCCGGCCAGGGCCTCGTCGGCGGCGTTGTCCACCACCTCCTGGATGATGTGCAGCGGGGTGTCGGTGCGGGTGTACATCCCCGGGCGCTCCTTGACGGGCTCGAGGCCCTTGAGCACCCGGATGGAGCGTTCGTCGTAGCGGGAAGCCATGCGGGGTCGTTCTCTTGGCGAATCCGCCATTTTACCGGGCGCGCGGGTCGATTTCCCCGTGCCTGCGCCATTGTGGAAAAGACCGGGCCGGGGATGGCGCGGGGATGGCGGACCGCCGGCGCGATGACCCCGCGAACTCTGTGGGCATGTAACGGTCCCGGTTACTGTTCGGTGTTAGAGTTTTCCCACCGCCCCCCATGCGCCCCGCCATGCCGAACGCCCCCGAGCCGGCCGCCGCCGCCCGTTCCCGCCGGACCCTCGACCTCCTGGCCGCCAGCCTGGACCGCGTGCCGCTCGCCGTGATCGTCGCGGACGCCGACGGGCGCGTGGCGCTGGTCAACGCGCAGGCCGAGGCCATGTTCGGCTACGCGCGCGAGGAGCTGGTGGGCCGCGGCCTGGACATCCTCGTCCCCGAGCGCTTCCGGGGGGCGCACCCCGGCTTCCGCCAGGGCTTCCTCGCGAGCCCGCGGGCCCGCGCCATGGGCGAGGGGCGCGAGCTCTACGCGCGGCGGCGCGACGGCACGGAGTTCCCGGTGGAGATCGGCCTCAATCCCTTCGAGGGCGAGGACGGCACGCTGGTGCTCTCGGCCATCGTCGACATCACGGAGCGGCGCGAGCGCGAGGAGAGCGTGCGCCGCAGCCTGGAGGAGAAGGAGCTGCTGCTGGCGGAGGTGCACCACCGCGTGAAGAACAACCTGCAGGTGATCCACAGCCTGCTGGACCTCCAGGCGGCCCGCTCGGCCGACGCGCGCGTGCGCGAGACGCTTCGCGACAGCCAGAACCGCGTGCGCTCCATGTCGCTCATCCACCAGACGCTCTACCAGTCGCACGACTTCGCGCGCGTGGACTTCGACTACTTCCTGGACGCGCTGGCGCCCACGCTGTACGACTCGCTCG
>JAKOWJ010000144.1 GCA_029781595.1 Pseudomonadota bacterium | reverse complement strand
TTCATCGAGCTGGCCGGCGAGATCAACAGCGCCATGCCGCACTGGGTGGTGGGCAAGGCGGTCGAGGCGCTCAACGAGCGCGGCAAGGCCGTGCGCGGCAGCCGCGTGCTGGTGCTGGGCCTCGCCTACAAGAAGGACGTGGGCGACGTGCGCGAGTCGCCGGCCGTGGAGATGATGGAGCTGCTCGCCGCCAAGGGCGCGCGCGTGGACTATTCCGACCCGCACGTGCCCGAGTTCCCGCGCATGCGCCGCTACTGCTTCGACCTGAAGAGCGTGCCGCTGGACGCGGCGACCCTCGCCTCGTACGACCTGGTCCTGCTGGCCACGGACCACGCGAAGTTCGACTACCGCCTCATCCTCGAGCACGCGCCGCTCATCGTCGACACGCGCGGCGTGTACCTCGACCCGGCCCCGCACGTCACCAAGGCCTGAGGCCTTCCCCGCCACCCGCGAGGCCCCGCCCCGGCGGGGCTTCGCGCTTTCGCGCGCGCCTCGCGCCCCGGCCGCCGGCAAGTCCCTGCCCCCGGCAGGGTCTAGTGACTGCGGCTATCGATATCATCGGCACAATAAATTGGACTGATCGCTCCCCGGCTCCTAGAGTCGACCTTGCCGCATCTCACCGAGGAAGGAGCGACTCATGCCGAACGAAATGAAGTGTCCCGTCATGCACGGCGGCAACACCGCCGCGGGCAGGCCGACGATGCAGTGGTGGCCCAAGGCCCTGAACCTGGAGATCCTGGCCCAGCACGACACCAGGACGAACCCCCTCAAGGGCTTCGCCTACCGCGAGGAAGTGCGCAAGCTCGACTTCCAGGCGCTCAAGAAGGACCTCACGGCCCTGATGACCGACAGCCAGGACTGGTGGCCGGCCGACTGGGGCCACTACGGCGGGCTCATGATCCGCATGGCCTGGCACGCGGCCGGCTCGTACCGCACGGCCGACGGCCGCGGTGGCGCCGGCACCGGCAACCAGCGCTTCGCGCCGCTGAACTCCTGGCCCGACAACGCCAACCTCGACAAGGCGCGGCGCCTGCTCTGGCCCATCAAGAAGAAGTACGGCAACCGCCTGAGCTGGGCGGACCTCATCATCCTCGCGGGCAACGTCGCCTACGAGTCCATGGGCCTGAAGACCTTCGGCTTCGGCTTCGGGCGCGAGGACATCTGGCACCCCGAGCACGACATCTACTGGGGCTCAGAAAAGCAGTGGCTCGCGCCGACGGACAACCCCGACAGCCGCTATACCGGCGACCGGGAGCTGGAGAACCCGCTCGCCGCCGTGATGATGGGCCTCATCTACGTGAACCCCGAGGGCGTCGACGGCAAGCCCGACCCGCTCCGGACCGCCCGCGACGTGCGCGAGACCTTCAAGCGCATGGCCATGAACGACGAGGAGACCGTCGCCCTCACCGCCGGCGGCCACACCGTCGGCAAGGCGCACGGCAACGGCAGCGCGGCCAACCTGGGCCCGGCGCCCGAGGGCGCGGACATCGCCGAGCAGGGCCTGGGCTGGATGAACCACGCGACCCGCGGCGTCGGCCGCGACTCGGTGACCAGCGGCCTCGAGGGCGCCTGGACGACGCGCCCGACGAAGTGGGACAACGGCTACTTCGACATGCTGCTGAACCACGAGTGGGAGCTGAAGAAGAGCCCCGCCGGCGCGTGGCAGTGGGAGCCGGTGAGCATCGCCGAGGCCGACATGCCGGTCGACGCCGAGGACCCCAAGAGACGCCAGAAGCCGATCATGACCGACGCGGACATGGCCATGAAGATGGACCCGGCCTACCGCAAGATCTCGGAGCGCTTCCACACGGACCCCGCGTACTTCACGGAGACGTTCGCGAGGGCGTGGTTCAAGCTCACCCACCGCGACATGGGGCCGAAGGTCCGGTACATCGGGCCCGAGGTGCCGAAGGAAGACCTCATCTGGCAGGACCCGGTGCCCGCGGGCAACGCGAAGATCGACGTGGCGGCCGTCAAGGCGAAGATCGCCGCGAGCGGCCTTTCCGTGACCGAGATGGTCGCGACGGCGTGGGACAGCGCGCGCACCTTCCGGGGTTCGGACATGCGAGGCGGCGCCAACGGCGCGCGCATCCGGCTCGCGCCGCAGAAGGACTGGGAAGGCAACGAGCCGCCGCGCCTGGCGAAGGTGCTGAAGGTCCTCGAGGGCATCGCGAAGGACTCGGGCGCCAGCGTCGCGGACGTGATCGTGCTGGCCGGCAACGTCGGCGTCGAGCAGGCCGCGAAGGCGGCGGGGTTCGACGTGAAGGTGCCCTTCTCGCCGGGCCGGGGGGATGCCACCGCGGCGCAGACCGACGCGGAGTCCTTCGCGCCGCTCGAGCCGATCCACGACGGCTTCCGCAACTGGGTGAAGAAGGACTACGCGGTGATGCCGGAGGAACTGCTGCTCGACCGCGCCCAGCTCATGGGCCTCACGGCCCCGGAGATGACGGTGCTGGTGGGAGGCCTTCGCGTGCTGGGCGCCAACCACGGCGGCACGAGGCACGGCGTCTTCACGGACCGCGCCGGCGCGCTCACGAACGACTTCTTCGTGAACCTCACCGACATGGCGTACACGTGGGTGCCGAAGGGGGCGAACCTCTACGACGTGGTCGAGCGCAAGTCCGGCAAGGCGAAGTGGACCGCGACGCGGGTGGACCTGGTGTTCGGGTCGAACTCGATCCTGCGTGCCTATGCGGAGGTGTACGCGCAGGACGACAACCGCCGCAAGTTCGTAGACGACTTCGTCGCGGCGTGGGCGAAGGTGATGGACGCGGACCGGTTCGACCTGCGGCCGTAGCGGCGGGGGGCGAAAACGGGACGGCCCCTTTCGGGGCCGTCTCGCGGGGGACTGTGGCGGAGAGAGAGGGATTCGAACCCTCGATGCAGGTTTAAGCCCACATAACGCCTTAGCAGGGCGCCACCTTCGGCCACTCGGTCATCTCTCCGGGAAGGCGAATTCTACCCCAATCCGGCCCCCCGCCGGCCGGAAGTTCGGGCGGCCCGGCGGCCCGCTACATCAGCGACTTCGCCAGGAACGTGTAGATGAAGGCCCAGGTGTAGGCCGTCTGCGCCGGCGTCGTCCCCGAGCCGTGCCCGCCCTCCGTGTACTCGAAGTACATGGCGTCGTAGCCCATCTCCTGCATGCGCGCGGCCATCTTGCGCGCGTGGCCCGGGTGCACGCGGTCGTCGCGCGTGGAGGTCGTGATGAGGATCTTCGGGTAGGGCTGGCCGGGCTTCACGTTCTGGTACGGCGAGTACTTGGAGATGAAGGCCCAGTCCTCGGGCTTGTCCGGGTCGCCGTACTCGCCCATCCACGAGGCGCCCGCCAGCAGCTTGTGGTAGCGCTTCATGTCCATGAGCGGCACCGCCGCCACCACCGCGCCGAAGAGCTTCGGGTACTGGAGCATCGTCGCGGTGACGAGAAGGCCCCCCTGGCTGCCGCCCAGGATGCCGAGCTTCGGGGGCGAGGTGACCTTGCGCGCGATGAGGTCCTCGGCCACCGCCGCGAAGTCCTCGTACACGAGGTGCCGGCCCTCGCGGCGCGCCACCTGGTTCCACGCCGGCCCGAACTCGCCGCCGCCGCGCAGGTTGGCCAGCACCCAGACGCCGCCCTTGGCGAGCCAGCCGTTGCCGACGAAGGCCGAGTAGTTGGGCACCATCGAGATCTCGAAGCCGCCGTAGCCGTAGAGGATCGTGGGATTCGCGCCGTCCAGCTTCGCGTCCCGGCGCATCACCTGGAAGTACGGGATCTTCGTGCCGTCCTTCGAGGTGGCCTCGTGCTGCGTGACCACGAGCCCGGAGGCGTCGAAGAAGTCCGGCAGCTTCTTGAGCAGCTCGCGCCCGTCCGAGCCGCCGTGGGCGAGGTAGAGCGAGGTGGGGGTGGTGAAGCCCGTCACGTAGAGCTGGTAGTCGTCGGACTCGCGGCGGTCCAGCGCGCGGGCCGAGAGCGTCACGAGCTTCGGCGCGGCCACGTCGCGGCGCGCCCAGCCCTTGCCCTCGCGGCGCACCTCCACCAGCCGGCTCGCCACGTTGTCGAGCAGCGTGAGCAGCACCATCGACTTCATCGGCGCGAAGGCCTCGAGCGAGACGCGCGCCGACGGCGAGAAGAGCGTGTCGAAGTCGCGGCCGCCCGCGAGGAAGCGGTCCAGGCCGGTGGCCAGCAGCGAGCCGGCGGCGTAGGCCGTGCCGGCGGGCTTCCAGTCCTCGCGCAGGCGCACGTAGAGCGTGCCGCCCGCGACCGAGGCGTCCACGGTCTCCGGCAGGTCCAGGCGCACGAGCTTGCCGCCCAGCACCACGAAGGTCTCGGCGCGGCGCGTGGAGATGACGCGCGTCACCATCTCGACGCGCGAGTCCATCTCGTGCACCACCGTGGGCCAGGCGCCCAGGTCCGCCTCGGCGATCTCCAGCACGACCGGGGCCCTGGCGGGATCCGCCCCGCGCGTGATGCGGCGCACCTGCCGCGGGTAGCCCGAGCGCGTGAGCGTGCCGGGGCCGAAGTCGCGCGAGGCGTAGATCGTGTCGCGGTCGATCCACTCCACGCCGCCCTTGGACTGCGGCAGGAAGAAGCCGCCGGTGACGAAGGCCTTGCGCGGCAGGTCGAACTCGCGCACCTCCACGGCGTCGCCGCCGCCGGGCGAGAGCGAGACGAGGCAGCGCTCGTACTCGGGATACAGGCAGGTGGCGCCCTTCCAGGCCCACTGCTTGCCCTCGGCCGCCGAGAGCTTGTCCAGGTCCAGCACCGTCTCCCACGCCGGCGCGGCCTTGCGGTACTCGGCGAGCGTCGTGCGCCGCCACAGGCCGCGGGGGTTGGAAGCGTCCTGCCAGAAGTTGTAGACGTAGTCGCCCGCCTTGGCGATGGCCGGGATGCGCTCGCGCGAATTGGCCACGGCGGTGAACTTCTCCAGCAGCGGCTTGAACCCGGCGGCCGATTCGATCACCGGCTTGCTCTTCGCGTCCTCGGCCTTCACCCACGCCATGGCCCGGGCCCCGTCCACGTCCTCGAGCCACAGGTACGGGTCGTCGGGCTCGGTGGCGGGAGCGGCGTGGACGGTGAGGGCGGTCATGGCGAGGGCGGCGAGGAGGCGCTTCATGGGGTCTCCCGAAAAAGAAATCGGGGACTGTCCCCGATTTCGTGTTCGTGCAGCGCGAAACCGGGGACGGTCCCCGGTTTCCGGGTCAGGCCTTCATCTTCTCTTCGGCGGCGGGCTTCTCCAGCTCGAAGACCTTGTGGAGCACGCGCACAGCGAGCTCCATGTACTTCTCGTCGACCACCACCGAGGTCTTGATCTCGGAGGTGGAGATCATCTGGATGTTGATGCGCTCGTCGGCCAGCGAGCGGAACATCTTGGAGGCGATGCCCGCGTGCGTGCGCATGCCGATGCCCACGAGCGAGACCTTGGCGATGCGGTCGTCGCCCACGATGGCGCGCGCGCCGATGGCGGGCTTCACCTCGTTCTCCAGGATCGCCATGGCGCGCTTGAACTCGCCGCGCTGCACGGTGAACGAGAAGTCCGTGAGCCCCTCGATGGAGGCGTTCTGGATGATCATGTCCACGTCGATGTTGGCGTCGGCCACCGGCCCGAGGATGGCGAAGGCGACGCCGGGCCGGTCGGGCACGCCCACGACCGTGATCTTGGCCTCGTCCCGGTTGAAGGCGATGCCGCTGATGATGGCCTGTTCCATGTTCTGGTCTTCCTCGAAGGTGATGAGGGTGCCCATGTCGGTGGAGTTCACGTCGGTGAACGACGAGAGCACCCGGAGCTTCACGCGGTACTTGCCCGCGAATTCCACGGAGCGGATCTGCAGCACCTTCGAGCCCAGCGAGGCGAGCTCGAGCATCTCCTCGAAGGTGATGGTGTCCAGGCGCCGCGCCTCGGGCACCACGCGCGGGTCCGTCGTGTAGACGCCGTCCACGTCCGTGTAGATCTGGCACTCGTCGGCCATGAGCGCCGCGGCCAGCGCGACGCCCGTCGTGTCCGAGCCGCCGCGGCCCAGGGTGGTGATGTTGCCCTTGTCGTCGATGCCCTGGAAGCCGGCCACCACCACCACGTTGCCGGCGGCGAGATCGCGGCGGATGTTGTCCTCGTCGATCGAGAGGATGCGCGCCTTCGAGTACGCGTCGTCGGTGAGGATGCGCACCTGGAAGCCGGTGTAGCTCCTCGCCTTCACGCCCAGGCGGTGCAGGGCGAGGCTGAGCAGCCCGATCGACACCTGCTCGCCGGTGGAGGCGATGACGTCGATCTCGCGCGGGTCCGGATCGGGGTTGAGCTCCTTCGCCAGGGCGAGGAGGCGGTTGGTCTCGCCGGACATGGCCGAGACGACGACGACGACCTGGTGGCCTTCCTTCACGAAGCGCTCGACCCGGCGCGCGACCTCGCGGATGCGCTCGGGGCTGCCCATGGAGGTGCCGCCGTACTTCTGGACGATGAGGGACACGGAAAAGGGTCTTCTGCGGGAAACCGGAAAGGAACCCGGATTCTACTCCGACGGCCCGGTTTGTGCAGTGCACCAACCGGCCGCCGGCAGGGGCGGGACGGCCCTAGCGCGTGTCGGTGGCGAGCAGCCGCAGCTCGTCGGCGAAGACGCTTCTCTGGTGCGTCTCGCGCAGCTTCGCGAGGAACATCACCTTCACCTCGTCGTTGCCGGGCCAGACCGTTTCCAGCCAGTTGCGGCCCGCCGCCGCGAAGCCGGTGTAGGCGTATCGGTTCATCTCGGCGGCCACCGCGGAGAGCACGCCCGTGGCCGCGTAGTCGTCCCAGTCCACCTTCTGCGTGGAGCGCGAGAGCTTGATCTCGCGAAGCTTCGCCTGGATCTCCGCCGTGCGCGCCTTGCGCTTGGCGCCCGTGAACTCGCTGCAGCGCTCCTTCAGCCAGGGATTGGCCGTGGCCGCCGGCTGCCCGCACACGGGCGGCGGCATGCCGGGCAGGCGGGTGCGCATGAGGTCCTGCGCGAACTGGAAGCGGCCCTTGGGCGAGACCTCCAGCACCACGAGCGGGAAGTAGGAGTTGGAGTACGGCGCGAACACCGTGGCCGAGGAATCGTCCGCGGAGATCATGATCGGCGTCTTGCGGCCCGGCAGGTCGGTGAAGTCCGTGCCGCCCACGTTGTGCGCGGGATAGACGGCCAGGCGCCGCACCGAGGGCTTGAGCCGGTAGACGTAGTGCGTGGTGCAGCAGTGCGCGCCGCCCGTGAACGCCGAGAAGTGCAGCTGCGGCTGGCCGCTGCCGTCGAGGTCGCGGCCCAGCGAGTGCAGCGTGAAGGACTGCGCGGGCTCGAGGAGGTCCTTGGGACCCGACTGCCAGGCCAGGCGCCCCTTGGCGAA
>JAKOWJ010000130.1 GCA_029781595.1 Pseudomonadota bacterium | reverse complement strand
CTCAAGCTCAAGCTCTACGCCCACTACAAGCAGGCGACGGAGGGCGACGTCCAGGGCGAGAAGCCGGGGTTCACGGACTTCGTGAACCGCGCCAAGTACGAGGCGTGGGCCAAGATCAGGGGCCTTTCGGCCGACGAGGCGATGAAGGCCTACGTGAAGCTCGTCGAGCGCGTGACGCGGGCGTGAAAAAAAGGCCCGCGGCGCAGCCGCGGGCCTTCGAACATCCTTCGGTCCCCGGCGGGCGCCGGGGCGCGGACAAGGATGGAGGAGGAGCCTGGGGGGAGGCCGGGGCCTCCCGGGATCACTTCGCCTTGCGCGCGGCCGGCTTGCGGCGGGCGGGCGCCTTCTTGCGCGCCGGCGCCTTGCGCTTGGCGGCGGGCGCGCCGCCCATCAGGGCGCGCACGCTCTCGTTGAGGTCGGCCACCTGGCGGGCCAGCGTCTCGACGTCCTTGTTGGTGAGCACGCCGAGCCGGTTGAGCGAGCGCGAGACGCGGTCCTCGAAGACCTGCTCGAGCTTGTCCCACTTGCCCTGGGCCGTGGTGAGCGTCGCGTCGGCCTGCGAGCGCACGGTCTTCAGGGCCTGGTCGGCGGCCTGCTCGCTCTTCGAGCGCAGCACCTTGCCCTGCTCGACCAGCAGGTCGAAGAGCCGGTCGCCCTCGGTGCGGGCGCGGGCGAAGGCTCCCAGCCCCGCGAGCCAGATCTTCTGGGCGGACTGGGTGACGGCCTGGGCGAACTCGTTGTCCGCTGCGGGCTTGCGCGCGCGGGGCTTCTGCTTGCGGGTGGTTGCCATGGGATCCTCCTGTCGGCGTCCGGGCACGCCCCCGACGGGCGCGCCTGCGGCTTCATGAAGGCGAGTCTAGGCGCGAGGATTAGAGCAATCACACTATTCTTGCCTCGCGCCCGGCGGGCCTGCGGTAGACTGGCCGCGCCGGCGGGAGGCCGGCCCTGAAAGGGCGCACCCGCGCCGAGACACCGGGGACGACGAGCCCCGGGCGATCGCGAGGAGAGAATGCAGAAACCCTGGCTCCAGTCCTACCCGCCCGGCGTCCCGCCGGAGATCGACTTCGGCGACTTCCACAGCATCCGCGACATCCTCGAGACGAGCTGCGCCCGGTTCCCGGACCTGCCGGCGTTCTCGTGCCTGGGGCGCGAGATGAGCTACCGCGAGCTGGACCGGCTGTCGACGGACTTCGGCGCCTGGCTGCAGAACGGTGCCGGCCTGGCGAAGGGGGCGCGCATCGCGTTCATGATGCCCAACCTCCTGCAGTACCCCGTGGCCATCTTCGGGGCCCTGCGGGCCGGGCTCATCGGGGTCAACTGCAACCCGCTCTACACGGCCCGCGAGCTGGAGCACCAGCTGAACGACTCGGGTGCCGAGGCCATCGTGATCCTCGAGAACTTCGCGCACACGCTCGAGGAGGCGATCGGGCGCACCAAGGTGAAGACCGTGGTCGTGGCCCGCGTCGGCGACCTGCTGGGGTTTCCCAAGGGCCTGGTCGCGAACCTCGTGGTGCGCCACGTGAAGAAGGCGGTGCCCGCCTTCTCGCTGCCGGCAGCCGTGCCGTTCCGGCGGGCCCTGGCCGCCGGGCGGTCGATGCGCCTGGCGCCGCCGCCGCTGGACCTGGAGGACATCGCCTTCCTGCAGTACACCGGCGGGACCACCGGGGTCTCCAAGGGCGCGATGCTCACGCACGGCAACCTGGTGGGCAACCTCCTGCAGGTCTCCACGTGGGTGGGCACGGGCCTGGAGGACGGGCGCGAGACCGTGATCACGGCGCTGCCGCTCTACCATATCTTCGCGCTCACCGGGAACTGCCTCACCTTCATGAAGTTCGGCGCGAAGAACGTGCTCATCCCCAACCCGCGCGACCTGCCGGCCTTCGTCGCCGAGCTGGGCCGGCACCGGTTCACCGCCATCACCGGGGTCAACACGCTCTTCAACGCGCTGCTGCACACGCCCGGGTTCGGCTCGCTCGACTTCTCGCACCTCAAGATGACGCTGGGCGGCGGGATGGCCGTGCAGCGGGCGGTGGCCGAGCGCTGGATGGAGGTCACGAAGACGCCGCTCGTCGAGGCGTACGGCCTCACGGAGACCTCGCCCGGGGCCTGCATCAATCCGCTGGTCAAGGGGGCGACGTACAACGGCACGGCGGGCCTGCCGCTGCCCTCGACGGTGGTGTCCATCCGCGACGACGACGGGAACCCGCTGCCCGTGGGGCAGACGGGCGAGATCTGCATCGCCGGGCCGCAGGTGATGAAGGGCTACTGGAACCGCCCGGACGAGACCGCGAAGGTGATGTTCCCCGACGGCGCCTTCCGCACCGGCGACATCGGCGCCATGGACGAGCGCGGCTACGTGCGCATCGTCGACCGAAAGAAGGACATGATCCTCGTCTCGGGCTTCAACGTGTACCCCAACGAGGTCGAGGACGTCGTGGCGATGATGCCGGGCGTGCTGGAGGTCTGCGCGGTGGCCGCGCCCGACGACAAGTCCGGCGAGGTGGTGCGCCTGGTCATCGTGCGCAAGGACCCGGCCCTCACGCGCGAGGCCGTCCTCGAGCACTGCCGCAGGAACCTCACGGGCTACAAGATCCCGAAGATCGTCGAGTTCTGGAAGGAGCTGCCCAAGACCAACGTGGGCAAGGTCCTCCGGCGCGAGGTCAAGAACGCCCCGGTGCACGGGACCTAGCCGCGGCCACCTCGTCCAGCGCCTCGCGCACGCGGTCGAGCGACCAGTCGAGGTCCTGCCGGTCCACCACCAGCGGCGGCGCGAACCGGACGACGGTGCCGCGCGTGTCCTTGCTGAGGATGCCGCGGGCGAGCAGCGCGTCCACCACGGACCGCGCGCCGGCCTGCCCGGGGTCGATGTCCAGTCCGGCGAGCAGCCCGAGGCCGCGCACCTCCCGCACCAGCGGCGAGTCGATGGCGCGCAGCCCCTCCACCAGGCGATCTCCGAGCCGGGCCGCCCGCTCCGCGAGGCGCTCGTCCTCGAGAACGTCGAGCGCCTCGAGGCCGACGGCCGCGGCGAGCGGGTTGCCGCCGAACGTGCTCCCGTGGTCGCCGGGCTCGAGCACGCCCATCACGTCCTCCCGGGCGAGGAATGCCGAGACGGGCACGAGGCCACCGCCCAGCGCCTTGCCCAGGACCAGGCCATCCGGCCGCACGCCGTCGTGCTCGCAGGCGAGGAAGCGGCCCGTGCGTCCCAGGCCGGTCTGCACCTCGTCGGCGACGAGCAGCACGCCGCGGCGGCGGCAGATCCGCGCGCACCGGGCGAGGTAGCCGGGCGGGGGCACGACGATGCCCGCCTCGCCCTGCACGGGCTCGACGAGGAAGGCCACGGTGCGCTCGTCGATCGCGGCCTCGAGGGCGTCGGCGTCACCGAAGGGCACGACCACGAAGCCGCCGCCGAACGGCCCGAAGCCGCGCCGGTACTGCGACTCCGACGAGAAGCCCACGACGGTGGTCGTGCGGCCGTGGAAGTTGCCGTCGCACACGACGATCCTCGACTGCCCGTCGGGGATGCCGCGCGCCACGTGACCCCACTTGCGCACGCACTTGATGGCGGTCTCCACCGCTTCCGCGCCCGTGTTCATGGGCAGGGCGCGGTCCATCCCGGTGCGCTCGCACAGGCGGGCGAGGAACGGGGGCAGGCGGTCGTTGTGGAACACGCGCGAAGTGACGGCCAGTCGCGAGGCCTGGCGCGAGAGCGCCGCCACGAGGCGCGGGTGCGCGTGGCCGAAGCTCACCGCGGAATACGCGGACAGCATGTCCAGGTAGCGCGCGCCGCGCTCGTCCGTCACCCAGGCACCGCGGCCCTCCACCAGGACCACGGGGAGCGGATCGTAGTTTCGCGCCGCGTGCCGCCGCTCGAGAGCGATCATGTCGCCCATGGCATCTCCTTTCCTGCTCGTGGCAAGAGGGAGGCGGGTGCCGGCGGGGCCCCGCCAGCGGCCAGTATATCGGCCGGGCGGGGGCCTCAGGCGCGCGCGCGGGGCGAGAGCGATTCCGCGAGCCCGCGGGCGAAGCGCGCGGCGAACGCGTAGATCGAGAGCTGCGGGTTGGCGCCCAGGCTCGTGGGGAACACCGAGCCGTCGTGCACCGAGAGATTGCCCACGAGATGGTGGCGGCCGCGTTCGTCCACCACGGCGCGGCTCGCGTCGGGCCCCATCGGGCAGCCGCCCATCACGTGCGCGCTCACCACGCGCGGGTGCAGGGGCGCCATGGGCAGGGCGGCGATGGCCTCGCGCGCGGCGGCCCAGCCCGTGACCGGTGCGGCGTCCTCGTGCAGCGGCATCACCTGCGCCGCGCCCGCGGCGAACTGGATCTCGGCCATCGTGAGGTAGGCGCGGCGCATGCCCTCGAAGAGGAAGTCGTCCAGCGGGTAGTCCAGTTCCGGCGAGCCGTCGCTCCGCAGCCGCACGCGCCCGCCGGGCGAGCGCTCGTGGAACCCGTCGCGCAGCAGCGCGATCACCACCTGCAGGTTCGGGAACGCGGCCATGAGGGAGGCGTGCGCCTGGCCGTATCCCGGAAGCGTGATGCCGGCCAGGATCGGGTGCAGCGGCGGCACCTCGAGCTTGTAGCCCACCGGGCCGTCGACCGGGACGCTGTCGAGGAAGTGGTCGGAATACACCGACTGGGGCGCGCCGGCGTGGCCGTCCACGCGGCCGGGCATCACCGCCGCCGACACCACGGTGGGGTGCAGGAACGTGCGGCGCCCCACCAGCTCGTGCGGATCGGGCAGGGCGCTTCGCAGCAGGATGGCCGGGCTGCCGATGGCGCCCGCGGACAGCACGTAGTGCCTCGCGACGAGCCGCAGCCGCGCCGCGCCCGGGGCCGATCCCGTGCCGGCCACGGGCCGCGCGTGCGCCGCGACGATGCGATCGCCCTGGCGTTCGAGGCGCTCGAGCCGCGCGCGCTGCACCAGCGTCGCGCCCCTGGCCAGCGCGCCGGGCAGCGTCGTGACGAGCATCGACTGCTTGGCGTTGGTGGGGCAGCCCATGCCGCAGTAGCCGAGGTTCCAGCAGCCCTTCACGTTGCGGCGGATGGCGCCCGCGGGGATGCCCAGCCTCTCGCAGCCGCGCCGCAGCAGGTCGTTGTTCTCGTTGGGAGGCACCGGCCACGGGGAGATGTCGAGGCGCGCCTCCATGCGCTCGAACCACGGCGCGAGGTCGGCCTCGCCGGCGCCCGCCAGGCCGTGCGCGGAACGCCAGTGCGCCAGGGTGCGCGGCGGCGTGCGGAAGCTGGAGGTCCAGTTGACGGTGGTGGATCCGCCCACGCAGCGGCCCTGCAGGATGGTGATGGCCTTGTCCCGCGTCTGGCGGCCGGCCGATTCCTGGTAGAGCTGCGGATACGCCTCGCGCTCGCGCATGTGGAAGTCCGCGGAACTGCGCAGCGGGCCCTCCTCGACGATCACGACGGAGAGCCCCGCCTCGGCGAGGATCTCGGCCGTGACGCCGCCGCCCGCCCCCGAGCCGACGACCACGACGTCCGCCTCCAGCGTGGAATCGCGCTCCTGCGCGGCGGCATCGATGACGCGCCAGCCGGCCGCGAGTCCTTCGCGGACGGGATCCGGAATCACGACGGCGTTCCCCCCAGCGACGGCGGGCCGGGGTAGCCGATGCGCGCCCACGAGGCCGGGTTGCCGTACCAGGAGGCCTGCAGGAGCTGCGTGAGCGCCTGGTAGCCCGCGCGCAGCAGGCCGAAGCGGCTGGTGCGCCAGCGGTGGAGGAAGGCCGAAACCTCGTCCTCGCGCGCCTCCGCCCAGGCCGAGCGCACGCCGGCCACGACGAAACGCCCGGCGCCGTTGCCCAGCAACGCGAAGAGCTGGGCGATCTCCGCCTGGATCGCGGGCGACAGGCCGGCGACGGCGCGGTCGAAGGCGGCGACCGTCTCCCGGACGGCCTCGCGGCGCGCGTCGGGCGACACCGGAAGCGACCCGGCCAGCACGGCCGGCACCAGCGCCTTGACGATCGCGGCGGACCGGGCGTCGAGCCACTGGTATCCCGGCCCCGGCGCCCGCCCTCCGCGGAAGGCGAGCCAGCCGGCGCCCGCCAGCAGCGCGCCGGCGGCGAGTCCCACCTTCAGGAATTGCCGTCGGGTGGCCATGGCGCTAGCGCAGGAGGAAGCGCACCAGGGCCTCGAAGCGCCGGCCGTAGGGGGCGCGGAAGAGCTTCAGGCCGTTCAGGCGGGACTGGTGGAAGACGGCCTTGCGCTTCGAAAAGGTTTCGAAGCCGTCGCGGCCGTGGTACTCGCCCATGCCCGAGGCCCCGACGCCGCCGAAGGGCAGGTCGTCCTGGGCGATGTGCAGGATCGTCTCGTTCACGCCCACCCCGCCCGACACCGTCTCGCGCAGGACCCGGTCGACCGCCCGCCCGTCGTGCTCGAAGACGTAGAGCGCCAGGGGACGGGGCCTCTCGTTCACGTAGGCGATCGCCTCGTCCAGCGTCCGGTAGGCCACCACGGGCAGCAGTGGCCCGAAGATCTCCTCGCGCATGACCGCCATCGAGTCGTCCACGCCCGTGAGCAGCGCGGGCGCGATCTTGCCCATGCCGTCCAGGGACTCGGCGGCAGGGTTCACCTCGATCACGGTGGCGCCGCGCGTGCGGGCGTCGCCGAGCAGGCGCGCGAGGCGCTCGCGGTGGCGCTCGTCCACGATCGCGGTGTAGTCGGGATTCCGGGCGAGGGACGGGTAGAGGCCGGCCGCCGTCCGGCGCGCCGCCTCCACGAAGGCCGGCACCGACTCCTCCGGGACGAGCGCGTAGTCGGGGGCGATGCAGGTCTGCCCGGCGTTCAGGCACTTGCCGTAAATGATGCGCCCGGCCGCTTCCTCGACCGGGAAGCCGCGGCCGACCAGGGCGGGCGACTTGCCGCCGAGTTCCAGGGTGACCGGCGTGAGATTGTCCGCGGCGGCGTGCAGCACGTGGCGGCCGATGGCGGTCGAGCCCGTGAAGAGCAGGTGGTCGAACGGCAGGGCGCAGAAGGCCTGCGCGACCTCCGGGCCGCCGTTGGCCACGCTGATCTCCCCGTCGGGGAAGTGGTGCTCCACGAGGCGCGCGAGAAGCGCGCCGGTGACCGGGGTGGTCTCCGACATCTTCACCATCGCCCGGTTGCCGGCGGCCAGCGCCGCCGTCAGGGGCCCGATGGCCAGGTAGAGGGGGTAGTTCCACGGCACGACGATGCCGACGACCCCCAGGGGCTGGCACAGGACGCGGGAACGGGCCGGGCGAAACCAGAGCCCGGTGGAGCGGCGCTGCGGCCGCATCCAGCGGCGCAGGTGGCGCCGGGCGTGGCCGATGCCCTCGATCGAGGGGAAGAGCTCCAGGAGCTGCGTCTCGTGCGCGGATCGCGCGCCGAAGTCCTGGCCGATCGCCTGTGCCCACTCCGGCTCGTGATCGCGCACGAGGCGCGCCAGTCGGTCCAGCCGCTCCCGGCGCGTGGCGAGGTCGGGGAACGGCTCCCGCGCGAAAGCGGCGCGCTGGCGGGCAAAATCGGCGTCGAGGCGCGAGGCAGCGAGGCGGTCCAATCTCTAAATCGCTTTAAGTAAATTCTTTATTACACTGAATTCAAATCAAAAAAATCTCAATCCAGTTGTCTTGACCGGGATTCAAACGCTCGTTTCAATCACTCGTTAGAATAGCCTTCGCGTCCCCCGGGAATCAACCGCTGCCATGTCCGATCCCGAACCGGCCGGTGCCCCCGCAGCCCTGCGCCGGCACCTGGAGAGCCTGCGCGACCTCCGAGGCCGGGAGGCGAGGGGCCACGCGCCGCCGCGACTCGCGGAGGTGAAGGCGTGGCAATCCGCGCGCCTCGCGATCACGTATGCCGACCTCGCCGCCGACCCGCGCTACGCGAAGGCGACCGCCTTCTTCCTCGAGGATCTCTACGGCGCCAAGGACTTCAGCGGGCGCGACGAGGCGATGCTGCGCATCTACCCCCTGATGGTGAGAACGCTCCCGCGGAGCGCGGTCGAGACGGCGGCCCTCGCCGTGGAGGTCGACGCCCTGTCCGAGGCGCTCGACCGGCGGCTGGCGGCCGCGCTGCCGCCGGGGCCCCTGACGGAAGCGAGTTACGCCGAAGCGTATCGGGAGGCGGGCTCGCCGGCGGAGCGACTCCGCCAGGTGGACCTCGTCGGCGAGGTGGGCCGGCGCCTGGACGTGCTGGTCACGCGGCCCATGATCCACGCGACGCTCAAGCTCATGCGCCGCCCCGCGCGCCTGGCCGGGCTGGAGGCGCTGCAGGCCTTCCTGGAGCACGGATTCGAGGCCTTCCGGCACATGGGAGGCGCCGGGGAGTTCCTCGCGACCATCGAGTCGCGCGAGTCGCGGATCCTCAGCCGTCTTTTTTCCGGCCACCCGCAGCCGTTTTCGGCTTGACGGCCCGGGCCGCCTTGCCGCCGGTGCCCGGACCCGGGTCCGCGAAGAGCGCGTCGAGCTCGCGCAGGATGGCCGCCTCCAGGGGGCCGCGCATGGCCTTGAGCAGGAAGCCGAGCTTCACGGAGAGGTGGAGCTCCTTTTCCGTGAGCGCGAGGCTGCCCGTCACGCCGGGGCGGTCGAAGTGGTGGGTGTTGCCCGTCCAGCCCCCCGTGAGACCGAATTTGCGTCCCAGGTCCTCGGCCATGCGGTCTGCCGCCTTGCGCGCGGCCGCGAGGCCCAGGTGGTGCTTGCGCGAGATCTCGATGTCCGCCATCGGGCCGTTGCCGCTTCAGTGGCCGGGCCCCATGAGCGCATCCGGAAGCCACGTGGCGATGCCCGGGAAGACGCACAGGAGAACCATGAAGGCGAACATGATGAGCACGTAGGGCACGGAGCCGCGCAGGACCACGGACAGCGGCACGTCCGGCGCCACTCCCCGGAGCACGTACAGGTTGAGCCCCACCGGCGGGGTGATGAGCCCGACCTCGAGGTTGATGGTGAGCAGGACCGCGAACCAGATGAGGTCGAAGTCGTTGGCCTCGAGCACCGGGGTGAGGATGGGCATCAGCATGAGGATGATCGCCACCGGCGGCAGGAAGCACCCCATGAGCAGCAGGAACACGTTGATGCACAAGAGCAGCACCCACTTGTTGAGCTGGATGGAAACCAGCCACTCGGCGGACGCCTGCGACACGTAGAGCAGCGACATCATGTACGAGAAGAGCGCCGCCGCGGCGATGATCATGAGGATCATGCTCGACTCGCGCACCGTGTCGCGGAAGATGTGCCAGAGGTCCGAGAGGCGCCACGTCCTGTAGATGGTCACCACCAGGATCAGCGCGAGGAACGCGCCGATGCCCGCGATCTCCGAGGGCGTGGCGAGCCCGCCGTACATGAAGTAGGCGATGGCGGCGATGACCGCCAGGAACGGCCCGACGCGCACCAGCCCTTCCATCTTCTCCTTCAGGGTGAAGTGCTCGTCGACGACGATGAGCTCGCGGCGCGCCACCAGCGAGGCGAACCACGCCCAGGCGGAGAAGAGGACCACCAGCAGCGCGCCGGGAACCACGCCGGCGAGGAACAGCCGGCCGATCGAGGTCTCGGTGGCCAGGCCGTACAGGATGAGGGTGATGGACGGCGGGATGAGGATGCCCAGGGTGCCGCCGGCGCAGATCGCCCCGGTGGCCAGGGCCGGGGGCACGCCGCGGCGGATCATCTCCGGCACGCCCGCCTTGCCGATGGCCGCCGCCGTGGCCGGCGAGGAGCCGCACACCGCGGAGAACATGCCGCAGGCGAGGATGTTGGCGATGATGAGGCCGCCCGGCACGCGCGCGAGCCACCGGTAGAGGGAGTTGTATATGTCCTTGCCCGCCGCGGAAACGCCGATCGAGGCGCCCAGCAGGATGAAGAGGGGGATGGTGAGCAGGGCGAACGAGTTGAGCTCGTCCATGAACTGCGTGGCGATCACCGCGAGGCTCGCCGGCCCCTTGAAGACGACCAGGAAGACCACCGAGACCAGGGCGAGCCCCCAGGCGATGGGAAACCCGGAGAACAGCACGGCCGTGGTCACCACGAGGATGAGCGCGCCCATCTCCAGTTCGTTCATGGGCGCTAGGCTCCCTGTCCGGAGGTGGGAACGGCGGGAGCGGCCGGCGCCGCGTCGTCCGGCGCCCGCAGCATTTCCGCCACGTATTGCAGCGCGGTGAGCCCGAGGCCCAGCGGCATCGTCGCGAAGAGCGGCCAGCGCGGCGGGTCCCAGGCCGAGCCGCTGGTCTCGCCCGAGGCGAAGGCGTCGCGGGTGAGCTCCAGGCCCTTCCAGGCGAGGTAGGTGCACACCGCGATCCCGAGGATGCTCAGCACCCGTCCCAGCGCGACGCGCCCGGCGGCCGGCAGCAGCTCGGAAACGAGGTCCACGCCGATGTGGCCCTTGGTCTTCAGGCAGAACGGCGAGCCCACGAGCACCGCCGCCACGATGAGGTAGGTGGCGAGCTCGATCTCCCAGTAGGTGGAGTGGCCCGTCGCGCGCCAGGCCACCATCCACACGACGATGAGCGTGGCGGCGACCATGAACACGGCGGCGGCGACGGCGCAGGCGTCGGCGATCCGGTCGATCCAGCGGACGATCGTTTGCAAGGCTGCCTCCGGCGGCACCCGGCCGCCGTCCATCACGGGGTGAAAGGAAGCGGGGCGGCGTGCGCCGCCCCGCGGTGCGTCACTTGACCGAGGTGATGAGGTGCAGCAGTTCCTTCGCGTCGGCGCTCTTCGCCTCGTACTCGGGCCAGGCCGTCTTCTTGGCGAGCGTGATCCAGGCGTCGAACTCGGGCTTGGTCAGGGCGCGGACCTGCGCGCCGGCCTTCTTGTAGGCCTCCTCCATCTTGTGCACGGCCTCGCGCTGCAGCCCGGCGAAGTACGTGTTGCTCTTGGCCGCGGCCTCCTCGAAGATCTTCTTCTGGGCCGGCGTGAGCTTGTCCCAGGCCGCCTTGGACATCACCAGGGGCTGCAGCAGCCACCAGAGCGTGTAGTCGCCGCCCACCGTGGCGAACTTGGTCTGCTCGTAGATGCGCATGCTCACGAAGGTCTCGGCCGAGGTGAGCGTCGAGGTGAGCACGCCGGACTGCAGCGAGGGGTAGATCTCGGTGGACGGGATGTTGATGACCGAGGCGCCCGCGGCCTTGAGCATGGACTCGAAGGTCGGGTCGGCCGCGCGCATCTTCTCGCCCTTGACCGTGTCGGGGCCGCCGATCGCCTGGTTCTTCGACGCGAAGCCGCCGGGCGTCCACCACCAGGTGACGATGTGGATGCCGTTCTTCTCGGCCACCTGCTGCAGCTTCGTGTAGAAGGGCGTGTCCTTGAGCTTGAGGGCGAAGTCGAGGTTGGAGATCGTGCCCGGCATGATCACGATCGACATCTCCGGGATCTTGCCCACGGCGTAGGACATCGGGTAGACGGCCATCTCCAGCGTGCCGGCCTGCATCGCATCGAGCTGCGCCACCGGCTTGATGTTCAGGCTGCTGCCGGGGTAGATGCGGAACTTCAGGCCGGGGTCCTTCTTGTTCACCTCGGCGACGAAGACGCGCACGGCCTTGTCGCGGCCGTCGGTGTTGGCCTTGAACTGGTGCGAGATCTTGATTTCCTGCGCCGGGGCGGTCCCGGCCAGCGCGGCCGAGGCGATGAGCGCGAGCGCGCCCTGCCAGAAACGGTTCATGTCGATGTCTCCTCGGTTCGTTCTCGAAAGGTCGCCGTCTGCTGCGGCGGTGGCCGGAAGTTACGCGATGACGACGGGCCTGTAAACGGCCCGGGTCAAGCGGCCTTGGCCGCCGCCGGGCGCGCGCAACTCGCGAGGTAGTCCATGGCCGCCTGGGCGCCGCCCTTGCGGTGCGGCACGCCCGCGAGCCCGAGGCCCATCTCCACGCCGCTCAGGGTGCCCATGAGCGTGAGGTCGTTGAAATCGCCGAGGTGGCCGATGCGGAAGACCTTGCCGGCGAGCCTGCCCAGGCCCATGCCCAGGGACATGTCGAAGCGCTCGAGGATGGCATCGCGCAGCCGGTCGGCGTCGTGCCCGGCGGGCATCATCAGGGCGGTGAGCGAGGAGCTGTATTCCTCGGGCACGGCGCAGAGCACCTCCAGGCCCCAGGCGGCCGCCGCGCGCCGGGTGGCCTCGGCGTGGCGGTCGTGGCGGGCGAACACGTTCTCCAGCCCTTCCTCCTCGAGCATCGCGATGGCCTCGCGCAGCCCGTAGAGGAGGTTGGTCGCGGGCGTGTAGGGGAAGAAGCCCTTGTCGTTGGGCCCGAGCATCTCGCCCCAGTCCCAGTAGGAGCGCGGCAGCCTGGCATCCTTGCCGGCGGCGAGGGCCTTGCGCGAGACGGCGTTGAACGACAGGCCCGGCGGCAGCATGAGGCCCTTCTGCGAGCCGCCCACCGTCACGTCCACGCCCCACTCGTCGTGGCGGTAGTCGATCGATGCGAGCGAGGAAATGGTGTCGACCAGGAGCAGGGCCGGGTGGCCGGCGTCGTCCAGGGCCTTTCGCACGAGCGGCACGCGCGTGGTGGCGCCGGTGGAGGTCTCGTTGTGCACGACGCACACGGCCTTGATGCGGTGTTCCCTGTCCGCGACGAGCCGCTCGTGGATGGCCGGCGCCTCGGCGCCGCGGCGCCAGTCGCCCGGGATGAGGTCCACTTCCAGACCCAGCCGCCTGGCGAGCCGGTTCCAGAGCGAGGCGAAGTGCCCGGACTCGTACATGACGACGCGGTCGCCGGGCGAGAGCGTGTTGACGAGGGCCGCCTCCCACGCGCCCGTGCCCGAGGCGGGGTAGATCACCACCGGCTCGCGAGTGCGGAAGATGCGCCGGATGCCCGAGAGCACCTCCTGCCCGAGGGCCTGGAACTCGGGGCCGCGGTGGTCGATGGTGGGCCGGTCGATGGCCCGGAGCACACGGTCGGGCACGTTGGTGGGGCCCGGGATCTGCAGGAAATGGCGTCCGGCTGGCATGGCGACTCCTCCGTTTCGTTCGGGGCGGCCCACACGCGTCATTGCGGGGCGACCGCATTTTCTGCCCATAATGCCGCAGCCCGCCCCCGGACTCCAATCGCGGGCCGGTAACAACCCTGATGACTGCCCAGCCCCCCAATCGCTTCACTTCCGACCCCGATTCCCCCCCGCACCCCCTGACCGAACGACTGCGCCGCGAGGTCGACGGCGACGTGCTCTTCGACCGGGCGAGCCGCGGCCGCTATGCCACGGACGCTTCGATCTACCAGGTGGAGCCGGTGGGGGTGGTGATTCCCCGCACGGCAGAGGCCGCCGTGACGGCCCTCGCCGTCGCCGCCGACGCGGGCGTGCCGGTCCTGCCTCGTGGCGCGGCCACCTCCCAGTGCGGGCAGACGGTCGGCGCCGCGCTCGTGATCGACGGCTCGCGCCACCTGAACGCGCTGGTCTCGCTGGATCCCGGGGGCCGGCGCGCGGTGGTGGAGCCGGGCATGGTGCTGGACGACCTCAACGCGAAGCTCCGCCCGCACGGCCTGTGGTTCCCGGTGGACGTCTCGACGGCCGCGCAGGCCACGATCGGCGGCATGACGGGCAACAACTCCTGCGGCTCGCGCTCCATCGCCTACGGCTACATGGTGCACCGAGTGGCCGCCATCGATGCCTGCCTCGCGGACGGCA
>JAKOWJ010000053.1 GCA_029781595.1 Pseudomonadota bacterium | reverse complement strand
CGGCGACGCCGCGATGCAGCGGGTGGTGCTGGCCGTCGCGCCCGCGAGTTCCCTGCCGACCACCCTCGCCGGACCGGAGCTCCTGCGCGCGCTGGTCTCCGACCCCGCCTACCAGCTGAGGTGATGCCATGCAGCGACGAGACTTCCTCCAAGCGGCCGCCGGCGCCGGGCTGCTTGCCTGGCGGCTTCCGGCCGCCGCCGCCACCGCGCCGCGGCTGCTGGTCCTGGTCGAGCTCAAGGGCGGCAACGACGGCCTGAACACGGTCGTGCCGCTGGACGATCCTGCCTACGCGGCGCTGCGCCCGCGCCTGGCGCTCGCCCGCGACGCGCTGCCGCGCCTGGCCGACTCGACTGGGCTGCACCCGTCGCTGGAGCCGCTGCTCGCCTCCTGGCGCGACGGGCGGCTCGCGGTCGTGCAGGGGCTGGGCTATCCCGCGCCCAACCTCTCGCACTTCCGTTCCATCGAGATCTGGGACACCGCCTCGCGCAGCGACGAGTACCGCGACGAGGGCTGGCTCGCCCGGGCCTTCGCCGGGCGGGCGCCGCCGGCGGGCCTGGCGGCCGACGGCGTGGTGGTGGGCTCGAGCGACCTGGGGCCGCTATCCGGGCCCGGCGCACGGGCCATCGCGCTCACCAGTCCCGAGGACTTCCTGCGCGAGGCGAGGCTCGTCCAGGCGCCGTCGCCAGCCCGGGCCAACGCGGCGCTGGCGCACATCCTGCGGGTGGAGCGCGACATCGAGGCCTCCGCACGCCGCCTCGCCCCCGGCCCCGAGCCGCGGGCGGCCTTCCCGGCCGGCCCCTTCGGCACGGCCCTGCGAACGGCGGCGCGCCTGGCCGCGAACCCGGCGACGGCCTCGGTGATCAAGGTGAGCCTCACGGGATTCGACACGCACGCCAACCAGCTCGCGGTGCAGGCGCAGCTGCTGCGCCAGCTCGGCGAGGGGCTCGCCGCCCTGCGCGCCGCCCTCGAGGAGAGCGGCCGGTGGCGCGATGCCGTGATCGCCACCTACTCGGAATTCGGGCGAAGGGCGCGCGAGAACGGCAGCGGGGGCACCGACCACGGCACGGCCGCCCCGCACTTCGTCCTGGGCGGGGCGGTGAAGGGCGGCCTCTACGGGGCGATGCCGAGGCTGGACCGGCTGGACGGGGAGGGCAACCTCGCCTTCACGACGGACTTCCGGTCCTACTACGCGACGCTCCTGGCGGGCACCACGGGCCTGGATCCCGTGCCGGTGCTGGGCGGGCGGTTCGCCTCGCTCGGGTTCCTGCCCGTGGCATGACCTAGAATAAACTTTAATAACGCAATATAAGCTTTTGAAATAAAATGATGTAGCAAACGCAGGTTCGCGGTAACGCCGCCGGTATAATGGGCGCACTCCACCGGGACCGCCCTTGAACCTGCTCGCCATCGAATCGTCCACGGAGCTGTGCTCCGTCGCCCTCCTGCGGGACGGCGAACTCTTCGTCGACGAGATCCTGGCGCCCAACCAGCACGCCGAGCGCCTGGCGCCGATGGTCCGCGGGCTGCTGTCCCGGGCGCACCTCGCCCCGGCCGACCTCTCGGCCCTGGCCTTCGGGCAGGGGCCCGGTTCCTTCACCGGCCTTCGCATCGCCTGCGGCCTGGCGCAGGGCCTCGCCCTGGGGGCGGGCCGGCCCGTCGTGCCCGTCCCGTCCTTCCTCGCGCTGGCCGAGCAGGCCAACGCCTCGCGCGTGGTGGTGGGCCTCGACGCCCGATTGGGGGAAACCTACCTCGCGGCCTATTCGCGCATGGGGGGGGATTGGCAGGTGGCGGTGGCTCCCGGCCTCTACGTGCGCGAGGGCCTGCCGGCCCTGCCGGGACGGGACTGGGTCGCCACGGGCAGCGGCTTCGACGCCTTCGACTGGCTGCGCGGGGCCTACGCCCCGCAGGTGGCGAACCGCGTGGCGGGGGACCTGCCGCGCGCGGGCGCCATCGCGAGGGTGGCCGCGCGGGCGCTGGCACGCGGCGAAGGCGTCGCGCCCGAAGAGGCCGCGCCCCTATACTTGCGGGAGAAGGTCGCCCTCACGACCTCGGAAAGGATGGCGTCGAAGTGAGCGCGCTGCCCCGGCCGCAGGTGAGCTTCCGGCGGATGCGGGCGCCGGACGTCCCGCCGGTCGCCGATCTCGAGCGCTCGCTGTACGAGTTCCCCTGGAGCCTGGGCAACTTCCGCGACTCGCTGCACGCGGGCTACGACTGCTGGGTGGCCTGCCACGGCGACCAGGTCGTGGGCTACGCCATCCTCATGGTCGCCGTCGACGAGGGGCACCTGCTCAACATCGCCATCGCCTCGGCGTGGCACAACCGCGGCCTGGGCGGGTCCTTCCTCGACCACATGCTGCGCGTGGCCCGCGAGGCCGGCTGCCAGATCGTCTACCTGGAGGTGCGCCCCTCGAACCAGGCCGCGCGCCACCTCTACCGCAAGGCCGGGTTCCAGCAGATCGCGATCCGCCCCGGCTACTACCCGGCCCGCGGGGGGCGCGAGGACGCGCTGTTCCTGGGGCTGACCCTCTAGGCCATGGACGAGCGCACGCTCAGGGAGCTCGAGCTGCTCGCGGTGGCGAAGCTCTATGGCCTGGCGGGCCCGCCCGCGCCGCCGGCCGAGCCCGCCGAGCCCGCGATCGCGGCGCCCGCGCCGGAAGCACCCTCGCGGCCCGCGCCCCCTGCCGCCCCGGCGGCACCCGTCCGGTTCGCTCGTTCGCCCCGCGAGGCCCCCGTGGCCGCGGAAGGCGCGCCGGTCGAGGGCGTCGAGTCGATGGACTGGGAGGCGCTTCGCGCCGCCGTGCGCGACTGCCGGCGCTGCGGCCTGTGCGAGAAGCGCAAGCAGGCCGTCTTCGGCGTGGGGCACCCGGCCGGGCCGTGGCTCTTCGTGGGCGAGGGCCCCGGCGCAGACGAGGACGAGAAGGGCGAGCCCTTCGTGGGGCAGGCCGGCAAGCTCCTGGACAGCATGCTCGCGGCGGCGGGACTGGCGCGCGGGCGGGACGCGTACATCGCCAACGTGGTGAAGTGCCGCCCGCCCGGCAACCGCGTGCCGCTGCCGGAGGAGGCCGCGGCCTGCGCGCCGTGGCTGGATCGCCAGATCGAACTCGTCGCCCCGCGCCTCATCGTGGCGCTCGGCAAGACCGCGGCGCAGCGCCTGACGGGCAGCGAAGCCAGCCTCGCGAGCCTGCGCGGGCGGCTGCACGCCTACCGCGGCACGCCCGTGGTGGTCACCTACCACCCGGCCTATCTGCTGCGAAACCTCCCGGACAAGGCGCGCGCCTGGGAGGACCTGCTCTTCGCCAGGCGCGCCTTCGCGGACGCCGCCGCCAGCCCTTGATTCGCGTCGCGGCCGTCCCCATCATCCGCATGCCCTTCCACTCCACCTCCCGAGGACCCCGTCCCATGCGCAAGCTCCTGACCGCGTTCGCCCTCGCCGGCGCGCTGCTCGCCTCCGGCTGCGGCTACAACGACTTCCAGACGAAGGACGAGGAGGTGAAGGCGGCCTGGTCCGAGGTGCTCAACCAGTACAAGCGCCGCGCCGACCTCATCCCGAACCTGGTGCGCGTGGTGCAGGGCTTCGCCGCGCAGGAGAAGGACGTTCTGCTCGGCGTCACCGAGGCGCGCGCGCGCGTCGGCTCCATGCAGATGACGCCCGAGGCGCTCAACGATCCGGCCGCGATGAAGAACTTCCAGGCCGCGCAGGGCCAGCTCACCAGCGCGCTCTCGCGCCTGCTGGTGGTGGCGGAGAACTACCCGCAGCTCAAGAGCGACGCCAACTTCCGCGACCTGCAGGCGCAGCTCGAGGGCACGGAGAACCGCATCACGACGGCGCGCAACCGCTACATCAAGACGGTGCGCGACTACAACGTGCTCGCCCGGCAGTTCCCGTCGAACCTCACCGCGATGATGTTCGGGTACAAGGAGAAGGCCAACTTCACGGTCGAGGACGAGAAGACGATCGCCGAGCCGCCCAAGGTCGACTTCTCCAAGCCCGCGCCGGCGAAGTGAGGCGCCTGGCGGGCCGGCTCCTCGCGGGCGCGGCCGCACTCCTCCTCGCCGCCGGCGTCGCGCTCGCGGCCGACGCCGACGGGCCCATCCCCGTCCCGAAGCTCACGGGGCACGTCGTCGACCTCGCGGGCACGCTGGACGCGAAGCAGCGCGCGGCGATCGAGGAGAAACTCGCCTTCTACGAGAAGCGCAAGGGCGCCCAGGTGGTCGTGCTCACCGTCCCCACGCTGGGCGGCGAGACGATCGAGGACTTCTCCACGCGCGTGACGGACGAGTGGAAGCTCGGTCGCAAGGGCGTGGACGACGGCGTGCTCTTCGTGCTCGCGATGAAGGAGCGGGTGCTGCGCATCCACACGGGGCGCGGCGTGCAGGGCGTGCTCACGGACGCGCTCTCCAAGCGCATCGGGGCGGACCAGGTGGTGCCGTTCATGAGGCGCGGGGACGTGGCCGGCGGCATCAATGCCGGGGTCGACGCGATCCTGATGGCCATCGAGCGCGACGACACGCTCAAGCCGCCGGAGACGGCGGCCGGCGGGGCGCCCCTCGACAAGCTGGACGAGGACTCGCGGACGAACCTCCTCTTCGGCGGCCTCGCCGGCCTGGTCGTCGGCAGCGCCCTGCTGCGCGCGCTCCTCGGCCGCCTGCTGGGGTCGGTCGCGAGCGGCGCCATCGCCGGCGCGGTGGCGTGGTTCTTCCTCGGGTCGTTCCTGCTCGCGCTCGTCGTGGCGGCCGTCGCCTTCGTCCTGTCCCTGGGCGGGATCGGCATCGGCGGTGGGCGCGGGGGCGGATTCTCCACGGGCGGCGGCGGCGGGGGTGGCGGGTACAGCGGGGGCGGCGGCGGCTTCGACGGCGGCGGCGCCTCCTCGAGGTGGTGACGATGGCGATGTCACGCTTCTTCCGTCACGTGGCGATGACGCCGGGCCAGGCGCGGCGGATGTTCCCGCCGGCCACGCGCAAGGCCATCGGCGAGGCCGTGTCCGCCGGCGAGCGGCGGCACCGCGGCGAGGTCCGCTTCGCCGTCGAGGCGGAGCTCTCGACCTGGCAGCTTCTCAAGGGGCTGTCGCCCCGCGCCCGTGCGGCGCAGGTTTTCTCGAAGCTGGGCGTCGGCCGCACCCGCGAGTCCACCGGGGTGCTCGTGTACGTGCTGCTGGCCGACCGCGCGGTGGAGATCCTCGCCGACCGCGGCATCGCCGCGAAGGTGGCGGAGGGCGAGTGGCGGCGCATCGCCGAGGGCATGCGCGAGGCGTTCGGAAAAGGGCGCTTCGAGGCGGGGTCGGTGGCGGGCGTCGAGGCGATCGCCGCCCTGCTGGCCCGGCACTTCCCGGCCCGCGAGGGCGACAATCCCGACGAGTTGCCGGACGAGCCGGCGATGCTCTAGCGGCCGGCCTTCGGCTCGTCGCCCGCGAGCAGCGACTCGATCTCGCGCCGGCGCGACTCGTCCGGGGCGGGCGCGGCCTCGGCCAGCGCCTTGCGGCGGCGGAACATCGCGAACATCACGGCGAAGCCCAGCGCGATGAGCAGCGCCGGCCCCACCCACAGGAAGGCCGTGACGGCGTTGAACGGCGGCTTGTAGAGCACGAAGTCGCCGTAGCGCTGCACCATGTAGGCGCGGATCTCGTCGTCGCTCTTGCCGGAGGCGATCATGCCGCGCACCTGGTTTCGCAGGTCGACGGCGAGCGGCGCGTTGGAGTCGGCGATCGTCTGGTTCTGGCAGACCAGGCAGCGCAGCTCGTGCGCGATGGCCTTCAGGCGGTTCTCGACCGCGATGTCGGGGTGGGCCACCTCGGTGGCCTGGCCCCAGGCCGCGAAGCCCGCGAAGGCGAGCAGGAGGGCGAGCAGGAAGCGCTTCATGAATTGAGCTGGGCGAGGAGGGGCAGGAGCTTCTTCTCGAGCACCTCGGGCGTGATGGGCCCGATCTGCTTGTAGCGGATGACGCCCTGCTTGTCGATCACGAAGGTCTCGGGCGCGCCGTAGACGCCGTAGTCGATGCCGACCTTGCCGTCGCCGTCCCACACCGAGAGGGAATAGGGGTTGCCGTGCTGGTCGAGCCAGCGCGTGGCGTCGGCGCGCGCGTCCTTGTAGTTGAGCCCGACGATGGGCACGATCCCGCGCCGGCTCATCTCGTTGAGCACCGGGTGCTCGACGCGGCAGGAGACGCACCACGAGGCCCACACGTTGAGCAGCCACACCTTGCCCTTCATCTCCGCGGGCGTGAACTTCGCTTCCGGCTGGTGCAGGCGCGTGAGGGTGAAGTCCGGCGCCGCCTTGCCGATGAAGGGCGAGGGGATCTCGCGCGGGTCGCGCGTGAGGCCGATGGCCAGGAACACGCACAGCCCGACGAAGATCGCGAGCGGGATGGCGAACTTGAGCGTCTTGCCGGCGCCGGCGGCGGGCTGCGCGGCCACGCTAGTCTCCCGTGGCGAGCACGCCCGCGGGAGCGGTCTGCGTGCGGTGCGACAGGCGGTAGCGGCGGTCGGCGATGGCCAGGAACCCGCCGATGGCCATCAGCAGGCACCCGCCCCAGATCCAGTCCACGAAGGGCTTGTGGTAGATGCGCACGCCCCAGGTGTTGCCCTCGACCTGCTCGCCCATGGAGGCGTAGAGGTCGCCCGTGAGGCCCGTGTCGATGAAGGCCTCCGTCATCGCCTGGCCCGAGGCGTGGTAGATGCGCTTCTCGGGCAGCATCCTGAGGTAGAGGGCCGACTCGCCCTCGCGGCGCACCTCGAAGATGCCCTGCATGGCGGCGTAGTTGGGCCCGGGCACCTCGCGCGTGCCCTTGAAGGTGAACTGGTAGCCGGCGATGGCCACCGTGTCGCCGGGGGACATGCGCACGTCGCGCTCGGTCTCGAAGCCCTTGACCATCGTCACGCCGATGATGAACGCGGCCACGCCCACGTGGGCGAGCTGCATCCCGTACCACGAGGCGGAGTTGGCGCGCAGCTTGCCGAGCAGGCCGGGCTGCGGCGCCGCGGCGAGGCGGGCGCGGAACTGCACCGCGGTGGCCGCCACCACCCAGAAGGCCAGGAACAGGCCCAGCGCCACCATGGCCGACCAGCGGCCTTTGGCGAGCGGCACGACCACGGCGCACACGAGCGCCACGCCCAGCGCCCACTTCAGGCGGGTGGCGAGGTCGGGCAGCGCGGCCTTCTTCCAGCTCACCATCGGCCCGATGGCCATGAGGAACACGGCCGGCGCCATGACGGGGAAGAACACGGTGTCGAAGTAGGGCGGGCCCACGGAGATCTTGCCCATGCCGAGGGTGTCGACCACCAGGGGATAGAGCGTGCCCAGCAGCACCGCCGCCATGGCCGCGGTGAGCAGGATGTTGTTGGCGAGCAGGAACGACTCGCGCGAGGCGGCCGCGAACTGCCCGCCCAGTCCCACGCGCGGGGCGCGCCAGGCGAAGAGCGCGAGCGAGCCGCCCACCACCACCGCGAGGAAGCCCAGGATGAAGATGCCTCGGCGCGGGTCCGTGGCGAAGGCGTGCACCGAGGTGAGCACGCCGCTTCGCACGAGGAAGGTGCCCAGCAGCGACAGGGAGAAGGCGAGGATGGCGAGCAGCACCGTCCAGCTCTTGAACGCCCCGCGCTTCTCGGTGACCGCCAGCGAGTGGATGAGGGCGGTGCCCACCAGCCAGGGCATGAAGGAGGCGTTCTCGACAGGGTCCCAGAACCACCAGCCGCCCCAGCCCAGCTCGTAGTAGGCCCAGGCGCTGCCCAGCGCGATGCCGATCGTGAGGAAGCACCACGCCGCCGTGGTCCACGGGCGCGACCAGCGCGCCCAGGTGCTGTCCAGGCGGCCCTCGACGAGGGCGGCGATGGCGAAGGCGAAGGCGACGGCGAAGCCCACGTAGCCCATGTAGAGCAGCGGCGGGTGCATCACCATGCCCGGGTCCTGCAGCAGGGGGTTGAGGTCGCGGCCGTCCTCCGCCGGGGGCAGCAGGCGGTCGAAGGGGTTGGAGGTGGTGAGGATGAAGAGCAGGAACCCCACGCTCACCAGCCCCATGATGCCGATCACGCGGCCGGCGATGCGCTCGGGCAGGTGGCGCGAGAAGAGCGCCACCGCGCACGTCCAGGCCCCGAGCATGAACGCCCACAGCAGCATGGAGCCCTCGTGGGAGCCCCAGGTCGCGGCGAAGCGGTAGTGCGCGGGCAGGCGCGAGTTGGAGTGCATCGCGACGATGCCCACCGAGAAGTCGTTGTTGAGGAACGAGGTGGCGAGCGCGGAGAAGGCGAGCAGGACGAAGAGGAACTGGCCCACCGCGATGGGCCGCGCCGTGGCGACCCAGGCGGGCTTGCCGAGCCCGGCGCCGGCCAGCGGCAGGAAGGCCTGCGCGACGGCGAGCAGCAGCGCGAGGACGAGGGCGAGCTGGCCGATCTCCGGGATCATTGCGGGCGCCCTCCCTGGCCGGCGAAGTGCTCCTTGGCCATCGGGTGGCCGGCCTGCTTGAGCGCCTCGGCCGCCTCGGGCGGCATGTAGTTCTCGTCGTGCTTGGCGAGCACCTGGCGCGCCGTGAAGATGCCGTTGGCGCCGACGCGGCCCTCGGCGACGACGCCCTTGCCCTCCTTGAAGAGGTCCGGAAGGATGCCGGTGTAGACCACCGGCACGGACTGGGCGCCGTCCGTGACCTTGAAGTTCACGGTGAGGGCGTCCTTCTCGCGCACGACGGTGCCGGTCTCCACCAGGCCGCCGATGCGGAAGTTGCGGTCCAGGGGCACCTCCTTCTTGGCCACCTGCGTGGGCGTGAAGAAGAAGACCAGGTTGGACTGGAAGGCGTTGAGCACCAGGCCCGCGGCCACGCCCAGGGCCGCCAGGCCCCCGACGATCGCCAGGGCGCGTTTAGTTCTCGGCTTCAAGATCTCTTTCCTCCTCGATGGCGTCCAGCGCCCGTCGGCGCCTGGCCCGCAGCAGAATCGTTTCGACCACGATGGCGGCCAGAAGTGCCCCGTAGGACATCCACACGAAGTACGCGTGGCCCCCCATCGCCCAGAAGTCGGCCCAGCTCTTCCACCAGATCGTCATGCGGCCCCCAGGTCCCGCACCCACTGGGCGCGCCGCTCGCGCTCCAGGATGACCGCGCGCACCCGCACCAGGGTGGCGCCGATGGCGTACATCCACGCCGAGAAGCTCATCACCAGCATGCCGGCGAGCATGGTCACGTGCATGCTGGTGCCCTTGAAGCTCACGCTGGAGCCCTGGTGCAGCGTGTTCCACCACTGCACCGAGAAGTAGATGATGGGCAGGTTCACCACCCCGATGATGGCGAGCAGCGCCGAGGCGCGGTCGCCCCGGCGCGGATCCTCGAAGGCGTTGGCCAGGGCCATGTACCCGAAGTACAGGAAGAGCAGCACCAGCTCCGAGGTGAGGCGCGCGTCCCACACCCAGTAGGTGCCCCAGGTGGGCCGGCCCCAGAAGGCGCCCGTCCAAAGGGCCACGAAGGTGAACATGGCGCCGGTGGGCGCGATGGCGCGGGCCATCATCGCCGACAGGCGCGTGTTGAACACCAGCGTGAGGGCGCAGTAGCAGGCCATGACGAAGTACAGGAACATCGACATCCAGGCCGTGGGCACGTGGATGAAGATGACCCGGTACACCGCCCCCTGCTGGGCGTCGGTGGGCGCGACGCCCAGGCCGAGGTACAGGCCCGCGGCGGCCAGGACGGCGGCCAGGATGAAGGACGGCGGCGCCAGGCGCCCGGCCAGGCCGTAGAAGGTGGAAGGCGAGGAGAAATAGAACCAGTTCATGGGCTTGGCGTCGATTTCCCGACGCGGAAGTATCGCCCGGACGGCGTCCGGGTGGTTGCGGGATCGCAAACGGGGCGGGCGGCCGGCATCAGTCCACCGCGATGCGCACGGCCGCCCCCACCGCCCAGGGCAGCCCCACCGCCGAGGCGATGAGCCCGGCCCCCAGCAGGGACAGGTGCGGCGCGGGCGAAAGCCCCGTGGCCTGGGCCTCGGCGGCCCCGGCGCCGAAGATGAGGATGGGCACGAAGAGGGGCAGCGCCAGGAGGGCGAGCAGCATCCCGCCGCCCCGGGCCCCCAGGGCCAGCGCGGCGCAGGCGCCCCCCAGGAGGGAGAGCACGGGCGTGCCGACCAGGAGCGAGGCGGCCTCCACGGCCAGCGTGTCGGGGGTGAGGCCGTACTGCAGCCCGATGAGGGGCGAGAGCACGGTGAGGGGCAGCCCCGAGACGATCCAGTGCGCGGCGATCTTGCCGGAGGCCCAGCCCAGGGCCGGGTGGGGCGAGAGCGTCATCTGCTCGAGCGAGCCGTCCGCGTAGTCCGCCGCGAACAGGCCCGGCAGTGCGAGGAAGGCCGCCAGCAGCGCGCCCACCCAGATCACGCCCGGGCCGATGCGCGCCAGCAGCTGCGGCTCGGCGCCGATGCCCAGCGGGAAGAGGGAGGCCACGAGGGCGAAGAACGCCACGGTGAGCACGGCCTCGTCCGGGTGGCGCCAGGCGAGTTGCAGGTCCCGGGACATGGCCCAGGAGAAGCCACCCCAGAAGGAACCCTGGGCGGGGGCGGGGCGGGCGGGAGCGGCGCTCACGTCGGCTTCAGCCCAGGCGCAGCTCGCGCACGACGCCGGAGGGCGGGGCGAGGCGGTGGTGGGTCGCGGCCAGGGCCAGCCCGCCGCGGGCGAGGTGCCGGTCCAGGAACTCGATGAAGAGCGCCTGGCCCGCGTCGTCCAGGGCGGTGAGGGGCTCGTCCAGCACCCAGAGCTCGGCGGGGTCCAGCGACAGGCGCGCCAGGCCGATGCGGCGGCGCTGGCCGGCCGACAGGCGCCGCGCCGGCAGGCGGCGGCGCTTCTCGAGCCCCACGGCCGCGAGTGCCTCGCGGCGCTGCTCGACGGAGACGGTGGCGCCGCGCAGCCGCAGCGCGAACTCGAGGTTCTCCTCCGCGGAGAGGTCGTCCTTCAGGCCGGGCAGGTGCCCGGAGAAGGCCATGCCGGCGTGCATCGCCAGCGCGTCCGTGCGCGTGGAGACGCCCTTCCAAAGCACCGCGCCGTCATCGGGCCGGGTGAGGCCCGTCACGCAGCGCAGGAGCGTGGTCTTGCCGCAGCCGTTGGGACCGCGCACGCACAGGAGCTCGCCGCCGGCGACCTCGAAGTCCAGGCCCGAGAAGAGCAGCGCCACGCCGCGCCGGCAGGCGATGCCCCGGACCTGCAGGACGTCTGGCTGGCCGCTGCGGTGCGGTGCCGTCATCGGCGGCCGGGGCGCGCTCGCGCCGGGAGCCTCACGGGACCACCTTGTCGATCACGATGTCGACGCCCTTCGCGCCGGGCGCGACGGCCTTGCTCAGGCCGACGAGGTCGCCGGGCTGGGTGATGGCGCCGCCGGCCTTGGACACGCGCGCCTCCACGATCACCGCCGGGGCCGCGGAAAGGCGCGCGGCCGGCGTCATGCCCATGGAGTCGTCGAGCTCGAACGCCCGCGGCAGCTCACCGGCGCCGCCGCGGATGATGGCGAGCGGCATGCGCGAGCCCGACTCGGCGCGCGCGTAGATGAAGAGCGTGTCCGTGGGCGAGATCTTCGAGGCGAGGGCCGGGGCGAGGCGCACGGTGCCCGAGATGGACTTGCCGGGGACCGGCGCCATGGCGGGCGCGCCGCCGCCGGGCGGCATCGCCGCGAAGGGCGCGGCCGGGGGCGCCGCCTCGGGAGCGGGAGGCGGCGCGGACTTGGCGGCCGCCAGCGCCAGTGCGAGCGCCTTCGAGGGCGGCAGCGGCTTGCCGGCGGCCGCGGCGCGGCTTCGCACCTCCTCGATGATGTTGCCCACGTCGCGTGCCTCCTCGCCGCCGGCGGGCACCACGGCGAGCAGCCGCTCCCAGTAGCCCATGGAGGCCGCGAAGTCGCCGCCGTTGAGCGTGGCGGTGCCGGCGAGCGCGAGGGCCTTGGGGTGGCGCGGGTCGATCTTGAGCGCGCGCATCACGAGCTCGGTGGGCTCGCCCGCGAGGTTGCGGCCGCGCGAGAGCGCGAGCTGGTCGGCGTAGTCGGCCAGCACCGTGGGGTCCTGCGGGGCGATCTTCGCCAGGTGCGCGTAGGCGGCGAGCGCCTTCTCGGCCTTGCCGGTGGCCGCGTAGGAGCGCGCGAGCAGGCTCCACCCCTGCACGTCGTCGGGGCGCCCCTGCATCCGCTGCTCGAGCGCGGTCACCATCGCCTCGATCTCGTGCGGCGCCGGCGCTCCCGACGCGTCGACGGCGGTGGTGGCGGCGACGGCCTTCGGGTCGGTGGCGTGGGGATTGCCCACCCACAGGTACAGGCCCAGGCCCGCCACCGGGATGAGCACGGCGAAGAAGGCGACGAGACCCCACGGGCGGGAGGCGGCCTCGGCGGCCGGCTCGGTGGAGGCCTGAAGGTCCTCGTCGGCGCGCGCGGCGAGCTCGGCGAGCGCGCTCTCGCGCGCGTCGGCCGGCAGCAGGCCGGCGGCCACGTCGCTCTCGATTTCGCGGCGCTGGCCGCGCAGCACGGCGAGGTTCGACTCGCGCACGCTGGGCCCGCGCGCGCCGCGGGGGCGCAGCAGCGGGATCAGCACGATGGCGAGCGCCGCCACGATGAGCAGGGCGGCGACGATCCAGAAAGTGAGCATCGGGAGAATGGGGCGGGAGAGAAAAGGCGCGAAGCGCGACGGCGGATTATACCGGAGCGCGGCGTGCGTCCCGATTGCGAAGCGTCAACGCACACTGCCCGGAGGATCGGCGCGCCCGCCCCTTGCGCACCACTGGCGGGCGGATACAATCGCTGTCGCAATCCGGAGACGCGGTCGGCCTGTCGCGCCTTTCCGACAAAACACAACGAGCAGGCGGGGAAGGGGGCGGGCAGGTGCGACACCAGTCGATCCTGGAGTACGCGCATTTCCGGTGGTTCAAGGCGGCGCTCGCGATGAGCGTGATCGCCGGGGCCGTCTACCTGTGGCACGACCCGCCGGTGAAGCCCTACGGCGGCACCTGGCTCGGCTACACGCTGGGCACCATCGGCGCGCTTCTCATCCTGTGGCTGCTGTGGTTCGGCGTGCGCAAGCGCCGCTACGTCTCGCGCGTGGGCTCGGTGCAGGGCTGGCTCTCGGCGCACGTGTACCTCGGCACGGCGCTGCTGGTCGTGGCCACGCTGCACACGGGATTCGAGCTGGGCTGGAACGTGCACACGCTCGCCTACGTGCTCATGGTCGCCACCGTGGCGAGCGGCTTCTATGGCGTGTACGTGTACCTGTCGGTGCCGGGCCTCATGACCGCCAACCGCGGCGACGAGACGCTCGACGCGATGATCCTCAAGATCGACGACCTCGACCGCGAGATCCGCGAGAAGGCGCTCTCGCTCCCGGACCAGATCCTGAAGGTGGTCAACGCCTCGCTGGACGGCTCGCGCCTGGGCGGCACGCTCGGCCGGGTGCTGAGCGGGCGCGACCGCGCCTGCCCGACCGCCGCCGCCGTGCGCGACCTGCCCGAGCTGGGCAAGCGCCTGACGGGCGACGTGGCCAAGCTCAACCACGAGGTGTACACGCTGCTGCTGCAGAAGCACGAGATCCTGGGACGCGCGCGGCGCGACCTGCGGTTCAAGGCGAAGCTGGACCTCTGGCTCTACTTCCACGTGCCCCTGGCCATCGCGCTGCTCGCGGCGCTCTCGGCGCACGTGATCTCCGTGTTCCTCTACTGGTAGGCGCGCCGCCCGGAGCCGATCGTGAAACTCCTCGTCATCTCGCAGAGCCGCAACCGCGCCGGGCGCGTCGTCCAGGTGCGCAAGGAGGTCACGGCCGACTGGGTGCGCGTCGGCCGCAACGCCGCGAGCGAGGTGCTGCTCGCCGACCCGCGCATCGCCCTCAACCAGGGCCTCATCGTCGACCGCAACGGTCCCGTCTACACCGAGGGGGAGATGGGGACCATGACGAGCACCACGCGGCGCGCGGTGCGCTCCGTGCGCCTCGCCCCCGGCACCGCCATCGACATCGGCCCGTACAAGCTCACCGCCATACCCGCGCCCGAGGGCTACACGGGCGCCATCACCGTCGAGCTCGTGCGGCCCGCGGACAACGTGGCGCCGGAGTTCCTGGCCCGCGCGAAGAAGCTCACCCTCGCCTCGCTCGGGTTGCCCAAGCGCGCGGTCTCGCTCGCGCTCTTCGTGATCCTCGCGGTGGGGGTATTCCTGCTTCCCGCCGGGCGCGTGCTGCACCTGCCCTGGCAGCAGCCGGCCGAGCCCGTCGTGGCCACCGACCGCTTCTGGAACCCGGGGCCGCTCATCCTCTCGCACCAGCCGATCCAGGAGAAGTGCGAGGCCTGCCACGAGCTGCCCTTCATCCAGGTGCGCGACGCGGCCTGCCTGGAGTGCCATCAGCGCATCGGCCACCACGTCACGCCGGAGTTCAAGCCGGCGGTGCTCTTCCAGGGCCAGCGCTGCGCGCAGTGCCACCGCGACCACAAGGGCGTGAGGTCCACCTTCCGCGACGACGACCGCTTCTGCGCCGACTGCCACCGCGACATCCGCTCGCGCGCCAACGGGGCGCAGTCGCAGAACGCCTCGGACTTCGCGCACGACCACCCGCCGTTCCGCCTGACGATCGCCACCGACACGGGCGTGAAGCGCGTGCGCCAGGGCGCGGGGCCCATCGAGGAGCAGTCGCACCTCGCCTTCCCGCACGCGGTCCACCTCGACCCCGCAGGCGTTCGCCACCCGGACAAGGGCAAGGTGAAGCTCGACTGCGCGGCCTGCCACGAGCCGGACGCCTCGAAGCGCAATTTCGAGCCCATCGCCATGGCACGGCACTGCCAGGCCTGCCACCGCCTGGAGTTCGAGCCGGCGGTGACCTCGCGGCAGGTGCCGCACGGCCGGCCCGCGGAGGCGGTCACCGTCATCCGCGAGTTCTACGCGAACCTCGCCCTCAACGCGACGCAGGACAGCTTCGAGAAGGCCTTCGGCGTGCCAGGCGCCGGGCTCCTGCGGCGCACCGGCGCGCCCACCGACTCCCAGCGGCGCGAGGCCCTGCGCCTGGCCGACGGCAAGGCCGCGCGCGTGGCCATGCAACTCTTCGGCACGCGCCTGGCGGCCACGGGCCGCAAGTCCGAGCAGGTCTCCGACGAGCTCTTCGAGGTGCGCGTGTGCCGCACCTGCCACGAGATCGTCCAGAAGGAAGGCGCGGACGGCCCTTCGTGGGACGTGACGCCGGTGCGCCAGAACCCGCGCTGGATGCCCGACTCCCGGTTCGACCACGCGGCGCACGCGCAGTCGAAGTGCACCGACTGCCACGACGTCACGAAGTCCAAGCGCTCGAGCGACGTGGCCATGCCCTCGATCGCCGACTGCCGCAAGTGCCACGGGGGATCGCGCCCCGAGGAGCGCAAGGTCACCTCGAGCTGCATGCTGTGCCACGGGTTCCACGAACAGAAGAACCCGTGGGACCCGCAGTTCAAGCCGAGGCACCCGACGCGACTCGCCGCCGAGGCCGCCCGTGCGCGTTGAGCTCGCGCGCCTGGCCGCGCGGGCCGGGGGCCTGGCGGCCTGCCTCGTCCTCGCCGCGTGCGGCGGGGGCTCGGGCAGCGCCGGCTCCACGGCCGAGTGCCAGCCCAACTGCAACGCGAGCGCCCCGTTCCTCACGGCCGACGACGTGAAGCGCGTGATCGCGCAGGCCGTGGCGGAGGCGGCGGCGCGCCAGAAGCCCGCGACGATCGCCGTCGTGGACCGCGTGGGCAACGTGCTCGCGGTCTACCAGATGACCGGCGCGCGGCCGCGCTTCGACATCCGCTCGGGCCGGCCCATCGTGGGCGGGCTGGACGGCATCGAGGACACGCTGCCCTCGACGGTGGCCGCCATCGCCAAGGCCATCACCGGCGCCTACCTGTCGTCGGCCGGCAACGCGTTCTCCACGCGCACGGCGGGCCAGATCGTGCAGGAGCACTTCCTGCCGGGCGAGCTGCAGGCGCCCGCCGGGCCGCTCTTCGGCACGCAGTTCTCCTCGCTCTCCTGCTCGGACGTGATGCGCAACCTCGCGCACGGCACGGTGGGCCCCAAGCGCTCGCCGCTGGGGCTGTCGGCCGACCCCGGGGGGCTGCCGCTCTACAAGGGCGGCGCGGTGGTGGGCGGCATCGGCGTGATGGCCGACGGCGTGTACGGCCTGGACCTCAAGATCACGGACACGGACGAGGACGTCGACGAGCTGGTGGCGGTGGCGGGAGAGCGCGGCTTCGCCCCGCCCGACGACATCCGCGCCGACCGCATCACGGCCGACGGCAAGACCTTCCGCTTCGTCGATTCCGAGTCCATCCTCACCGACCCAGCCAAGGCCCCGGCCTTCGACGGGCTGCCGGGCGCGCTGGTGGCGGTGGACGGCTACGTGGACGCGGGCGTGCACGCGGGCGTGGCCTTCGGCACGCCGGCCTCCGGGTACCGGGCGGCCACGGGCCCGTTCGCGGCGCTGAGCGCCTTCACGCTGGTGGACGCGGCCAATGCGGAGCGCTTCCCGCCCCGGGCGGGCAGCGGGCCGGGCGCGCTCACCGCCGCCGAGGTCTCGCAGATCCTGCAGGAGGGCATCAAGGTCGCGCTGCGCTCGCGCGCGCAGATCCGCCGCCCGCTGGGCTCCTACGCCGAGGTCTCGGTGAGTGTGGTGGACCTCAACGGCGACGTGCTGGGGCTGGTGCGCACGGCCGACGCGCCCATCTTCGGCACGGACGTGGCGGTGCAGAAGGGGCGCACGGCGCTCTTCTTCTCGCGGCCGGACGCGGGCGCGCTGCTGCAGGGGCGGCCGGCGGCGGCCTACCTCGCGCCGATGGGCGCGGGAGTCACGGTGCCGATCGAGGCCTATTCCGCGGCGATGCGCAGCTTCCTCGGCGAGGCCGGCTCGCTCGACGGGCGCACGGCGTTCTCGACCCGCGCCATCGGCAACCTGCACCGGCCGTTCTACCCGGACGGGATCGAGGGCTCGCCCCCCGGGCCGCTCTCCAAGCCCTATTCCGAGTGGAGCCCGTTCAACGTGGGCTTCCAGCTCGACCTCATCTACAACCAGTTCATCCGTGCCGCGCTCGGCGACACCTCGACGGGCTGCGCGGGACGCGCGCCGGCCGGGGCGCCGGCGGGCACGCCGGACGGCGGCATCGCGCTGCTGCGCAACGGCGTGCAGATCTTCCCGGGCGGCGTGCCCGTCTACCGCAACGGCGTGCTCATCGGCGGCGTCGGCATCTCCGGCGACGGCGTGGACCAGGACGACATGGTGGCGCTGCTGGGCCTCGCCAACGCCGCCGCCGCGCTGGGCACCGGGATCGGCAACGCGCCCCAGGCCATGCGCGCGGACCAGCTCACGCCGCTGGGCATCCGCCTGCGGTATGCGCAGTGCCCGCAGGCGCCGTTCAACGGCTCGAGCCAGGAGAACGTCTGTGCGGGTCTCTAGCCTCGCGAGCGCGGCGCTCGCCGCCGCCGGCCTGGCGCTGCTCGCGCCCGGGCCGGGCGCGCGCGCCGACGACGAGGGCCTGAAGCCCCGCGAGAACGAGGACCGCAAGCTCCCGCCGGACAAGCCCGCCGACCGCGAGATCGACCAGCGCCGGCCCGGGACCTCGAAGCCGCTCGAGTTCTTCCCGCCGCCCGCCGACCCCTCGCAGGTACCGGGGCCGCTGCCCGCCACGCCGCGGCAGGCCGTCTCCGTGCCGGACCGCTGGCGCATCATGCAGGCGCTCGGCTTCAAGTTCCCGCACACCGACCCGTACAACCAGAACGTCCTGAAGGGCGACCTGCCCATCTGGAACGACCCCTGGCTGAAGGAGCACTTCCCGGCGCTCGCCGAGCGGCTCAAGCCCGACTGGTTCTTCAACCTCGGGGTGGTCTCCGACACGCTGGTGGAGGCGCGGCGCCTGCCCACGCCGGTGGGCCCCATCACCTCCTCGCGCGCGGGCTCGGTGGACGTGTTCGGCCAGGGGCGCCAGTCCACCGTCGCGCAGACGCTCATCGTCTCGCTCGCGCTCATCAAGGGCGACACGACCTTCCGCCCGCCGGACTACGAGTTCCGGTTCGTGCCGGCCATCAACGTGAACCAGTCGCGCGTGGAGGAGCTCCGGGCCCTGCGCATCGACCCGCAGCGCGGCACGGTGCGCGGCGACAACCACGTCGGGGTCCAGGAGTGGTTCGCGGACGTGCACCTGCGCAACGTCTCGTCGCGCTACGACTTCGACTCGGTCCGCGTCGGCATCCAGCCCTTCATCTCGGACTTCCGCGGCTTCCTCTTCCAGGACGTGCCCTTCGGCGTGCGCCTCTTCGGCATCCGCGACAGCAACCGCTGGCAGTACAACCTGGGCTGGTTCCGGCGCCTGAACAAGGACACGAACTCGGGGCTGAACGACCTGGGCGCGCCGCTGCGCCGCGACGACGTGTTCGTGGCCAACGCCTACCGCCAGGACTTCCCTGTGCTGGGCTTCACCTCGCAGGCCACGGCCATCCTCAACGTGAACCGCGAGGGCAGCGAGGTCCACTACGACACCAACGGCTTCCTGAACCGCCCGTCCTCGCTGGGCGACGAGCGCGGCCACGACTACACGGTGGGCTACCTCGGCTACAACGGCGACGGCCACTTCGGGGTCTGGAACCTCACGGCCTCCGCCTACCTCGCGCTGGGCCGCGACAAGCGCCACCCGCTGGCCGGCCGGCCGCAGGACATCCGCGCCGGGTTCCTCGCCGCCGAGCTCTCGCGCGACTTCAGCTGGCTGCGCCTGCGGCTGAACGCGCTGCTCGCCTCCGGCGACCGCAATCCCTACGACGACAAGGCCACCGGCTTCGACGCCATCCTCGAGAACCCGCAGTTCGCCGGCGCCGACACGAGCTTCTGGATGCGCCAGGCCGTGCCGCTCGTCGGCGGCGGGGGCGTGGCCCTGTCGGGGCGCAACGGCATCCTGCCGAGCCTTCGCTCCTCGAAGGACGAGGGGCAGTCCAACTTCGTGAACCCCGGGCTGCTGCAGGTGGGCGTGGGCGCCGACGCGGACCTGCTGCCGCAGCTTCGCGTGCTGGGCAACCTCTCGTACCTGCGCTTCCAGGACACGACGGTGCTCGGCGTGCTGCGCAACCAGCGGCCGCCCGACCGCGAGATCGGCTGGGACCTGTCCGCCGGCGTGCAGTACCGGCCGTTCATGTCGCAGAACCTGGTCCTCAACGCCTCGGCCGCCGCGCTGCTGCCGGGCAAGGGGCTGCGCGCCCTCTACGACGAGGACCGTCGCGGCCCGCAGTACTCGGTGCTGGTGAACCTCCTCCTGAACTACTGAGCGCGACGCCCCCGCCATGACACGACGCCTCCTCACCGCCCTGGCCATCCTCGCCGTCGCGCTCGCCGTGCGCGCGAGCGGGCCGGCCGAGCTCCCGGTCGAGCGCGCCTGGGTGAAGGCCCCGCCCGCGCCCGAGAAGCAGACCGTGGCGCAGGCCGACGCGAAGAGCGCGGGCTGCATGAGCTGCCACACCGCCACGGACCGGCACACCATGCACCAGAACCCCGGCGTGATCCTGGGGTGCACGGACTGCCACGGCGGCGACGCGGCGGTGAAGGTCGTCAAGGGCCTCGCGCGCGAGGCCCCCGAGTACCGCGCGGCGCTGGAGAAGGCGCACGTCCTGCCGCGCTACCCGAAGGCCTGGCACTGGCCCGACAGCGCCAACCCGGAGGGCAGCTACACGCTGCTCAACCGCGAGGCGCCCGAGTACGTGCGATTCGTGAACCCGGGCGACCTGCGCGTGGCCCGCGAGGCCTGCGGCGCCTGCCACCTCGCCATCATCCAGGCCTCCGAGCGCAGCCTCATGTCCACCTCGGCGATGCTCTGGGGCGGCGCGGCCTACAACAACGGCATCCTGCCGTTCAAGCGCTACATCCTGGGCGAGGCCTACACGCGCGACGGGCAGGGCGCGACGCTCGTGAACCCGGTGAAGCCCTCCGACTTCCTGGTGGCCAAGGGAATCCTGCCCAGCGTCACGGCGCTGCCCTCCTGGGAGACCATCCCGCCGGCGGACGTCTTCCGCGTGTTCGAGCGCGGCGGGCGGGTGATCAACTCGGGCTTCCCGGAGGTGGGCCTGCCCAACAGCACGGGCGCGCTGCAGCGGCTGGACGAGCCGGGCCGGCCCGACATCAAGCAGTCCAACCGCGGGCCCGGCACCGGCAGCCGCATCGCCGTGCCGGTGATCAACATCACCAAGACGCGCCTGAACGACCCGCACCTGTGGTTCCTGGGCACCAACGAGCAGCCGGGCGACTACCGCTCCTCGGGCTGCACCTCGTGCCACACGATCTACGCCAACGACCGGGACCCGCTGCACTCCGGCGTCTACGCGAAGTACGGCCACGAGGGCGAGACGGCCACGGCGGACCCCACGATCCCGAAGGGCAAGCCGGGGCACCCCATCCGCCACGAGTTCACGCGCGCCATCCCGTCCTCGCAGTGCATGGTCTGCCACATGCACCAGCCCAACGTGTTCGTGAACTCCTACTACGGCACGATCATGTGGGACTACGAGTCCGACGCGCCCTTCATGTGGCCGGAGAAGCAGAAGTACCCGACCGACGAGGAGGCGCGGCGCATCCTCGACCGCAACCCGGAAGAGGCCGCCATCCGCGGCAAGTGGAGCGACCCGGAGTTCCTCAAGAACGTCTCGAAGCTTAACCCGAAGCTCAAGGACACGCAGTTCGCGGACTACCACGGCCACGGCTGGAACTTCCGCGCGGTGTTCAAGCGCGACCGCAAGGGCACGCTCCTGGACAAGGACGGCAAGGCCGTCTCCGACGAGGACCCGCAGAAGTTCAAGAAGGCGGTGCACCTCACCTCGATCCACCTGGACCTGGGCTTCCAGTGCGTGGACTGCCACTTCGCGCAGGACATGCACGGCAACGGCCACATCTACGGCGAGGTGGCCGCGGCGGTCGAGATCGACTGCCGGGACTGCCACGGCACGGCGACCAGCTACCCCACGCTGCGCACCTCGGGTCCCGCGGCGCGCCCCGGCGGCTTCGACCTGTCGCTGCTGCGCACCCAGGACGGGCGCAAGCGCTTCGAGTGGCGCGAGGGCAAGCTCTACCAGCGCTCGGCGATGTTCCCCGACCGGGAGTGGCTGGTCTCGCTGGTGAAGGATTCCGTGACCCCCGGCAACCCGAAGTACAACGAGCGCGCCGCGCGCGCCAAGCTCATGCACGCGGGCGAGGAGGGGCGGCGGGGCATCTGGGGGCCCGGGGCCAAGGAGTACGCCCACCCGGACGAGAAGATGACCTGCTTCACCTGCCACCTGTCGTGGACCACGAGCTGCGGCGGCTGTCACCTGCCCATCCAGGCCAACTGGAAGACCGAGCGCCACCACTACGAGGGGGGCGAGACGCGCAACTACGCGACCTACAACCCGCAGGTGGCGCGCGACCAGATGTTCCAGCTGGGCAAGCACGGGCCGGTCAAGGGCGGGCGCATCGCGCCGATCCGCTCCTCCTCGGCGCTGGTGCTCTCCTCGACCAACGCCAACCGCGAGCGCATCTACATCCAGCAGCCGCCCATGGCCGCGAGCGGCTTCTCCTCGCAGGCCTTCGCGCCGCACTTCCCGCACACCGTCCGCAAGACGGAGACCAAGACCTGCACCGACTGCCACGTCTCGGACCGCAACGACAACAACGCGATCATGGCGCAGCTGCTGCTTCAGGGCACCAACTTCGTGAACTTCGTCGGCTTCAACGCCTGGCTCGGCGAGGCCGGCAACGTGCAGGCCGTGCAGGTGACGGAGTGGGACGAGCCGCAGGCGGTGATCGGCAGCTACCTGCACCGCTACGCCTACCCCGACTGGTACGCCGACCACGAGAAGCGCGGCCGGCGCCTGCCCGAGGCCCACGACCACCGCAGCGGCGGCCCCTCGGGCTGCGTGATGCTGCGCGGCGAGTACCTCTACTCGGCCGAGGGCCCGGGAGGGATGCGCGTGTACGACGTGGCCAACATCGGCAACAAGGGCGTCTCGCAGCGAATCGTCTCGGCGCCGTTCTCGCCGCTGGGGCAGGACACGCACATCGCCTCGCGCAACGCGACCTGCGTGGTGCTGCCCACCAACCAGGCCATCTCGCCCCTGCGCAACCAGGGCGATCTCATGCGCAAGGTGAACCAGGAGCAGGCCTTCCACCCCATCTACAGCTACGCTGTGATCACCGACTCGGAGGAAGGCCTCATCCTCACCAACGTGAACACGCTGGCCGACGGCGAGCCGCGCAACAACTTCCTCACGCGCGCGCTCACCTGGAACGAGGACGGGATCCTCAAGGGCGCGCGGCACGTGACCATCGGCGGGGATTACCTCTACGTCGCGGCCGACGCCGGCATCGTGATCCTGGACCTCGCGGACCCGCTCCACCCGAAGAAGGTCGCGGTGGTGCCGGTGAAGGGCGCCCGCGCCTCGGCGCTGCAGTTCCGGTATCTGTTCGTGGCGGACGAGGCCGGCCTCGAGGTCGTGGACGTGACGGTGCCGGAGAAGGCGAGGCTCGTCCCGGGCGCCCGCGTGCCCCTCGCGGACGCCCACCGCGTCTACGTGGCGCGCACGTATGCCTACGTGGCGGCCGGGCGGGAGGGCCTGGCGATCGTCGACGTGGAGGCGCCGGAGCGCCCGCGCCTCGTGCAGAAGTTCACCGACGGCGGCAAGCTCAACGACGCGCGCGACGTGATCGTGGGCACCACCAACGCCTCGCTCTTCGGCTACGTGGCGGACGGCGCGAACGGCCTGAAGGTGCTGCAGCTCACCTCGCCCGAGATCCAGCCCAAGTTCTACGGCTTCAGCCCCGAGCCGCGGCCGCGGGTCATCGCCTGGCGCGAGACGGCCTCCCCGGCGCTCTCGCTCGCCAAGGGGCTGGACCGCGACCGCGCCGTGGACGAGACGGGCGGCCAGATCGCGGTCTTCGGCCGCATCGGCTCGCGCCCCTTCAACCGCGAGGAGCAGCACCAGTTCTACCTGCGGCCCGACGGCACCGTCTGGACCGTGAGCGACACCGGCAGGCCCGGCGACTTCCGGGACGGGCGGCCGCCGGCCGACCGCCGTCCGCGGCCGCCGGACGAGATGAAGAAGGCGGAGGCGCGATGAGAAAGATCCTGGCCCTCGGGCTCACGGTGGCCGCGCTCGCGGCGCAGGCGGCGGAGGCGCCGCCGCTGCCCTACGCGCAGAAGGCGATGAACGTCGGCGTGGTCAACTGCGCCTCCAGCCTGTGCCACGGCTCCATCACCCCGTGGAAGGGCTCGAACGTGCTGCAGACCGAGTACGTGACCTGGTCGCGCGTGGACAAGCACGCGCTGCGCGCCCGGCAGGTGCTCTGGAACGAGCGCAGCAAGCGCATCGTCTCGAACCTGGGCCTGAAGCAGCCGGCCTGGGAGGCGAAGGTCTGCACCGACTGCCACGGCTACAACCCGCCCGCGCAGTACCAGGGCGAGCGCTTCAAGGCGAGCGACGGGGTGAGCTGCGAGGCCTGCCACGGGCCGGCCCAGAACTGGATCAAGTCGCACGTGGCGCCGGGGGCCACCCACGAGGAGAACGTGCGCAACGGCCTGTATCCCACGGACGACCCGGTGGCGCTCGCGCGGCTGTGCCTGTCCTGCCACTTCGGCAACAAGGACAAGTTCGTCACGCACCGCATCATGGGCGCGGGCCACCCGCGCATCAGCTTCGAGCTCGACACCTTCACCCAGACGCAGCCGCCGCACTTCGTGCCGGACGAGGACTGGCAGAAGCGCAAGGGCCGCTGGGACCCGGTGCGCGTCTGGGCGATCGGCCAGGCGCTCGCCGCGCAGGAGCAGCTCGACGTGGTGCTGGACCCGAAGCGCGGCAAGGACGGCCTGTTCCCCGAGCTGGTGGTCTTCGACTGCCACGCCTGCCACCACCCGATGTCGGAGACGCGCTGGAAGCCGCGCGTGGGCACGCGCCCGGGCACCATCCGCTTCAACGACGCCAACCTGCTCATGCTCCGGCAGATCGTCCGGCGCACCTATCCGGGCGACGCGCCGGCGTTCAACGAGCTCGTGCTCAAGCTGCACAAGGCGGTGGCGGGCGAGGGGGGCGACGCGATGGAGGCGGCCGGTCGGCTGCGCAAGGGCCTGGACGCGGTGGTCGGCAAGCTGCGCGGCCGCGACTTCGACGACGCGGACCTGCGGGCCATCGTGGCCGGCCTCGTCGACGACGGCCTGGCGGGCCAGTACGGCGACTACTCGGGCGCGGAGCAGGCGTCCATGGCGATCGCGAGCGTGCTCAACTTCCTGGCCAGGCGCGGGGCGCTCGCGGACGTGCGCGGGGCCAACGCGGCGCTCGACCGCGTGTTCGATGCGGTGAAGGACGACGAGAAGTACAAGCGCGAGCGCTTCCAGGCGGCGCTCGCGGGCCTGAAGACCTTCGTGGCGAGGTGACCGGCATGTCCTCCCAGTTCGACCAACGCACCGAATTCCGCTGGCTCAAGGTCGGCATCATCGGCTCCGGGCCGGCCGGGCTCTCCGCCGCGGCGCACGCGGCCGAGCTCGGCGTCTCGCACGTGCTGCTCGAGTCCGAGGCACAAGCCTCGAACACGATCTACAAGTACCAGAAGGGCAAGCACGTGATGGCCGAGCCGCAGATCCTGCCGCTGCGCAGCCCCATGAGCTTCGCCGCCGGCAAGCGCGAGGAGATCCTCGAGAAGTGGGACGAGGAGCTCAGGCGCCACAAGGTGAACATCCGCTACGGCCAGGAGGTCACGGCCATCACCGGCGAGGACAACGCCTTCGAGGTGCGCACCAAGCAGGGCGAGACCTACTTCTGCCGCAAGATCGTGCTGGCCATCGGCCTGCAGGGAAACCTGCGCAAGCTGGGCGTGGAGGGCGAGGCGCTGGAGGGCGTGCAGTACCAGCTCGACGACCCGAAGGAGTACGAGGACGAGACGATCGTGGTGGTGGGCGCGGGAGACGCGGCCATCGAGAACGCGCTGGCCCTGTCGGAGCAGAACCGCGTGATCCTGGTGAACCGCAACGAGGAGTTCACGCGCTGCAAGGAGGGCAACCTCACCCTGATCCTCAGCGCCATCAAGGAAGGGCGCGTGGAGATCCGCTACGGCACCTCCGCGGCGAAGGTCGAGCGCGCGGGCGGGGAGGTGCCGCTGCGCTTCCACGTGAAGAGCCCGGACGGCCCGGACGTCCTGGAGTGCCACCGCATCATCGCCCGCCTGGGCGGCATCCCGCCGCGCAAGCTCGTCGAGAGCTTCGGGGTGAAGTTCCCCTCGAGCGACCCCAACGCCGTGCCGGAGCTCACCGACACCTACGAGTCGAACGTCAAGGGCCTGTACATCGTGGGCGCCCTGGGCGGCTACCCGCTCATCAAGCAGGCGATGAACCAGGGCTACGAGGTGGTCGAGTCGGCGCTGGGCCGCACGGTGGAGCCGGCCGACGAGCCGCTGCTCGCGAAGAAGTTCGCGGGCTTCTCCAAGACGAAGACCGTCTCGCAGGTGCTGGACGTGATCCAGGACCAGCTGCCGCTTCTGGGGGGCATCAACCGCCTGCAGCTTCGCGAGTTCCTGCTCGAGAGCGAGCTGCAGACCCCGCGGGCGAACGAGGTGCTCTTCCGGCGCAACGACTACACCAACTCGTTCTTCATGATCGTCGCCGGCACCGTGAAGATCGAGGCCGAGGGCGGCAAGGAGTTCGTGCTGGGGGCCGGGCAGTTCTTCGGCGAGCTGGGCCTCATCTCGGGCCGGCGCCGCTCGAGCACCGTGCGCGCGGGCGACTTCTGCGTGCTGGTGGAGGCCCCGCGCCGGGCCATGCTCAAGCTGGTGGCCTCCGTGGAGTCGGTGCGCCGGCAGATCGACGAGACCTTCCTCAAGCGCGCCGTGCGCGCCTACCTCGCGCCGATGCTGCCCGAGGAGGAGCTCACCGAGCTGGTGACGAGCGGCGTGGAGGTGCGCAAGTACGGCGGCAACGAGCTGCTCTTCCGCGAGGGCGACGCGCCGGACGGCCTGTACCTGCTGCGCCGCGGCTCGGTGATGGTCTCCCGGGAGATCGCCGGCCGCGAGGTCGTGCTCTCCTACCTCTCGGCGGGCAACTACGTGGGCGAGATGGCGCTGCTCACCGACTCGCCACGGTCGGCCACGGTGCGCGCGGCGGTCACCACGGAGGCCGTGGTGCTCGACGCCACGACCTTCAAGCGGGTGCTGGGCCGCAACCCGAAGTGGCGCGAGGAGATGGAGGCGCGGTTCCTGGACCGGCTGCGCGTGAACGCCGCCATGGAAGCCGCGCCCGACCCGGGCAACATCATCGCCTTCCTGCTGCAGCAGGGCGTGGGGGAGGCGACCGACGTGCTGCTCATCGACGAGTCGCTGTGCGTGCGCTGCGACAACTGCGAGAAGGCCTGCGCCGACGTGCACGACGGCACCTCGCGGCTGGACCGGGAGGCCGGTCCCACGTTCGCCGAGATCCACGTGCCGACCTCGTGCCGGCACTGCGAGCACCCGCACTGCATGAAGGACTGCCCGCCCGACGCGATCCACCGCTCGCCCAACGGCGAGGTGTTCGTGAACGACTCGTGCATCGGCTGCGGCAACTGCGAGAAGAACTGCCCCTACGGCGTGATCCAGCTCGCGCCGGTGGACCCGAAGCGCCGGCGGCCGAGCCTGTTCTCGTGGCTGGTGCTGGGGGCCGGGCCCGAGCCGGGCCTGGAGCCCAAGCCCAAGGGCAAGGACATCCCGAAGAAGGCCGTGAAGTGCGACATGTGCAAGGACCTTCCCGGGGGCGCGGCCTGCGTGCGGGCCTGCCCGACGGGCGCGGCCATCCGCGTGAGCCCGGACGAGTTCCTGGGCTACGCCGCGACCACGGAATAGCGGGGCGCGGCCGGGCGGGCGCCCGGGCTAGTGCTTGGCCTCGCCGATGAGCCGGTCGAGGTGGGGATCGGCGCGGTGGTTGGCGGCGTTCCAGCGCATGACCAGGAACATCGCCGCCGACACGAAGCAGCCGAACAGGACGATCACGGCGTTGATGTGCACGTCCATCTTGATCATGAGCGCGTAGAGGGCGAGCATCACCAGGATGCTCACGTTCTCGTTGAAGTTCTGGACGGCGATCGAGTGCCCGGCCGACAGCAGCACGTGGCCGCGGTGCTGCAGCAGCGCGTTCATCGGCACGACGAAGAAGCCGGCCAGGGCGCCCACCAGCACCAGCAGGGCGTAGACCAGCGGCATCCAGCTCACGAAGATCATCGCCATCACCACCACGCCCATGGCGATGCCCACGGGCAGCACGCCCACGGCGCGCTTGAGCGGCACGATGCGCGCGGCGAGCACCGCGCCCATGGCGATGCCCAGGGCCGACACCCCCTGCAGGATCGCGCCCTGGGAAAGCGGCAGGTTCAGGTGCTGCTCGGCCCACTTGAGCACGATGAACTGGAGCGTGGCGCCGGCGCCCCAGAAGAGCGTGGTGACGGCGAGCGAGATCTGGCCCAGCTTGTCCTTCCAGAGGGTGGTGAAGCAGTGCGCGAAGTCGACGAGCAGCCGGACGGGCGCGCGCGCCTGGGTCGGGTAGCGCGCGCCGGTGTCCGGGATGGCGAGGTTGAAGAGCGCCGCGACGAGGTAGATGAAGCAGATCACCGTGATGGCGGCCTCGGGCGGGGTGTCGATGCCGGTGTCCACCATCGGCAGGTCGAACGAGAGGAGATAGGCCGAGACCTTGGGCCCGATGAGCACGCCGCCGAGCACGGTGCCCAGGACGATGGAGGCCACGGTGAGGCCCTCGATCCAGCCGTTGGCCGCCACGAGCTGCTCGGGCGGCAGGAGCTCGGTGAGGATGCCGTACTTGGCGGGCGAGTACGCCGCCGCCCCCAGGCCCACGACCGCGTACGCCAGCATCACGAACCAGTAGGGGGCGAGGCCCGGCAGGCTCACCAGGTCGTGGAAGAAGAGCAGGGCGCAGCCGGCCATCTTGATCGTGTTGGTCGCGAACATCACGCGGCCCTTGGGCATGGAGTCCGCGAAGGCGCCCACGAAGGCGGCCAGCACCACGTAGGAGACGGTGAAGAAGAACTTGAGCAGCGGCGTGAGCCAGGCGGGCCCCTGGAGCTGGAACAGCAGGGCGATGGCGGCGATGAGCAGGGCGTTGTCGGCGAGCGACGAGAAGAATTGCGCCGCCATGATGGTGTAGAAGCCTCGCTTCACTCGGCCCCCATCTCGCGGCGGCGCGTCATCGCGTTGGCCCCATCGGGATGGGGACCCCCGGCCGCGGCCTCCTCTTGCGGCGTGGCGCTCACGCCCGGCCCACCCGGTCCTGCCACCAGGCGCGGAACTCGCGTTCCGGCAGGGGGCGGCTCAGCAGGAAGCCCTGCATGAGGTCGCAGCCCATGGCCTTGAGCTCGGCGCGCACGGCCTCGTCCTCGACGCCCTCTGCCACGGCGCGCAGGTCGAAGTTGTGCGCGAGGTCGATGACCGAGCGCACGATCTGGTGGTCGCCCCGGTCGGTGAGCAGGCCGGCCACGAACAGGCGGTCGATCTTGAGCTCGTCCACGGGGAATCGCTTGAGGTAGGCGAGCGACGAGTAGCCGGTGCCGAAATCGTCGATGGACAGCTCCACGCCGGTGCCCTTCAGGCGCGTGAGCATGGCCATGGTGCGGTCGGCGTCACCGACCATGGAGCTCTCGGTGATCTCGAGCGTGACCTGGGCGGGCGGCACGCTCCAGGTGCCCAGGGCCTGCTCGACGATCTCGGGCAGCTCCGAGTCCACGAGCGTGCGCGCCGACAGGTTCACGCTGAAGCGCGGCCGCAGGCCCTCGCGCCCCATCTGCGAGGCATTGCGCAGCACCGCGTTGAGCACCCAGAAGGTGAGCGAGCCGATGATTCCGGTGCTCTCCGCGATGCCGACGACGGTGGACGGGGCGATGGGCCCGCTCGTCGGGTGCCGCCAGCGCAGCAGCGCCTCGGCCGCCACCGGCACGCCGTCGGCCAGGCGCAGCTGGGGCTGGTAGTGGACCTCCAGCTCGTTGGCGCGGATGGCGCGCTGCAGGTCGATGTCCAGGCCGTGGTAGACCTCGGCCTCGACGCTGTCCTCGCTCTGGAAGACGTGGTAGCCCTCCTCGCGGGTGCCCGCGATGCGGCGGGCGACGTCCGCGGCCATCAGCAGGCTCGCCGGATCCGGCGAGTGCTCGGGCACGGTGACGATGCCCACGCAGGGGCGCAGCACCGCGGTGCCGCCCTCGTGGGCGATGGGCCGGTCCAGGGCGCGCAGGCACTTCACCGCGGCGAGCACGGCCTGCGTCGGATGGGCCAGGCGCGGCAGCACGATGCAGACCTGCTCCTCGCTGAGAGCCGCCAGGCGGTCCTCGGGCCGAAGCGCCGGCCGCAGGCGCTCGAGCACCAGCGACAGGGTGACGGCAGCCGGCGGGCCCTTGAGCAGCGCCTGCAGCCGGTCCACCCGCCGCAGCTCGACCAGCAGCACCGCCAGGCGACCCTGGGTCGCCTGGGCCACGGCCGCCTCCCGGTCCAGGAAGCGCAGGAGCTCGTCGCGCGCGCCCTCGCCGGGAGACTGCGCCCGCAGTCCGGCGTCGGCGGGAGGGGTAGGGGGATTCACGAGAGGTAGTTCTCGCGCGGGTTCAGGCCGTAGGCGCCGGCGGGCAGGCTGCGGCGGATGAACGCGGGCTCGTCGCCGGCGAGCTTCGGGTCGTAGAGCAGGTCCACCATCACCGGGTAGGCCGCCGGCGTCTTGTCGGGGGAGGTGAGCAGGAGCACGCGCGGCTTCAGGCGCCGGACCTTGTTGTGCGCGACGACCACCGCGACCTCGCCGCTCGAGAGCTCCACGAGGGAGCCGACCGGGAACACCCCCACGGCCTGCACGAACTGCTCCACGAGCGGCGCGTGGAAGTACTCTCCGCCCCAGCTCGTGATGCTGCGCAGCGCCTCGTAGGAGGAGACCGCCTCGGCGTAGGGACGCGCCTTCGTGAGCGCGGCGAAGCAGTCCGCGACGCCGGCCATGCGCCCGAAGAGGCCGATGGCCTCGCCCGCGAGCGCCTTCGGGTAGCCGCTGCCGTTCATGCGCTCGTGGTGCTGCGAGATGCCCTCGATCACCGGCGCCGGCCAGTTGGGCGTGGCCGAGAGGATCTCCAGGCCCAGCGCGACGTGCGACTTGGCCCGCTCGAATTCCTCGGGCGTGAGACGCCCCTGCTTCTCCAGCAGGGGCCGGGGCAGGCGGATCTTGCCGATGTCCAGCAGCAGGCCGATCGTGCCGAGCTGCGAGAGGTCCGCGCGGGGGAAACCCAGGTGGCGGCCGAAGGCCACGAGGTACACGGCGACCTGCAGGCCGTGGCCGTAGGTCGTGATGTCCGCGTCGCGCAGCCGCGCCACCCACATCAGGGCGTCCGGGTTGCGCACCATGCTCTCCACCATCTCGTCGACCACTTCCTCGACGCGCTCGATCTCGATGGGGTGTCCGGCCCACACGTCGGAGGCGAGCTTGCGCAGGACCTCGCCGGTGCGCTCGTAGGCCTGGCGGGCGGGAGCGATCTCCTCCTCGACGGTGAGCACGTCGCGGTACTCGACGGCGGGGCCCGACGGCGGCCTGAAGAGCGGGCGCGCCGGCTCGGGCGCGCCGGCGACTGGCGGCGCGCGCCGTCCCTTGCCCGGGCGGCGCAGCAGGCTGCGCAGCGACTCGACGATGCCGCCCCGGCGGTCTGCCGCGGGCGCGGGCGGCTCGCGCTCGTGCGCGGCCCCGGACGGCGCGTCCGACGCGCCCGTCTCCGCGAGGCGAATCGAAGGGGCCCCCGACGCGGCGCGCCCGCCTGGCGCGGGCGCCTTGTCGCCCCGGCGGAACTCGTCGCCGGCCGAGCGGGCGCGATCGACCACGACGAACTCGCAGACGCGCTGCAGCTCCGCGATCTGGTGGTTGTCCTCGATGAGGAAGCCCTGCAGCAGGAAAGGCGTGTCGATCCACGGACGGTCCAGGTCGGCGACGAACATGCCCACCTTGAGGTCCTTGACGGCGACTTTCGAATGCATGGAAGCGGAGCGGGCTCTTGTCGTGGTCTCGCGGCGCCGAGGCGCGCCGTGCCTTGGTCCATTCTACGCGATGGGGGCGGGCGGCAACGGCGCCGGTGCCCCTATAATCGCGGCTGCGCCCGCAAGCGCGCCGGCGCCCTTCTTTCCCATGCGAAGCATCCTCGAAGGCATCCGCGTCCTCGACCTCTCCCGCGTCCTCGCCGGGCCCTGGGCGACCCAGAACCTCGCCGACCTCGGCGCGGAAGTGATCAAGATCGAGCGGCCGGGGCAGGGCGACGACACCCGGCGCTGGGGGCCGCCGTTCCTGCGCGACCGCGAGGGCCGCGACACGGCGGACGCCGCCTATTTCCTCGCGTGCAACCGCGGCAAGAAGTCCGTCACGCTGGACATCGCCAGCCCGGAAGGGCGCGACATCGCGTGGCGCCTCGCGCTGGCGAGCGACGTGGTGGTGGAGAACTTCAAGGTCGGCGACCTCGCGCGACACGGCCTGGATGCGGCCACGCTGCGCGCCGCGAACCCGCGGCTCATCTACTGCTCCATCACCGGCTTCGGCCAGGATGGCCCGTACCGGGACCGGCCGGGATACGACTTCATGATCCAGGGCCTGGGCGGGCTGATGAGCGTCACCGGCGAGCGCGACGACCTGCCCGGGGGCGGGCCGCAGAAGGTGGGCGTGGCCGTCGCCGACCTCTTCACGGGGATGTACGCGGCCGGGGCCGTCGTGGCGGCGCTCTTCCACCGGGAGCGCACCGGCCAGGGCCAGGCCATCGACCTCTCGCTCCTGGACGCCCAGGTGGCGATGCTCGCCAACCTCGGCTCCGCCTTCCTCGCCTCCGGCAAGGTGCCGGGGCGCATGGGCAACGCCCACCAGGCCATCGTGCCCTACCAGGTCTTCCGGGCCTCGGACGCCTTCCTCATCGTCGCGGTGGGCAACGACGGCCAGTTCGCGCGGCTGTGCGAGGTGCTGGGGCTGCCGGAGCTGGCGGCCGAGCCGCGCTTCGCCACCAACCCGGCGCGCGTCGCCCACCGCGACGAGCTCGTGGGGATGCTAGCCGAGCGACTGGCGCAGCGGCCGGCGGCCGAGTGGCTGGCCGGGCTGGAGGGCGCGCAGGTGCCGTGCGGCCCGATCAACGACCTCTCGCAGGTGTTCGCCGACCCGCAGGTGCGCCACCGCGGCATGGTCGCGGAGCTCGCGCACCCGGTCGCCGGCGCCGTGCGGCTGGTGGCCAACCCCGTCCAGTTCTCCGCAACGCCGGCACGCGCGCAGCGCCCGCCGCCGCGCCTGGGCGAGCACACCGACGAGGTGCTGGGGGAACTCCTCGGGCTCGATGCGGCGGCGCGGCAATCCCTCAGGTCACGCAGGGTCATTTGACGGATCGCAATCGCGGGTTGTCCCCACGGGGGGTACCGCCGGTATACTCTCGCCCTTCTATCGCCGCGCCCGTCCCGGCCCCCTCGCGCAGCCCGCCTCCCGGTGGCCGCCGACGACTTCCGCGAGCGAAGCCGAGGAGAGCCACCGCTTGAAACCCACAGACATCGGCGTCGCCGACTACTTCCACAAGGTCGTCGACTGCCAGTGGGCGTGCCCGGCGCACACGCCGGTGCCGGAGTACATCCGGCTCATCGCGCAGGGCCGTTACACCGACGCATACATGATCAACTGGAAGTCGAACGTCTTCCCGGGCATCCTGGGACGGACGTGCGACCGCCCCTGCGAACCGGCCTGCCGCCGCGGCCGCGTCGAGGAGAACCAGGGCGAGAAGCCGGAGCCGGTGGCGATCTGCCGCCTGAAGCGCGTGGCGGCCGACTACAAGGACGACATATCCGCGCGCCTGCCCCGTCCCGCGGCGAAGAAGAACGGCAAGCGCGTGGCCTGCGTGGGCGGCGGGCCCGCCTCGCTCACCGTGGCGCGCGACCTGGCCCCGCTGGGCTATGCGGTGACCGTCTTCGACGGCGCGGCCAAGGCCGGCGGCATGATCCGCACGCAGATCCCCAAGTTCCGCCTGCCCGAGAGCGTGATCGACGAGGAGGTGGGCTACATCCTCGACCTCGGCGTGGACTTCCGGCCGAACCATCGCGTCCAGTCGCTGCGCGAGCTGCTCTCCCACGGCTACGACGCGGTCTTCGTCGGCTCGGGCGCCCCGCGCGGCCGGGACCTGGACCTGCCCGGTCGCGAGGAGGCGGCCAGGCATATCCACGTGGGCATCGAATGGCTCGCGTCCGTCTCCTTCGGCCACATCACCCAGGTCGGCCGGCGCGTGATCGTGCTGGGCGGCGGCAACACGGCCATGGACTGCTGCCGCTCCGCGCGGCGCATGGGCGGCGAGGACGTGAAGGTGATCGTGCGCTCCGGCTTCGAGGAGATGAAGGCGAGCGCCTGGGAGAAGGAGGACGCCATGCACGAGGGCATCCCCATCCTCAACTACCTGGTGCCCAAGGCGTTCGTGCACGAGGGCGGGCGCCTCACGGCCATGACCTTCGAGAAGGTGCAGGCCGTCTACGACGACAAGGGGCGGCGCTCGCTGGTGCCGACGGGCGAGCCCGAGCAGCGCTTCGAGTGCGACGAGGTCCTGGTCGCGGTGGGGCAGGAGAACGCCTTCCCGTGGATCGAGCGCGACGCGGGGATCGAGTTCGACAAGTGGGGCATGCCGGTGCTCGACGAGCGCACGCTCCAGTCGACCCTCCCCAACGTGTTCTTCGGCGGCGACTCGGCGCTGGGCCCCAAGAACATCATCTGGGCGGTGGCGCACGGGCACGAGGCGGCGATCTCCATCGACCGGCTCTGCCACGGCGAGGACGTCTCGGTGCGCCCCCCGCCGCACGCGAACCTGCTGTCCCAGAAGATGGGCATCCACGAGTGGAGCTACGACAACCAGATCGTGCCCGACGCGCGCAACCGCGTGCCGCTCAAGGAGCTCAAGATCGCGCTCAAGGACATCCGCCAGGAGGTCGAGCTGGGCTTCGACCCCGAGCTCGCGTGGAAGGAGGCGCAGCGGTGCCTCAACTGCGACGTGCAGACGGTGTTCGCCCCGCGCCTGTGCATCGAGTGCGACGCCTGCGTCGACATCTGCCCGATGGACTGCATCACCTTCACCGCGGACGGCGAGGAGGCCGAGGTGCGCGCGCGCCTCACGGCGCCGGCCCGCAACGCCTCGCAGGACCTCTACGTGGGCGCGGGGCTCAAGACCGGCCGCATCATGGCCAAGGACGAGGACGTGTGCCTGCACTGCGGGATGTGCGCCGAGCGCTGCCCGACGGGCGCCTGGGACATGCAGAAGTTCCTCCTCGAGATGACACACGCGGGCCCGGGGTGCCGCGAGGCCCGCGCGCCGGCCTTGGCCGCCTGAGGGGCGGCGGGCGCCGATCCGGAGATACCTGGGGAACATGAAGAGAATCGAGGCGGTAAACGACTTCGTCGTGAAGTTCGCGAACGTGAACGGGTCGGGCTCGGCGTCGGCGAACACGCTGTTCGCCAAGTCCATCATGCGCATGGGCGTGCCGGTGAGCCCGCGCAACATCTTCCCGTCCAACATCCAGGGGCTGCCCACCTGGTACGAGGTGCGCGTGTCGGAGGACGGGTGGCTGGGCCGTCGCGGCGGCGCGGACCTCATGGTGGCCATGAATCCCCAGACCTGGGAGAAGGACGTCGTGGAGGTCGAGCCTGGCGGCTACCTCTTCTACGACTCGACCAAGCCGCTGCCGGCGGACAAGTTCCGCAGCGACATCCAGGTGATCGGCATGCCGCTCACCGAGATCTGCAACGCGACGTACTCGGACCCGCGCCAGCGCCAGCTCTTCAAGAACATCATCTACGTGGGCGCGCTCTCCGCCCTGCTGGAGATCGACCTCGCCGAGGTCGAGAAGCTCGTCGCGGAGCAGTACCGCGGCAAGGAGAAGCTTCTCGACTCGAACCTCAAGGCGCTGCACCTGGGGCGAGACTACGCGCTCGCGAACCTGCCGTGCCCGCTGGGCATCACGGTGCGCCGCTCGGACAGGGTGGGCGACAAGATCTTCCTCGAAGGCAACAACGCGGCCGCGCTGGGCGCCGTCTACGGCGGCGCGACGGTGTGCGCGTGGTATCCCATCACGCCCTCCTCGTCCATGGCGGAGGCTTTCGCGCGGCACTGCAAGAAGATGCGCGTGGACCCCGGCACCGGGCGCAGCAACGTGGCCATCGTGCAGGCCGAGGACGAGCTCGCCTCCATCGGCATGGTGATCGGCGCGGCCTGGAACGGCTCGCGCGCCTTCACCTGCACCTCCGGGCCCGGCGTCTCGCTCATGACCGAGTTCATCGGGCTCGCGTACTTCGCGGAGATCCCGGCGGTGATCGTGAACGTGCAGCGCGCGGGCCCGTCCACGGGCATGCCCACGCGCACGCAGCAGGCCGACGTGCTCGCCTGCGCCTACGCCTCGCACGGCGACACCAAGCACGTCCTGCTCTTCCCGGAGGACGCCACGGAGGCCTTCGAGTTCACCGCCGACGCCCTGGACCTCGCCGACCGCCTGCAGACGCCGGTGTTCGTGATGACGGACCTGGACATCGGCATGAACGAGCGCCTCTGCCGGCCGCTCGCCTGGGACGACTCGCGCCTCTACGACCGCGGCAAGGTCCTCGATTACGACGACCTGGAGTCCGGCAAGCGCTTCGGCCGCTACCTCGACGTGGACGACGACGGCATCACCTACCGCACCTACCCGGGCACGCACCCGCGGCGCGGCTCCTTCTTCACGCGCGGCACCAGCCGCGACCGCTACGCGCGCTACACGGAGGAGGGCAGCGCCTACGTGGACAACATGCAGCGCCTGCTGCGCAAGTTCGAGACGGCCAAGCACTACGTGCCCGAGCCGGTGATCCGCGACTCTCCGCGCACGGCCCGTCACGGCGTCATCTACTACGGGTCCACGGCCTGCGCCATGGACGAGGCGCTGGCCGAGCTGGAGGCCGAGGGCATCCCGATCGACGCGCTGCGCGTGCGGGCCTTCCCGTTCCAGGACTCGGTGATCGAGTTCATCCAG
>JAKOWJ010000096.1 GCA_029781595.1 Pseudomonadota bacterium | reverse complement strand
CGACGCGACGAAGGCGGCGGCGGCGGTCACGGAGATCGCCTCGGCGCTGTCGGAGCAGTCGAGCGCCTCGACGCAGATCGCGCAGAACGTGGAGCGCATCGCGCAGATGAGCGAGGAGAACAACGCGGCCGTGGGGGCCATGGCCGAGAGCGCGCAGCGCCTGGACGGCCTGGCCGAGCAGCTCAAGCAACTGGTGGGGCGATTCCGCCTCGCCGCCACGCCCGGCCTCGCGGCCGGGGACTGACGGGGCGCCTGGCGCCCCGGACGACCCAACCCAAGAAGAGAGGAGAGACCCATGATCCCGACGAACCGCTTCCTGGCCGCGTGCGCCGCGGCCCTGGCCCTGGCCACGATGCCCGCGCTCGCGAGCGAGACGCCCCCGAGCCTTTCCGGGGCCACCGTGGTCACCGCCGACAAGGTGAAGGCGCTGGTGGACGCCGGCGCCGTGGTGGTGGACACGCGCGTGGCCGCCGAGTACGCCGAGGCGCACGTGAAGGGCGCGAGGAGCGTGCCCTACAAGGAGAAGAGCGCGAAGTCGGCGGGCTTCAACGCGGCCGACGACCACTTCGACCTGGCGAAGCTTCCTTCCGACAAGGCCGCGCCCGTCGTCTTCTACTGCAACGGGCCCGAGTGCTGGAAGAGCTACAAGGCGAGCGTGGCGGCCGTGAAGGCGGGCTACGCGAAGGTCCAGTGGTTCCGCACCGGCATGCCGGAGTGGAAGGCCAAGGGCTACCCCACCGAGTGACGGCGCGCGCGGCCCCCCGCGGGCCGCGACCCGCCTCCGGGAGACGACGATGAAGATCCGCTGGACCCTCAAGATCGCCCTCGCCGCCGTGGCGGGCGTGGCCACGCTCACGCTCGCCGGCATCACCGGTTTCAACTCCCTGGAGGCCTACGGGCAGAAGGAGGCGCTCGCGCGCGTCTACGAGCGCCGCGTGGTGCCGGCCGCCCAGTTCGACGAGATCCAGACGGTGCTGCGGGAGCTGCGCTTTCGCGCCGCCGCGGTCCTGCTGGACCAGATGCCGCGCGTGAGCTCGAAGCAGCAGGCCGAGGAGGCGCGCGACAGCCTCGGGCCCCTGTGGACCTCCGGCGCCGCGCCGGCGGCCCTCGGCGCGAGCGAGGAGATGCGCGCGCTCATGAAGGAGCTGGACGCCGCCATGCCGCTCGCCACGGCCCTCGCCGACAAGCTGGTGAAGGCCTACGAGTCCGACGACCCGAAGGTCCTGTCCTCCGTGCTCGAGGACGACTGGCCCAAGGTGCAGGCGAAGGTCATGAAGCCTCTCGCGCGCCTGGTGCCCATGCAGCACCAGGTGGTGATGGACGCCTTCAACGAGGCGGGCGAGTCGGCCGGCCGGCTGGTGACGGCCGACCTCGCGATCGGCGGGGCCTGCCTGGCGCTCATCCTCGCCGTGGGCTTCGCCATCGCCCGCGTGGTCGGCAAGGCGGTCCGGGACTTCTCGAACGCGCTCGACGGCGTGGCGGGAGGCGACCTCACCGCGCGCGTGGGCACCTGCGGCTGCGGCGAGATCGACCGCATGGGCGAGAGCCTGAACCGCATGCAGGGCTCGCTGGCGGAGCTGATCCGGTCGGTGTCGTCGGGGGCGGTGCAGATCGCGGGGGCCTCGCAGGGTCTGTCGGTGGCCTCGCAGCAGGTGGCGACGGCGACCACGCAGCAGAGCGAGGCGGCGGCCTCGATGGCCGCGTCGGTGGAGCAGATGACGGTGTCGATCGACCAGCTCACGCAGCACTCGGGCGAGGCGCTGAAGGTCTCGCGGCACACGGGCGAGCTCTCGGCGCAGGGCAACGAGGCGGTGCAGGTGACGGTGGGCGAG
>JAKOWJ010000090.1 GCA_029781595.1 Pseudomonadota bacterium | reverse complement strand
GGCCGTGAACGAGGCCGGCCGCCGCTGCCTGGTCATCGACGCCACGCGCGGGGAGGTGGCCCGCGCGCTGGGGCTGGCCGCCCGCTACGACCTGTGCCACGCCGCCGCGGGCGACCGCGACCTCGCGGACGTGGTGCTCCAGGCCTCGCCGGGGCTTCGCGTGCTGCCCGCCTCGCGCGGGCTCGCCGACCTCGCGCGCGCGCCGCGGCCGGCCGCGCGCCTGGCGAGCCTCGCCTCGGCGCTGGGCCTGGCCGAGGACTGGATCCTCATCGCCGCCGACGGTGCGGGCGCCGAAGCCTGCGCCACGCTCGCCGCCGGCGCGGAAGTGGCCATCGCCTGCCGCCCGGGGGCGGCGGGCCGCACGGCCGCCTACGCCCTCATGAAGCGCATCGCGCGCGACGGGGCCGCGGGCGGGTTCCGGCTGTTCGTGGGGGCGCACGCGCGGGCCGAGCAGGCCGGGCGCGAGCTCGCGCGCGTGGCCGAGCAGTTCCTCGGGCTGCCCGCGGCCTTCGCCGCGGCGGTGCCGGGGGCCGACCCGGGCCGCCTCGCGGCGGAGCTGGCGCGCTGGCGCTGCGCCCCGCTCGCCGTGGCGCCGGCCGGCCCCGAAGCCGGGTAGGGAAGAAAGGACGGAAAGCCGCATGTACACCGCCAACGGATCGCAGGACCGCAGCCAGTTCGTCTCGGAATTCGCGCCCCTGGTGCGGCGCATGGCCCACCACCTGGTGGCCAAGCTGCCCTCGAGCGTGCAGGTCGACGACATCATCCAGGCCGGCATGATCGGCCTCATGGACGCCGCCAACCGCTACGAGCAGTCGCACGGCGCGCAGTTCGAGACCTTCGCCACGCCGCGCATCCGCGGGGCCATGCTCGACGAGCTGCGCTCCAACGACTGGCTGCCGAGGGGCGTTCGCCGCGTGCAGAAGCGCATCGAGACGGCCATGTCGGCCATCGAGCAGCGCCTGGGGCGCGCGGCCAGCGAGACGGAGATCGCGCGCGAGATGAAGGTCTCGCTCGAGAGCTACCACGAGATGCTGGCCGAGGCGCGCGGCGCCCAGCTCTTCTACTACGACGAGCTCAGCGACGAGGACGGGGGCGAGTCCTACGCCGACCGCACCCTCCCGGGCCCGGCGGAGGACGACCCGCTCTCGCGCCTCACGGACAAGCGCTTCCGCGATTCGCTGCGCGCGGCCATCGACCGCCTGCCGGAGCGCGAGAAGAACCTCATGGGCCTGTACTACGAGCGCGACCTCAACTTCCGCGAGATCGCCGCCGTCTTCGGCGTGACCGAGTCGCGCGTGTGCCAGCTGCACAGCCAGGCCGTCGCGCGCCT
>JAKOWJ010000077.1 GCA_029781595.1 Pseudomonadota bacterium | reverse complement strand
GCGCCCGCGCCCGACAAGCCCCTGCGGCCCGCGGCCGGCGAGCGCCGGCGCGTGGAGGTCTCCTACCCCTATCCGAAGCGCGCCGCCGACCGCAAGCGCGTGGCCGGGCTCCTCGCGGAGCTGGGCGAGGTCGCCGGCGGGGGATGGCGCGTCATTCGGCCTGTTCGAACCCGAGGCGCCGGCCTCCGGCGAGGGCGTGGCCTTCGGGCTCTTCGAGCCCCTGCCCGCCGCCGGGGAAGACGGCGCCGGGGGATTCGGCCTCTTCGAAGCACCCGCGGCCCCGGTGGCCGCCACGCCGGCGCAGGCCCCGGTGGCGCAGGCACAACCGCCGGCGCGCCGCGCGGCCGCGCCCGCCGCCGAGGCGCAGTCCATCCGCGTGGACGTGGGCCGCGTGGACCTGCTCATCAACCAGCTCGGCGAGCTGGTGGTCACGCAGGCCATGCTCGCGCAGGCGGCCGCGGCGCTGGACCCCATCGCCCACGCGCGCCTGGTGAACGGCATGGCGGACCTGGAACGCAACACTCGCGACCTCCAGGAGACGGTCATGTCGATCCGGGTGCTGCCCATCGGCAACGTCTTCAGCCGCTTCCCGCGCATGGTGCGCGACCTGGCCGCCCGCCTGGGCAAGGAAGTGGTGCTGGAGACCGAAGGCGAGGGCACCGAGCTCGACAAGGGCATCATCGAGAAGCTCGCCGACCCGCTCACGCACCTGGTGCGCAACGCGATCGACCACGGCATCGAGGCTCCCGAGGCGCGCCTGGCGGCCGGAAAGCCCGCGTGCGGCACGGTGCGGCTGCGCGCATTCAACCGCGGCGGCAGCATCGTCGTGCTCATCGAGGACGACGGCCAGGGCCTGGACCGCGAGCGCATCCTCGCCAAGGGCCGCGAGCGCGGCTTCGCCCTCGCCGACACCGCCTCCGACGCGGAAGTCTTCGGCCTCATCTTCGAGGCGGGCTTCTCCACCGCCGAGCAGGTCACCGACGTCTCCGGCCGCGGCGTGGGCATGGACGTGGTCCGCCGCAACATCGCCGCGCTGGGCGGCGCCGTGGAGATCGAGTCCGCGCGCGGCACCGGCACGCGCATCACCGTGCGCCTGCCGCTCACGCTGGCGATCATGGACGGCATGACGGTCGCCGCCGGCGGCGTGAGCTACATCCTGCCGCTCGCGGCCGTCGTCGAGTCGCTGCAGCCGGGCGCGGCCCAGGTGCAGGCGGTGGCCGGCGAGGGCCGCGTGGTGCAGCTGCGCGGCGAGTACCTGCCGGTGGCCACCCTCGCCGACATCTTTTCCACCGGCGCGCCGCCCGCGGCCGAGCCCGTGATCGTGGTGGCCGAGGCCGACGGGCAGAAGGTCGCGCTCGTCGTGGACGAGCTGGTCGGCCAGCAGC
>JAKOWJ010000051.1 GCA_029781595.1 Pseudomonadota bacterium | reverse complement strand
GCCGGGCGAGGTCGAGCCCGTCGAGCGTCTTGATGGCCTGGGCCAACACCGCTCCCCCGGTGGGCAGCGGCGAGGTATGGATCGTGTAGGCCCCGAAGGAGAGCGAGAGCGGCTCCGTCTCTCGGGGCGTGTAGTCGGCCAGGTCGTCGAGGGTCAATACGCCACCGCTCGCCTGCACGTGCGCGACGAGGTCCGCCGCGGCCTCTCCCCGGTAGAGCGAGTCCAAGCCCTCGGCGGCGAGGCGTTCCAGGAGGCGGGCGAGCGCCTCATTGGTGATCAGGCTTCCCAGTCGCGGTGCCTGGCCATCCGGAAGGAGCCATTCGGCCGTGTGCGGGAACCGTTCGATCCTCTCACGGTGGGCGAGGAGGTCGGCCACATACCCGGGAGAGGCCGGGAAGCCCTCGCGCGCCAGGCGCACCGCGGGCGCGACCAGCTGCGCCAGTGGACGCGAGCCGTACGCGGCGACTGCGCGGGTCAAGCCGGCCGCGGTTCCTGGCACCATCACCGCGCGCGCGCCCATCGGAAAGGCGTCCTCTCCAGCGGCGAGCAGCCAGCCGGGCGTGACACCCGCGGGCGACATGGCGCCAAACTCCAGGCAGGCGACCCGTTTTTGAGCGGCGAGGTAGGTGATCAGCGCGCCGCCGAAGCCGGCCACGCCGCATTGCGCGGGCGCAACCACCCCCGCCGCCAGCGCCGTCGCCACCGCGGCATCCACGGCGTTGCCCCCCGATTGAAGCGTCTCAATCCCGGCGGCGACGGCCTGGCCTGGCCCGATCACCATCGCCGATGTGGCATGTACCTCGATCGCGTTCATGCCTCCCCTGGAGCATACTTACCCTTTCGCCTGGACCAACCCACATGCAGGCGGCCTCCCGTGGCGCCCGGACGCAATCCACCGAGAACACACTTCCGGCGCCCGGCGCACGCCAGGAACGGCGGCGACGGCGCCGAACCTCCCAGTGGCGCGAGATCGCATCGCGGGTGATACCGGCGCGCCTGGGTGTGCCGCGCGTGCGATCATCAGGACGCCTTACAGGCTCGGGGAGAGGGAGCGGCTTTGGCAGAGAGAGAAGAGCAGGGAGCGGTGGTACTGCCGGATCGTCCGGCGGAGGAGTTGATCCGCGAGGGCGCGGAGAGTTTGGGCATCCCGGTGGGGCCCGGAGAGTTGGGGCAGTACGCCGCGTATGTGCGC
>JAKOWJ010000042.1 GCA_029781595.1 Pseudomonadota bacterium | reverse complement strand
GATGGCCCCGAGATCGAGCTGGTCGATGTCCTCCGGCGCGAGCGGCTCGCGCTGGACGGTGACTGCCGCGCCCGGGCCCGCGGACGCGTTCTCGCCGCGCAGCGCGCTGGCTGCGGCCGCGTCCGCCGCCGCTTCGTGCGCCGCACCCGGCGGCGACCTTCCTCCCGTGCCGCGTTGCTGCACCACGTGCGCGAGCTCGTGCGCGAGCAGCCGGCGGCCCTCGGCGGTGTCGGGCTGCAGGAAGCCGTCGTGGAAGGCGATGTCCGCGCCGACGGTGAACGCGCGCGCCGAGAGGGCGGCGGCCGCCCGCGAGGCCTGCGGCCCGTCGTGCAGCCGCACGTCGCCGAAGTCGGCAGCGAAGCGCGCCTCCATCTCGGCGCGAAGGGCGGGATCCAGCGGCCGCGACTCGCCCGCGGCCAGCGCGTCGCTCGCGAGGCGCGAGCGGTTCGCGTCGCACGAGCCCTCGCGGGCGCGACGCACGCGCGCGGCCTCCTCGCGGGCCGGCAGGCCGGTGCGCGGCGCGCGGCTCACGCGTGACCTCCCGCGGCAGGCGGCGTCACGAGGTGCTTGCCGAGCTTCTGGAATTCGCGCCGCGTCGCGTCCAGCAGGTGCTCGCGTGTGATCACCTGGCCGTTGGCCGCGGCCAGGTGCGCGGCGGCGAGCACGGTGTTGCGGATGTTCCCGCCCGACATCGCGAACTCGCCGGCGAGGGCGCCGAATTCCACGTCGTCCGCCCGGGGGGCGTGCGGCGGCCAGAGCGCCTCCCACAGGCGGCGGCGCTCCGTCTCCTCGGGGAACGGGAATTGCACGCAGAAGGTGAGGCGCCGGGCGAAGGCGTCGTCCAGGTTCTGGCGCAGGTTGGTCGCGAGGATCGCCAGGCCGTCGAATTGCTCCATCTTCTGAAGGAGGTACGCGATCTCGATGTTCGCGTAGCGGTCGTGCGCGTCCTTCACCTCGCTGCGCTTGCCGAACAGGGCGTCGGCCTCGTCGAAGAAGAGCACCGCGTTGGCGTTCTCGGCCGCCGCGAAGACGCGGTCCAGGTTCTTTTCCGTCTCGCCGATGTACTTGCTCACGACGGCGGACAGGTCGATGCGGAAGAGGTCCAGCCCCAGCTCGCGGGCGATCACCTCCGCGGCGAAGGTCTTGCCGGTGCCGGAGGGCCCGGCGAAGAGCGCGGTGACGCCCGTGGCGCGCGCGTGCACGCAGTCGCGCGTCCAGCCTGCGCGCACCACGTCGCGAAGCGCCACGCGGGTGCAGATCTCGCGCAGCTGGCGCTCGACCTCGCCGGGAACCACCAGGGCATCGAACGCGGCCTCGGGCGAAATGCGCTGCGCGAGGCGCGCGAGTTCGTCGCCGCCCCGCCGCCGGGCGGCCGCCGCGAGCTCCGCCCCGGTGGCGCGCCGGCCGGGGAACGGCACGGCGCTCCCGGCGGTGTCGCCGACGGCCTGGGCGATCTGGGCGGCGCTGAGCCGGAACCGAGCGGCGACCTGCTCGACCTCGGCGTCGTCCGCGCTCACGTGCTGGCGCGCGAGCTCGGCGCGCCAGGCGGCGAGGCGCACGCCCGCCCCGGGCAGCGCCACGTCGAGGAAGCGTGCACGGATCGGGGGCGTGTGCATCTGCGGCAGCGGCGCGGCCAGCGACAGCACGAACCAGGCGCGGAACGACGCGAGGGCCTCGGCGAGCGCGCGGGGAAGCTGCGGGTCGCGTTGGGCGAGGGCCCCGGCGCCGTGCACGTAGAGCAGGGCGCCGGCGAGCGCGCAGGCAGTGCGGGCGCGCGCGAGGGTGGCGAGCACCTCGCGCGCGGTGGACAGCTCGCGCAGGTCGAGGACGAGCAGGCGCAGGCCCAGCGCCTGCGCGAGCGCGGCGGCCATCGCGGCCTTGCCGGCGCCGTTCGGGCCGACGAGCACCAGGCGCAGGTCGTGCTGCGCCGCGGCTGCCGAGGCGACCATCGCGCGCAGCACTTCGCGGGTGCCTTCCTCCATGGGCGTGCGATCGAGGCCGGGGCCGGCCGGCACGACGAGCCGGGCGAACGCATCCAGCCTCGCGTCCGCCGCCTCGGCGCCGAGCAGGAAGGCGCGCCACGGCGAATCCAGCCGGACGGGCTGCGCGAAGGCCGCCTCGCACCCCGCGGCTTCGCGCTCCAGCACGCCGGCGGCCACCAGCGGCGCGCCGGGCGCCAGGCGGTCGAGGATCGCGGTGCGCTCTTCGGCGCGATCGCGGAGCATGGCCGCCAGAAGCTCGGCGTCGGGGTGCCGGCGGGCGGGGTCGCCTTGCAGGCTCGCGAAGGCGCGGCCGAAGCGCGGGTCGGCTTCCGGTGCGAGGACGAGCGCCACGATGGCGATGTCCTCGTCCGGAAGCTCCAGCCACCGCGCGGCCTTCGCGATCGCCGGGTGGCGGCGGGCCATGGCGCCGAGGCAAGAGGCGAGGCCCTGCGCTGCGGGCTCTCCGTCGCCGTCGCCGGCATCGAGCCGGCGCGCGAGGCTCGCGCCCAGGCCCTCCCACGGATCGAGCGGCGAGGCGGGCGTGGTCCGCGAGCCTCGCCACTCCAGCGCGGCGGCGAGCAGGTCGCCGATCGTCGCCAGGACTTCCGCGAAGGGTGCGTCGCGGGCGGTCATGGGCCGCTTCCCATCCCGGCTTTGTCCGCCACGAGCGCGTGCAGGCGGTCATCGGTCGCGAGTCGCCGGTAGCGAAGCCGGCCATCGGCGGCGCGCAGCTCCTCGAGCACGCCTTCGTGCGCCAGCCGGCCCAGCGTTCCCCGCAGGGCGTCGAGCGACAGCGGCCGGCCCGCGAGCCACCAGCGGGCGATGCCCTCCGCGGTGTCGCACGCGTGCGGATTCGCGATGAGATAGCGAACGAGCGCGCCTTCCAGCGATTGGTCCCCCGGGTCCCGAAGCATCGGTCCTCCTGAATGCCGGTTCTGTCGCAAGGTCGGTGCCAACGCGGCGCGCGTTTGCAAGTGACTGAATCCGTGGTGTTCCCCGATGTGACGGCGGTCCGGCCGAGGATGGAAATGTCCTGCCGTCCTCGATCGGCTTGCCCGGCCACCGCGGCTCGCGCCTGCGGGGACGCGGGGTGGACAGATTTGTCCTCGCGGTGGCACGCAACTGTCCTGCCTGCGGACGCGGCGCACGGGATGGCGCGCGCGGGCGGCGCACGTCCTGCGGGAGGGCGGGTGTCTAGCGCGCGGGCCGGAACCGGCCGGGCTCGATGCCGTGCTTGCGGATGAGCGCGAAGAAGGCGCGCCGGTTCTTCTTCGCCTCGCGGGCGGCGTGCGTGACGTTGCCCTCGAAGGTGAAGAGCAGCTGCTCGATGTAGACGCGCTCGAACTGCCGGACGACCTCGTCCTTCGCGTGCCGGAACGAGGGCGCGGCCTGCGCCTCGTCGCGGGCGCCGGGGATCTCCAGGTCCGGCGGGCCGAGCACCGGGCCGCGCGCGAGCAGGAGGGAGCGCTCGATCACGTGCTGCAGCTCGCGCACGTTGCCGGGCCAGTCGTGCGTGAGCAGTCGGCGGATCGCCTGCGGCGAGAGCGCGGGCGCGGGAAGGCGGCGTTCGCGCGCGTACTCGCGCAGGAAATGCAGTGCGAGCGCCGGGATGTCCTCGCGCCGCGAGCGCAGCGGCGGCAGCTCGATGGACAGCACGTTCAGGCGGAAGTAGAGGTCCTGCCGGAAATGGCCGCGCGTCGCGAGCGCGAGCAGGTCGCGGTTGCTCGCGGCGATCACGCGCACGTTGGCCCGCCGCACCGCGTTGGCGCCCACCATGCGGTACTCGCGCTCCTGCAGGAAGCGCAGCAGCTTGGACTGCGCGGACAGGGGCAGGCAGTCGATGTCGTCCAGGAACAGCGTGCCGCCCTCGGCCTCGGCGACCAGCCCCTCGCGCGCGCTGAGCGCGGTGGTGTACGCCCCGCGCACGTGGCCAAACAGCTCGCTCTCGATGAGCTCGACCGGGATGGCGCCGCAGTTGACGGCGACCCACGGGCTGGAGGCGCGCGGCGACAGGTAGTGGATCGCCTGCGCGCAGATCTCCTTGCCGGTGCCCGTCTCGCCGGTGATCAGCACGCCCGCGTCGCAGCCCGCGATGGCGGGCAGCCGCGCCACCTGCCGGACGAAGCTCGGGCTCGTGCCGATGAAGGCGCGGGCGGGGCTGTCCGGGCGCCCCTCCAGCGGCGGCGGCACGTTGAGGGCGATGAGCCCCAGCGCATGCCGAAGCCTCGCGCAGAGTTCGTGGCTGCGGATGGGCGCCTCGACGAAGTCGTGCGCCCCGGCCGCGAACACGGAGGCGATCTGCGGTTCCGCATATCCCTCCCCCGAGACGAGGATGGCGCACTCCGGACGGCGCTGGCGCAGCTCGCCGATGCTCGGCGGCAGCATCCCGGCGGCGTCGGCGGAGGCGGCGAAGAGGACGGCGTCGAGGCCGGGCGCGGAAAGGGCGGGGAGGTCCGCCGCGGAGCCGCGCACGCAGCCGAACCCGGTGGCGCGTGCGAGGGCCTGGCCGATCACTTCGGCGAGCTCCGTCGCGCCTCCTACCGGCACGATCGCGCAGCGCAACGTCATCGCGGCCGCCCCTTCCCGGAACCGGCGCGCGGGCCGCAATGCCCGGCGCGCCCCGACGATGGACCCATCACCGCGAAAGGCGGCCCTTCGCGCGCCACGCTCGGCCTTGTCTGTCGTGCGGCGGGCGGGACTTCGCCCTGCACGGCACCCCGCCAGGCGCGGGACGGCCGTTCTGCCGTGGCTTCCGAACCGGAAGGCGGCGCGCGCCTGCGGCGGCGCGGCGCCATTCCGGTTCGGGATCAGGTCCTGGTTCGGATCGGAACCACGGCAGCGAGTTGCCGAGTGTAGTCGGGCGATCGGCGGTTGAAAAGGGCGCGGAATTTCAGCGGTGCGGCGCCGCGCGCGGGCAGGCTCGCCCGTCCCCCGGACCCTGTCAGGTCCCGCAGAAGGTCTGGTAGCAGGCGGTGACTTCCACCGGCGCCGGCTCCGCGTAGGGCGAGCCGGCGAGTGCCTCGTCGAACGGCCGGCGCACCGCCTCCAGCAACCGCTCGAAGGGTTCGAGGTCGCCCTCGTCCGAGGCGGCGGCGAGCGCCTCCTCCACGCGGTGGTTGCGGGGGATGACGATCGGGTTCACGCGGCGCATCGCCCCCGCGCGGACGGATGCATCGGACGCCGACGTATCGGCCGCGCAGCGTTCGCGCCAGCGCGCGAGCCACGCCGAGAGCCCCGCCTTGTCGGCGAAGAGCGAAGCGAGCGGCGATTCGTCGCCACCGGCCGCATCCGCGAGGCGCCGCCACGCCAGCGTGAAGTCCACGCGGTTCGCCTCGAGCAGCGCGTACCAGTCGGCCACGAGCGCCACGTCCGCCTCCGCTTCGCCTCCTTCGCGCGCGAGCCCCAGCTTGGCGCGCTGCCCGGCCAGGAGCGCCGCGTAGTAGTCCGCGCGGTATCGGTCCAGCGCCGCCATGGCCCCGGCGGCCGCGCGCTCGTGGTCGGCGTCGATGAGGGGCAGGAGCGTTTCGGCCAGTCGCGCCAAGTTCCACTGCGCGATGCCCGGCTGGTTGCCGTAGGCGTAGCGCCCGCCGTGGTCGATGGAACTGAAGACGGTGGCCGGATCGTAGGCTTCGATGAAGGCGCAGGGGCCGAAGTCGATCGTCTCCCCGGAGACGGCCATGTTGTCGGTGTTCATCACGCCGTGGATGAAGCCCGCGTTCATCCACTGCGCCACGAGCGCCGCCTGGCGCGCGGACACGGCC
>JAKOWJ010000031.1 GCA_029781595.1 Pseudomonadota bacterium | reverse complement strand
CGCGGGCAATCAGTTCTTCGGCAAGGCGCAGCGTGGCGGACATGGGCGCGGGCGGGTGGGGCGACAGGAGCGGAGGAGGAGGCGGCAGGGCAGATGCGGGGCAGGGCGCGGACGGCGGACGGGGCCGCCGTCCGTGCGTTCAACGCGCGGCCGTGGCAGCCGGCGCGGGCGCGGCCGCAGGAGCGGGCGCAGGGGGGCTCGCGCGGCGGCGCTCGTCGTGCACCACGTCGAGGGTGATTTCGGTGAAAGAGGGTTCGTCGCCGGGGGCGTCCGCAGCGGCGATGGCCTGGGATTTGACCGTGAAGTCGTTCTGCAGCCGCCACATGAGGTTGGTGGGCGAGTCGGAGTGGGCCAGGCCCTCCTTGCGGTCCACCAGGCCGGCGAGGATGAGCCGGGCGATGTCTTCCTCGAAGGTCTGCGAGCCCTCGGCGAGCGAGTTGGTCATGGCCTCGCGCACTTCGGTGAAGTTGCCCTGCTCGATCAGCTCGGCGGTCAGGCGCGAGTTCAGCAGAATCTCCACCGCCGGCATGCGGGTGTTGTTCACCGTGCGCAGCAGCCGCTGCGAGACGATGGCCTTGAGCGAGGAGGCGAGGTCGCCGAGCATGGCCGGCCGCACCTCGGGCGGGTAGAAGCTCAGGATGCGGTTGAGCGCCTGGTAGCTGTTGTTGGCATGCAGCGTGGACAGGCACAGGTGCCCCGACTGCGCATAGGCCAGCGCGGCGGACATGGTCTCGCGGTCGCGGATCTCGCCGATCATGATCACATCGGGCGCCTGGCGCAGCGCGTTCTTCAGGCCCACGGCCAGCGAGGCGGTGTCGCTGCCGACCTCGCGCTGGTTCACCACCGACTTCTTGTTGCGGAAGATGAATTCCACCGGGTCTTCGATGGTGAGGATGTGGCCCGTCGCATTGGCGTTGCGCAGGTCGAGCATGCTCGCCAGCGTGGTGCTCTTGCCCGCGCCGGTGGCGCCCACCATCAGGATGAGGCCGCGCTTTTCCATCACCAGGTCACCGAGCACCGGCGGCACGTTGAGCGTGGCCAGCGCCGGGATGTCCGA
>JAKOWJ010000320.1 GCA_029781595.1 Pseudomonadota bacterium | reverse complement strand
AAGTAGCCCAGCACCAGCACCGCGGCGGCGCCGCCCGCGAGCACGGCCTTGTGCTTCCACCACGGCGGCGCGTCGTCGGGGTCCGGCTCCAGCACCAGGTCCGGGTGCTGGGCGGATTCGCGCGCCGCGGCCTTCTCGGCCATCGCGACGAGCTTGGCGTCGTAGGCGGCGCGCTCGTTGGGCAGGCACAGCACGTGGTAGGCCTCGTGCACGAGGTTGATCTCGTTGGGATCGGCGTGCGGGTCGCGGTCCAGCGCCGTCACGCGCGCCTTGTAGGCGAGGCCGATGTCCAGGGCGGTGCACTCGCGCGTGACGCCGAGGATGTCGTAGAGCGTGCGCTTGCGCGCAGGCGCGGTCGGGGCGGGAGGGGTGGCCATTCCCGGAATGATCCGGCCTTTCGCGGCGGGGGGCAATCGCGGCCGGTGCCGGCGGGCGGCGACGGCCGACAAGCGGTGCGAGAATGCGTGCCTCGGCCGCCCCTGTCGCGGCGCGGCGACGGGAGGGAGCATGGTCACCTTGAAGCGGCACCTGCGGGCCTGGGCCCACCAGAACGCGTGGGCCAACCACCGCCTGCTGGGCGCGTGCGCCGCGCTGGCCGAGGGCGAATTCGAGGCGCCGCGCACGGGGTTCTTCCCGTCGCTGCGCGCCACGCTCAACCACGTCGTCACGGTGGACTGGATGTACGCCGACGCCATGGAGCGCTCCCGGGCCGGCCGCGAGCCGCACCCGGACATCGGCGCCTTCTACGAGCCGCCCGAGCCCTTCGCCACGGTCGCCGCGCTGCGGCCCGCGCAGCTCGCCGTGGACCGGCGCCTCGTCGCGATCTGCGACGGCCTCGCCGAGGACGAGCTGGAGCGGCCCGTGGCCATCCTGCGGCGCAAGGGCCGCGTCGAGGAGCCGATCCATCGCCTCCTCGCGCACGTCTTCCAGCACCAGGTCCACCACCGCGGCCAGGCGCACGCGATGCTCTCGGGCACGAGCGTGGCGCCGCCGCAGCTCGACGAGTTCTTCTGCGCCAACGAGGCGGACCTGCGCGCCGCCGAGTTCGCCGAGCTCGGCTTCAGCGAGGCGGGGATCTGGGGCGGCTAGCGCGTGGCCTCAGCCGAACGCGTAGCAGTCCATGCCGAGCGAGCCCATGTCGAAGCCCAGCGCCATGCGCCGCGCCGGCAGCCCGCCCGCGCCCAGCGCGACGAAGAAGGGCACGAGGTGGTCCTCGGTGGGGTGGGCCCGCTCCGCGTAGGGCGCGAGGCGGCGGTAGTCCGCCAGCTCGTCCACGGCGCCCGACTCCGCGGCGCGCGCCATCCAGTCGTTGAACGCCACCGCCCAGGCGAAGGGCTCGTCGGCGCGCCCGTCCCAGTCGAGCTCGCGCAGGTTGTGCACGATGCCGCCCGAGCCGATCACCAGCACGCCCTCGTCCCGCAGCGGCGCGAGCGCGCGGCCGATCTCGAGGTGGTGGTGCGCGCCGCGGCCCGACTGCACGGAGAGCTGCACGACGGGCAGGTCCGCGTCCGGGTACATCCAGCGCAGCGGTACCCAGGCGCCGTGGTCAATGCCGCGGGCGGCGTCCAGCGTGCACGCGTGCCCCGCCGCGCCCAGCAGCGCGGCCACGCGGTCCGCCAGCGCCGGCTCGCCCGGCGGCTCGTAGCGCACGCGGTAGAGCGGCTCCGGGAAGCCGTGGAAGTCGTGAATGGTCGCCAGGCGCGGCGCGGCGCTCGCGACGGGCGCGGGCGTGTCCCAGTGCGCCGAGACGGCCAGGATGGCGCGCGGGCGTCCCAGCACCACGCCCAGCTCGGCCCAGGAGTGGGAGAAGAAGTTGTTGGCGAGCGCGAGGGTGGGCGCGCCGTGCGACAGGAAGAGGGCGGGTCGGTTCATGTCTCGGAAGGGGTCTGGACGGCGGCGCGGCCGCGCTTCTCGTCCACGAAGACGAGGCAGGCGATCGCGACGACGAAGAATACGCCCGTGGCCAGGATCGCGAGGCGGTGGTTGCCGCCCGTGGCCCAGGTGACGGCCCCGTAGGTGACGGGGCCGAGGATGGAGGCGAGGCGCGTGGCCACGCCCCACAGCCCGAAGAACTCGCCGCTGCGCTCGGGCGGCGAGAAGTAGGCCACGAGCGCGCGGCCCGCGGACTGCGAGGAGCCCATCGCGAGGCCCGCGAGGTTGGCCGCCACCCAGAACACCGCCGGGGTCGTGGCGAACCACGCGACGGCGATCATCACGAGCCAGGCGTAGAGCGTGAGGTTGAGCGCGCGCACCTTGCCCACGCGGTCCTGCGCGTAGCCGAAGCCGAAGGCGCCGATGGCCGCCGTCACGTTCACCGCGAGGATGAGCAGGATCGTGTCCTGCGTGCGGAAGCCCATCACCTGCTCGGCGTAGATGGCGGCCAGGGCGATGACCGTGGCCACGCCCGCCTGGTAGAAGGTGCCGCAGGCGAAGACGGCCGCGAGGTCGCGGTAGCCCGCCGCCTCGCGGGCCGTGCGCGCCAGGCGCGCGAAGGCGTGCGATTCGCGCGCCTGCGCCGGCGCGGGCACCGCGCGCTCGCGCAGCAGCAGGAAGGTGGGGAGCGAGGCCAGCGCGAACACGGCGGCCGTGATGAGCATGGTCCCCGGCACGGCCTGCGCGGCCGTGGCGCCGCGGCCGGGCGCGCCCAGCACCCACGCGAGGCACAGCCCCAGCGTGAGGAGCCCGCCCAGGTAGCCCAGGCTCCAGCCCCAGCCCGAGACCTTCCCCACCGCCGCCGGCCGCGCGAGCTCGGGCAGGAAGGCGGCCGTGAGGTTCTCGCCCAGCGAGTACGCCACGTTGGAGACGACGATGAAGGCGACGGCCCAGGCGACCTCGCCCGGCCCGGCACCCGCGAGCAGCGCGGTGCCGGCCACGCAGCCCACGGTGCTCGCCGCGAGCGCGCGCTTCTTCGCGGCGTGCGCATCCGCCCAGGCGCCCACCACCGGCCCGGCGGCCATGACGATGGCGTAGGAGACGCCCAGCGAGACCGTCCACGCGAAGGTGGCCCACGGGGCGTTGCCCGCGACGGTGGCGACGAAGTAGGCGTTGAAGACGGCGGTGAGGACGACCGTGGTGTAGCCCGAGTTGGCGAAGTCGTACATCGCCCACGCGAACACCTCGCGGCGCGCCACGCCCGGGTTGAGCGCCGCGCTCATCCGCGGTTTCCGCCTCTTGCCCGCGCTTGCGACGCCAGCCAGGCCTGCGCCGCCTCGAGGGCCCGGTCGCGGTCGGCGCGCAGGTCCGCGAGCGTGAGGGGCACGGGCTCGTCGGGCACCACGCCCTCGTGCTCGATGCGCCGGCCGTCGGGCAGCGCGAAGCCCACCTCGCTGTAGGCGAGCTTGCCGCCGCCGGGCACGGCCGCGTAGCCCATGAAGGCGAGCAGGCACCCGCAGCTCGTGCGGCCGACGACGCGCGCGCGCCCCTGCGACTGCAGGATGGCCGCGAAGAGCTCCGAAGCGCTCGCGCTCGACTCGTTCACCAGGACCGCGACCGGGCCGGCGTACGTGCCCGTGCCTTCGAGCGACTGCTCGACCTTCAGCACCTCGAACAGGCCGAAGGCGAGGGTGATGGGCCGGCCCGTGCGCGTGATCGCGCGCCCGAGCTTCACGGTCTCGCCCTTCGGGAAGAAGCGCGCGGCCACGTGGCGCACCATCAGGGCCGACCCGCCCGGGTTGCCGCGCAGGTCGATCACCAGCCCGGGCGTGCCCGCCAGCGCCTCGATGGCGGCGATCGTCGCGCCTTCCAGCGGCTGCGACCAGGCCGTGAGGCGCAGGTAGCCGTGTCCGGAGGGCAGCACGCGGTGCGTGACGGCCGGGCGCGCCGGCACCTCGGTGCGCGCGAGCGTGGCCTCCAGCGCCTCGCCGCCGGCGCGCGCGAACCGCAGGCGCACCTTCGAGCCCGGCGCCCCGTCGAGCAGCAGGTGGCGGATCGCCGAGCGCACGCGCGCGCGGGGCGTGGAGTTGCCGCGGGCACGGGCGAGCGCATCCTCCCAGGCGGCCATCGCGGGCCGGCCGTCGACGGCCTCCAGCGTCATGCCGGTGCGCACGCCGGCGAAGTAGGCGTCGCCGTCGGGCCGCACGCCCGTCACCGCGAGGCGCCCCTCGAGCGGCGCGAGCGAGAAGCCGAGGGTGAGCGCCTCGTCGCGCGACAGGCGCGCGGCGTCGGCCGGCGAGACCACGCGCGTGTGCGCATCGCCCAGCTCGCCCGTCATCCGGTCCAGGTCCGCCCAGAAGGCCTCGTCCGTCGGGGCGGCGAGCGCGGCCGGCTCCCAGCGCGCGCGGGCCGCGGCCCAGTCGATGCCGTTGAACTTCGCGTCGTAGTAGCGCTCGTCCACCGTGCGCCAGACGAAGTCCAAGGCCTCGCGGCGGCGCGCTTCGCCCAGGGGCAGGCCCGCCACCTCGGGCACGGGGCCGTCGGCCGTTCCGGCGCCGGCGTGGCGGGTGATGAGGCGGTAGGGGTCGAACGCCGCGCAGCCCCCGGCGACGAGGAGCGCGAGCGCGAGGATGGGCAGTTCGGCGAGGCGGCGCGTCGGGCTCATGGGGGCGGAAACGCCGCGCGGGGCGGCAGGGGACACGATTCGCGGCTAGACTGTCGGCGCCGCGATCGACGGCCAGAGAATAACCGATATCGAGATGCGAACGGCGCACGCCCGCCTCCTGCCGCTCCTGCTCGTCGCCGCCTGCGCGACGGCGCCCCCGCCTGCGCCTGCGCCGGCCGTGCCCGCGCCATCCTCGCCCGATCCCGCCCCGTTCTCCACCGCGGCCTCGCTCGAGGTGCTGCCCGCGGGCTGGAAGCCCTTCCGGCTCACCAGGTTCAAGAAGCCCACGAGCTACCGCCTCGTGCGCCGCGACGGGAACGTGGTCCTCGAGGCGGACGCGGACCGCTCCGCCTCGGGGCTCGAGTTCGAGACCCACGTGGACCTGCACGCCTATCCCTGGCTCGCGTGGCGCTGGGAGGTGCCGCGCCTGAACCCCAAGGCGAACAACACGCTCTCGCACGTGGAGGACTCGCCCGCGCGCGTGGTGGTGATCTTCGAGGGCGGGCGCGAGAGCCTGCCGGCCGACGAGCAGATCAACTACGACCTGGCCCGGGCCCTCGGCGGCCGCGGGCTGCCGTACGCGACCATGATGTACATCTGGGAGAACCGCCTGCCGGTGGGCTCGGTCATCACCCACCACTTCACCTCGCGCATCAAGATGATCGTCGCGGGCAACGGCGAGCGCGGCCTGGGCGCGTGGACCGAGGTGCGCGTGAACCTGCTCGAGGACTACCGGCGGGCCTTCGGCGAGGAGCCTCCGCGCGTGCGCGCCGTCGGCGTGATGAGCGACTCGGACAACACCGGCGAGCGCACCGTCGCCTGGTACGGCGACATCCGCTTCGAGCGCGCGGCGCCCTAGCGGGCCGGGGTCGCGGCGGCGGCCGCCTCGGGGCCGGGACAGGACACCGCGCGCAGCGTGGAGGTGGGGTAGTCGCGCTGCAGCAGCGCCAGGCGCTCGACGAGCTGGCCGTCCGGGTCGCGCACGAGGAACACCGAATCCTTCACCTCGCGCGCGAAGGGGCCCACCTGCGCGGTGCGCACGCCCTTGGCCTCCACCAGCACCAGGTAGCGGCGCGCGGCCTCCTCCGTGGAGAACACGCCCAGCGAGATGGCGTGGTCCGGGCGCAGGGACAGGTCCGTGAGCCCCTGGCGGCGCAGCTGCGAGGCGGCGAGCTCGGCGGCGCGCCGGTCCTTCGCCGGCGGCACGAAGACCCAGTAGCGCGTGATCTCCTCGACCTTGCGCTCGGTGAGCCGCTCGCCCAGCTGCATGGCGGCGAAGGCCGTGCGGGCCTGCGCGAGGTCCGCCGGCGGCACGCCCGCGAACTCCACGCACGCCGAGCCGACCAGGGACTGCACCTGGCGGCGCGTCTCCTCGGCGCGCCGCGCGGCGACGAGCGGCGGGATGACGGCGACGATCCTCGCCTGGTCGCGGTTGCGCTCGCGCAGCGAGAAGTCCGGCTCGGCCGGTGGCTCGGTGAGCCACAGGTGGGCGCCGAACGCGAGGTTGGCCACGAGCAGCAGGAAGAAGAGCAGGCGGGACACGGGATCAGGCAGCGCGCGCGAGGAGGACCAGGCCGTCGAGGACGAGATTGTCGTTCAACGCGACGGGCAGGGAAAGGTGCGGCGCGAGCTCGGCCGCCGCGCCCCCGGAGAGCGCGATGCGCGCGGGCGCGCAGCCCGCCTGCGCCATCGCGGCGGCCAGCCCGCCCACGGCGCCGGCCGCCGCCAGCAGCGCGCCGGTCGTGATGGCGTCGGGCGTGGCGCGCGGGAAGGGCTCGAACCGGCCTTCCGTGAGGCGCAGCTGCGCCGTGCCTTCGCCGAGCGAGCGGCGCATGAGCGCGGGGCCGGGCACGATGAGGCCCCCGAGGAATTGCCCGTCGGCGCGCAGCGCATCGACCGTGAGCGCGGTGCCGACGTTCACGACGAGCTGGTCGGCCTGCGCCTCGGCGTGCGCGGCCACCAGCGCCGCCCAGCGGTCCGTGCCGAGCTGCCCGGGGTCGCGATAGGCATTGCGCACCCCCAGGGCCTCGGCGGCGGTGGACACGAGCGAGAGCACGAGGCCGTGGCGCGCGCAGGCCTCGTACACCAGCCGCTGCACCGCGGGCCCGCCCACGTTGGACCCCAGGGCGAGCGTGCCCGGCGGCAGGGCGGGCCAGTCGCGGCCCAGTCTTTCGGCCTGGGCGGTGGCGAGCGCGCCGCGCGCCGTCCACGCCGCGCCCTCGCGCAGCCCCCACTTCACGCGCGTGTTGCCGGCGTCGATGGCGAGCACGGGCGCGGTCGCGCTCACGGCGCGGCCTCCGCGATCGGGCGCAGCGAGATCTCCGCGGAGGTGAGGCGGCGCGTGCCGCCGGCGAAGGCCGCCACGAGCGCGCCGTCCTCGGCCACGTCCACCAGCCGCGCCTCCTCGGCGGGACCCTGCGCGGCCTGCACCGCCACGCGCCGGCCGGCATAGGCGTGCCGCGCGCGCCAGTCGTCGCGGAAGGCCGCGAAGCCCTCGCGCGCGAAGCGCTCGAAGGTCTCCACCAGCGCGGCGAGCAGCGCGGCGAGCAGGGCGTTGCGCGACGGCGGCGGCTCGCCGCAGGCCGCCACGTCCGTCGCGGGCTGGTCGATGCGCGAGGCGAGGCCCTCTCCCAGCCGGTAGTTGATGCCCACGCCGACCACCGCGGCCGTGGGGCCCGACATCTCGCCGCTCGTCTCCACGAGGATGCCGCCGAGCTTGCGCCAGTCGTGAACGAGGTCGTTGGGCCACTTCACGCCGACCCCGCGCACGCCGCAGCGCTCGAGGGCCCGCGCGGCGGCCACCGCGACGGCCAGGGGCAGGCCGGCGAGCTGGCCCGGGCCCTGCTCGAAGCGCCACAGCATCGAGAAGGTGAGCGAGGCGCCCAGCCCGGCCTGCCAGGCGCGGCCGCGCCGCCCGCGGCCGGCGCGCTGCCACTCGGCGGCCACGCAGGTGCCGGAGGGCGCGCCCGCCTGGGCGAGGGAGGCGAGGCGGGTGCTCGTGGAATCCACCTCGTCGAGCAGCGTGAGGCGCACGCGCGCCGCCGCCGGGCCCAGCGCGCCGACGATGGCGTGCGCGTCGAGGAACTCCACGGGGTGCGCGAGGCGGTAGCCCTTGCCCGGCACCGAGAAGACCTCGATGCCCAAGGCCGGGGCACCCTTGAGCGCCTCGGAGAGCGCGGCGCGCGAGCGGCCCAGGCTCGCGGCGATCTCGGGGCCGGCGTGGAAGCGCCCGTCGGCGAGCAGGCGCAGGGCGCGCAGGACGAGCGGACCCATGTTCAGGGGCCGCGCTGCTCGGCGCGGCAGTCGAAGGCCTCGCGGCGCAGGGCGATGTCGGCGATGACGGCGTCCAGCACGATGGCGATGCGCCGCGACAGGCGGCTGCCGCGCCGGTAGTCGGCCTCGGCGATGAAGTCCGCCCGGCCCGCCTCGAGGAGCTTGCGGCAGGTGGCGCGGCCCTTCTCCTGCGCGGGGTCGTAGACCGCGACCGTGTGGCCGCCGCTCCTCTTCGTGAGCGCCATCGAGGGCACGTCGGTCATGCCGTCGCCCACGTAGACGATGTTCTGGAAGGGGATGGGGCGCTGCGACTCGGGCATGTGCTCGTTGATGGACTCGGTCACCGCCTCCTTGCCCTTGTTGATGCGGAACAGGAACTGCGTCTTGAGCGTGTCGGTGACCAGCAGCTTCGGGAACGTGGCCACGCCGTGGTGGTTGAAGTGGTACTCGGAGGCGTAGATGCGGCGGAAGTGCCGGCGGATCGACACGCCGTCCAGGATCTCCTTCTGCCCGGCGGAGATGAGGTAATGGTGCAGGCGCGCCCGCCCGCCGCTGCGCCGGCGCACGTAGTCGTTCATGCGCGCGAACCAGCCCTCCACGCCCGGGAAGTAGCGGATGGCCCGCGCCATGCGCGCGAAGTCCCCGCGCTTGACGGCGATGTGCTGGCGCTCCAGCGACTCGAGGATGTGGCGCATGTACACCAGCATCGTGTCCGACTCGGTGCGGCGCGCCTCCTCGTCCACGCGGGCCCAGAACTCGCGCGGGGCCACGCCCAGCCGCGGCAGCACCGTGTACTCCTGCATCGGCTGCGGCGAGAGCGTGCCGTCGAAGTCGTAGACGAGCGCGATGGTGTTCTGGAAGAAACGGGTGGTCACGGCCGCCGTCGCATGGGAAAATGCCGGGCCGGGCATCCCTGCCCGGGCCCCGGTGGCCCGATTCTCTCAGAATGCGGGACCGGGGACGAAACGGCCGGGTGCGGACGCCCGGCCCCGGCGGCCGGCCAGGGCGCCGACCCGGACGAGGCGGCGCCAGCCGCACGCGATCACACAACGACGACACGCCGCCGGAGGCCGCCAGATGGACGCACGATTCCTTCCCACCCTGCCGCTGCAGCTGAGCTACCCGCTGCTCTTCGGCATCCTGCTCGTGGCGGGGATGCTCGGCGGGGAGGTCGCGCGCCGGGTCCGCCTGCCGCGGGTCATCGGCTACGTCCTGGTGGGCTTCGCGATCGCGCCGGTGGCCGCGGCGATGAACCTGGGCCCGCTCCTGGACCAGGCGCGCATCTTCGTGGACGTGGGCCTGGGCCTGGTGCTCTTCGACCTGGGCCGGCGCATGGACGTCTCGTGGCTGCGCCGCGACTGGACGCTGCCCGCCGCGAGCCTGGCCGAGAGCCTGCTCGCCTTCGCGTTCGTGTTCGCGGCACTCTCGTGGCTGGGCTTCGCGCCGCTCATGGCCGGGCTCGCCTCCGCGGTGGCCATGGCCACCTCGCCGGCGGTGGTGCTCCTGGTGGCGCAGGACACGCGCGCGGAGGGACAGGTGACCGAGCGCGCGCTCACGCTCGTGGCCCTGAACAGCCTGCTCGCCTCGGTGGTGGTGATCATGCTCACCGCCTCGGTGCACTACGAGGTGCGGCTGGACCTGGAGACGGCCGTGCTGCACCCGCTCTACCTCTTCGTGGGATCGCTCCTGCTGGGCGCGGCCATGGCCACGCTGGCGCGGCTCATCGCCCGCCAGGTCGAGCGCCTGCCGGAGCTGCACTTCACGCTGGTCGCGGGCCTGGTGCTCGCCGCCGTGGGCCTCGCGCAGATGGGACGCCTGTCGGTGATCCTGGCGCTGCTCGCCTTCGGGCTCTTCGCGCGCGGCGACCGCAACCACCACGACCTGGTGAACGTGGACCTGGGCCGCACCTCGCGGCTCTTCTACATCGTGCTCTTCGTGATCACGGGCGCGAGCCTGCCCTTCTCGTCTTTCGCCACCGCCGGCTGGGCGGCGGCCGCCTTCGTGGGCGCGCGCGCCGCCGGCAAGTTCCTGGGCGTGGTGGCCGTGGCGCCCCTGGGCGGGGTGCGCTGGCGCCAGTCGGTGGCGCTGGGCGCGGCGCTGCTGCCCATGTCCACGCTCGCGCTGCTGCTCGTGCACGACATCTCGCGCCTGCACCCGGCGTTCGGCCAGGAGGCGACGGCCGTCGTCTTCGCGGGCGTGATCGTGATGGAGATCCTCGGCCCGCTCGCCACGCAGTGGGGCCTCGCCTTCGCCGGCGAGACGGCGCCGCCGCCGTCGCGTCCGGCGGCGGCGAGGCCGGCGGACGCGCCCAAGACCTGACGGAGGAAGCCATGCCCCTGGATTTCAAGCCTTCCGAGCCCCTCACCTTCGGCGTCGAGCTGGAGCTGATGGTGCTCAACACCCGCGACTTCAACCTCACGCGCGGCGCGCACGACCTGCTGGGGCGCCTGGCGAAGGCCACGCTCCCGAGCGAGGTGAAGCCCGAGATCACCGAGAGCATGATCGAGGTGAACTCCACCGTGCACCGGCGCTTCCCGGAGCTGCGCGACGAGCTGGTGCGCACGCGCGACGGCATCGTCGACGCGGCGGGCAAGCTCAACCTCGCGGTGGCCGGCGGCGGCTCGCACCCCTTCCACCAGTGGAGCGACCGGCGCATCTACCCGACCGAGCGCTTCCTCAAGGTGTCCTCGCTCTACGGCTACCTCGCCAAGCAGTTCACGGTCTTCGGCCAGCACATCCACATCGGCGTGGAGTCGGGCGACGACGCCGTCTACCTCACGCACCAGATGGCGCGCTACATCCCGCACTTCATCGCGCTGTCGGCCTCCTCGCCCTTCTACCAGGGCGAGGACACCTCGTTCGAGACCTCGCGGCTGCACGCGGTGTCGGCCTTTCCGCTGGCCGGGCACATGCCCGAGGTGGCCTCCTGGGGCGAGTTCAACCGCTACTTCGACGAGATGGCCGGCTACGGCATCGTCGCGAGCATGAAGGACTTCTACTGGGACATCCGCCCCAAGCCCGAGTACGGCACGATGGAGATCCGCATCGCCGACACGCCGCTCACGGTGACGGGCGCGGCCGAGCTCGCCGCCTACGCGCAGACGCTGGCGGCGGACCTGCTGCGCCAGCGGCGGCTGGAGCCCGTGGCGCCGCAGTACCTCGTGTACGGCTACAACCGCTTCCAGGCCTGCCGCTTCGGGTTCGAGGCCATGCTCGCCGATCCCGGCGCGCACACGCACATCCGCCTGCGCGAGGACCTGCTCGCCACGCTCTACCGCGTGCAGCGGCTGGGCGACGAGCTGGGCACCTCGGAGGCGCTGGCGGCCATCGGCGCGCGCGCCGAGGCCGAGTCGAACGACACCCGGTGGCTGCGCGAGCGCTTCCAGGAGACGCGCAACCTCTCGGACGTGGTGCGCCTGCAGGCCGAGCGCTGGCGCGACGAGCCGCCGCGCGCGCCCGCGAAGGCCGAGCCCGAGGGGGCGCGGCTGCGCGCCGCGAAGTAGCGCGGCGCTAGCCCCCGTCGCCGGGCGGGGGCGCCAGGCGCGAGAGGTTGTCCTCCATCATCTTGCGGTACTGCGCGGCGAAGAGGTCGAGGGCCTCGGCCGTCGACTGCCTGCCCGGCGCGCCGCTCGCCGCCCAGGCGAAGGCGCCGTAGCGCGAGGCGGCCCACAGGATGGCGGCGGCCACGCGCGGCGGGCCGTGCCGCTCGGCGAGGTCGTTCGCCAGCTCGACGAAGCGGTTGGCGACGTCGAAGAAGGCCTGCGCGTCCTCGGGCGTCTTCGGGTTCACGGCCGCAGCACCTTTCCGGGGTTCATGAGGCCGGCGGGGTCCAGCGCGTCCTTCACGCGGCGCATGAGCTCGAGCTCCAGCGCGGACTTGTAGTGCGGCAGCTCGTCGCGCTTGAGCGCGCCGATGCCGTGCTCGGCGCTGATGGAGCCGCCCAGCGCGTGCACCGTGTCGTAGACCACGCGGTTCACCTCGCGCGACCAGGGGCCGAAGTCGGGCCTCTCGCCCGGGGGCGGGAAGGCGTTGTAGTGCAGGTTCCCGTCGCCCACGTGCCCGAAGGCCACGGTGCGGATGCCCGGGAAGGCCTTCGCGAGCGCCTGCTCGCCGCGCGCCAGGAGCTCGGCGACGCGGCTCACGGGCACCGACACGTCGTGCTTGACCGACACGCCCTCGGCCTTCTGCGCGTCGGAGACGTTCTCGCGCAGGGCCCACAGCGCCTGGCGCTGCGCCTCGCTCGCGGCCACGACGGCGTCGAGCACGAGCCCGGCCTCGGCGGCCGCGCCCAGGGCCTCGGCGAGCATTTCCTCCAGGGCCGGCCCGGGCGCGCTGTCGAACAGCTCGACCAGCACGTACCACGGGTAGGGCTGCGGCAGCGGGTCGCGCTGGTCCGGCAGGTGGCGCAGCACCAGGTCGAAGCAGAAGCGGCCGACCAGTTCGAAGCCCGTGACGCGCTCGCCGCAGGCCGAGCGCAGCCGCCCGAGCAGCGCCACGGAGGCGGCCGGGTCGGCGACGGCGGCGAGCGCGGTGGCGATGGCGCGCGGCTTCGGGTAGAGCTTGAGCACGGCGGCCGTGACGACGCCCAGCGTGCCCTCGGCCCCGATGAAGAGCTGCTTGAGGTCGTAGCCCGTGTTGTCCTTGCGCAGGCCCTTCAGGCTCTCCCACACGCGCCCGTCCGGCAGCACCACCTCCACGCCCAGCACCTGCTCGCGCATGTTGCCGTAGCGCAGCACCTGCGTGCCGCCCGCGTTGGTGGAGAGGTTGCCGCCCACCTCGCAGCTGCCCTCGGCCGCGAGCGACAGGGGGAAGAAGCGGTCGTTCTCCGCGGCCACGCGCTGCAGGTCGGCGAGGATGCAGCCGGCCTCCACGGTGACGGTGTCGTTCTCCAGGTCGACGGCCCGCACGCGGTTCAGGCGCGAAAGGCTCAGCACCACCTGGCGGCCCGAGTCGTCGGGCACGGAGGCGCCGCACAGGCTCGTGTTGCCGCCCTGCGGCACGATGCCCACGCCCTCGCGCGCGAGCAGCGCCACCACCCGCGCGGTCTCCCCGGTGGAGGCGGGCCGCACGACGGCCGGCGCGCGGCCGCGGTACTGGCCGCGCCAGTCCACGAGGTGCGGGGCCAGCGCCTCGGCGTCGGTGACCAGGCCCCGCTCGCCGACGATGTCGCGCAGCGCCGCGAGGAGGGGAGCGGGAAGGCAGGCGGGAGTGTCCATGGGGCTAGAGGCGGATCCTCTCGAGGAGCCGCGTGGTGGAGCGGTCGTGGCGGAAGGCGATGGAGTGCACCGTGCCGCCCCAGCCGCGCACCTCCGGGGCCCCGACGATGCGCTCGACGGGCCAGTCTCCGCCCTTCACGAGGCGCTCGGGGCGGCACTCGAGGATGCGCGCGAGGGGCGTGTCCTCGTCGAACCACGTGACGATCGCGACGCTCCCCAGGGCCGCGACGACGGCCAGGCGGTCCTCCAGGGCGTTGATGGGGCGGTCCTCTCCCTTGCCGAGGCGGCGCACGGAGGCGTCGGAATTGAGCGCCACCGCGAGCGAGGCGCCCAGGGCGCGGGCCTCGGCGAGGTAGGTGACGTGGCCGCGGTGCAGGATGTCGAAGACGCCGTTGGTGAAGACGAGCGGGCGCGCCGCCGCCGCCGCGCGGGCGGCGAAGTCGCGCGGGTCGCAGATCTTGGCTTCGAAGTCGGGGGTCATCGGGGTGCGGGCCTTGCCGCCATTGTCCCCGAAAACCGCGCCTCAGGCCGGCTCGGCCTCGCGGCCGGCGCCGGCGAGCAGCTCCTTGCGGTAGCGGTTGAGCTCGGCCGCGTTGGCGATGGTGCGCTCGTACAGGGTGGAGAGCTTGGCGAGCACCGTCTGCACGACCTTGGCCTCCCAGACGCGGTCGAACTGGATCTGGCTGTCCAGCCAGCGCTCCAGCCACTCCGGGTCGGGGAGCTTGGACTGCACCGTGTCGCGCGGGAAGAGGGACTTGTTCACGTGCAGGTTGGTCGGGTGCAGGGGCTTGGCGGTGCGCGCCGCGCTCGCCATGAGCACGCCGATCTTGGCGAAGGCGATGCGCGCGTCGGCCCCGGCGCGGGCGATGGCGCGCTTCATGTAGCGGAAGTAGGCGCCGGCGTGGCGCGCCTCGTCGCCGGCGAGCGTCTCGTAGATGCGCTTGATGACGGGCTCGGTGTGCCAGTCGGCCGCGCGCCGGTACCACTGCGTGAGGCGGATCTCGCCGCAGAAGTGCAGCATGAGCGTCTCGAGCGCGGGCGCCGGGTCGAAGGGGAAGCGCACGGCGTGCAGCTCCTCCTCCGTGGGGACGAGGTCGGGCCGGAAGCGGCGCAGGTACTCCATGAGCACCAGGGCGTGCTTCTGCTCCTCGTAGAACCAGATCGACATGAAGGCGGAGAAGTCGCTGTCGTGCTGGTTGTCGCGCAGGAACATCTCCGTGGCCGGCAGGGCCGACCACTCCGTGATCGCGTTCATCTTCACCGTGGCCGCCTGCTCGTCGGTGAGACGTGCCGGGTCGAACGCGTCCCAGGGGATGTCGCGGGCCATGTCCCAGCGGGCCTTCTCGAAGGCGCTGAACAGCTCGGGGTAGAGCATCGGGGGGCTCCCGGTGTAGGGTCGCGGCTAGGATAGCAAAATGCCGTGCCGGTCCCGTGACGGCCGAATCCGCCCGCCGGCCGGCGCCGTAAGCCGTCCGTGGGCCTTTCGTCCGATGGGAGCGGGCGGCCCGAACCCCCAATCTTGCGCCCCATGTCCAGAATCGCCGTCGTCGGTGCCGGAATCTCCGGTCTTGCCTGCGCGTGGCTCCTCGCCCCGCGCCACGAGGTGGTCCTCTTCGAGGCCGAGGCCCGGCCGGGCGGGCACACGAACACGGTCGACGCCACGGTGGGCGGGCTCACGCACCCGGTGGACACGGGCTTCCTCGTCTACAACGACCGCACCTACCCGAACCTGCTGGGCCTGTTCGCCGCGCTGGGGATCGAGACGGCCGACTCCGACATGTCCTTCTCGGTGCGCATCGGCGACGGCGAGCTGGAGTGGTCCGGCACGAACCTCGCCACGGTGTTCGCCCAGCCTTCGAACCTGCTGCGGCCGCGGTTCCTGCGCATGCTGGCGGACCTGGTGCGGTTCAACCGCGAGGCCACGCGCCTCGTCGCGAGCGGCGCGGCGGCCCCCGGCACGCTGGGCGAGTTCCTGGACGCGCGCGGCTTCGGCCGGGAGCTGCGCGAGCTCTACCTGGTGCCCATGGCCGCGTGCATCTGGTCGACCCCGGCCACGCAGATCCACCGCTTCCCGCTGGCGACCTTCCTGCGCTTCTGCGCCAACCACGGGCTGCTCGCGGTCACGGACCGGCCGCAGTGGCGCACCGTGAAGGGCGGCGCGCGCGAGTACGTGCGGCGGATGCTCGCGACGCTCCCGGACGTGCGCCTCGCCTGCCCCGTGCGGCAGGTGCGCCGCCACGAGGGCCGCGTGGAGGTGGCCACCGACGCGGGCGCGGAGCGCTTCGACCACGTGGTGCTCGCCACGCACTCGGACCAGTCGCTGGGGATGCTCGAGGCGCCCACGCCCGAGGAGCGGGCCGTGCTGCGCGCCATCCCCTACCAGGCCAACCAGGCGGTGCTGCACACGGATGCGCGGCATCTGCCGCGGCGCCGGCGCGCCTGGGCGAGCTGGAACTACCACGCGCCGCGCCAGGGCCCGACCGACGATCCCGTCTCGCTCACCTACCTGCTCAACCGCCTGCAGCCGCTGCCCTTCGCCTCGCCGGTGATGGTCACGCTCAACCCGCGGGAGGCGATCCGCGAGGAAGCCGTTCTGGGCCGCTGGACGTACCACCACCCGGTGTTCCTCGAGGGCTCCGACGAGGCCAAGCGGCGCGTCGAGGCGCTGCAGGGCGCGCACCGCACGTGGTTCTGCGGCGCCTGGACCCGCAACGGCTTCCACGAGGACGGCCTGGCCTCGGCGATCGGCGTGGCGCGCGCGCTGGGCGCGGCGGTGCCCTGGGCGCCATGAGCGGGGCGCAGATCCTCTTCGGGCGCGTCTTCCACTGCCGGCGGCGGCCGGCGCGCCACGCGTTCGCCTACCCGGTGTTCACGCTGCGCGTGCCGCTGTCGGCGATGGCCACGGCCGGCCGCGGCATCTTCTCCGTGGACCGCTGGAACCTGCTCTCGCTGCGCAGCCGCGACCACGGCCCGCGCGACGGCTCGCCCCTGGAGCCCTGGGTACGCGGGCAGCTCGCGCGCGCCGGCCTGGGCCGCGCCGACGGCGAGATCGTGCTGCAGGCCTTCCCGCGCGTGCTGGGCTACGTGTTCAACCCGATCTCGATCTTCTACTGCCACGGCCGCGCGGGAGAGCTGCGCGCCGTGCTCTGCGAGGTCTCGAACACCTTCGGCGAGCGCCACAACTACCTGCTCGCGCACGGCGACGGGCGGCCCATCGGCCCGCGCGACTGGCTGCGCGCCGAGAAGGTCTTCCACGTCTCGCCCTTCTGCGAGGTCGAGGGCCACTACCGCTTCCGCTTCGCCGGCGACGAGGCGCGCCAGTTCGCGCAGATCGACTACCACGACCGCGACGGCCGGCTGCTGGTGACCGCGATCGACGGCGCGGCCCGGCCCCTGGACGCCCGCTCGCTCGCGCGCGCCTTCCTCGGCTACCCGTTCCTCACCGCGGGCGTGATCGCCCGCATCCACTGGCAGGCGCTGCGCCTCTGGGCGAAGCGCGTGCCCTGGTTCCCGAAGCCCGAGCCGCCACTCCAGGAGACGACCCGGTGAATTCCCCCGAGCACATCGCCCGACTGCCCGCCCCCACGCTCGCCGCCCGCAGCCTCTACGGCCTGCTGGAACGCCTCGCCGCCGGCCGCCTGGAACTCGTCACGCCCGACGGCTCGCGCCGCGTCTTCGCGGGGCCGGAGCCGGGGCCGCACGCGGACCTCGAGATCCGCGACTGGCGCGCCGTGGGGCGGATGGTGCGCGCCGCCGACATCGGCGTCGGGGAGTGCTGGCGCGACGGGCTCATCGAGACGGGCGACATGACGGCCTTCCTGCTGCTGTGCGAGACCAACGAGCGCGTGCTCGAGCGCGTGTGGTACGGCAGCGCCCTCGTGGGGTTCCTGTACCGCGTGGCGCACGCCCTGCGCGCCAACACGCGCTCGGGCTCGCGCCGCAACATCCACGCGCACTACGACCTGGGCAACGACTTCTACCGGCTGTGGCTGGACGGCACGATGACCTACTCGTCGGGCCTGTTCGGCGCGGGCCCGGACGGCTCGCTGGAGGCGGCGCAGGCCGCGAAGTACGACCGCCTGCTCGATTGCCTGGACGTGCGCGAGGGCCAGCACGTGCTCGAGATCGGCTGCGGCTGGGGCGGCTTCGCCGAGCACGCGGCGCGCACGCGCGGCTGCCGCGTGACGGGCATCACGATCTCGCGCGCGCAGCTCGGGTACGCCCGGGCGCGAATCGCCGCGGCCGGGCTCGCGGACCGCGTGGAACTTCGCTTCCAGGACTACCGCGACCTCGCGGGGAGCTTCGACCGCGTCGTGTCCATCGAGATGGTGGAGGCGGTGGGCGAGCGCTGGTGGCCGGCGTACTTCCGCAAGGTGCGCGACTGCCTGCGCCCGGGCGGGCGCGGGGCCCTGCAGGCCATCGTGATCGAGGAGGCGTCCTTCGCGCGCTACCGCCGCTCGAGCGACTTCATCCGCGAGTACATCTTTCCCGGCGGCATGCTGGCGCCCGTCTCGCGCCTGGTGGGCGAGGCGCGGGCCGCGGGGCTGGTGGCGCACGAGCCGTTCGCCTTCGGCGGCCACTACGCCGAGACGCTGCGCCGCTGGCGCGAGCGGTTCGAGGCGCGCGCGCCCGAGATCCGGGCCCTGGGCTTCGACGAGGCCTTCCTGCGCCTGTGGCGCTTCTACCTGCACTTCTGCGAGGCGGGGTTCGCCTCGCGGCGCACGGACGTCGTCCACCTCGAGGTCGAGAGGCCCGCGTGAGGCGCGCGCTCGCCGCGGCGCTGCTGCTCGGCGCATCCGCGCTCGCCCGCGCCGACGCGACGCTGCCGGCGGCCATCGCCTCGGAGGCGCCCGCGCTGCACGCCCTGGGCGAGGGGCGCCTCACCTGGTTCGGGCTGCACGTGTACGACGCGACGCTGTGGGTGCCGGGGCGCGCGTTCTCCTTCGACCGGCCCTTCGCGCTCGACATCCGCTACGCCATGTCGATCCGCGGCCACGCGCTCACCGAGCGCAGCGTCGAGGAGATGCGCAAGCTCGGCTGGACCGACGAGACGAAGCTCGCGCGCTGGGCCGCGGCGATGGACCGCGTCTTCCCCGACATCCGCCCGGGCGACCGCCTCGTGGGCCTGAGCCTGCCGGGGCGCGAGGCGCGCTTCTACTCGAAGGACCGGTACCTCGGCGCGGTGGCGGACCCGGAGTTCGCGCGCGCCTTCTTCTCCATCTGGCTCGCGCCCGGCACCTCGGAGCCGGAGCTGCGCGCGCAGATGCTGGGCGGCGCGGGCCGGTGAGGCCGTCGGCCGCCCGCCTGGCCGCGTACGGCGTGCTGGGGCTGCCGCTCGCCATGGCGGCGCTGCCCATCTACGTGCACGTGCCCAAGTACTACGCCGACACGCTGGGGCTGCCGCTGGCGGCGGTGGGCGCGATCCTGCTCGCCGCGCGCCTGCTGGACGCGGTGGAGGACCCGCTCTTCGGCTGGTGGAGCGACCGCGCGCGCGCGCGGGGGCGCAGCCGCTGGGCCTTCGTGGCCGCGGGGGTGCCGCTCCTCGCGCTGGGCATGGCCGGGCTCTTCAACCCGCCGGCGGCCTCGGGCCCCGCGCTGGCGGCCTGGCTCGCGGCGAGCCTCGTCGTGGTCTACACGGGCTACAGCCTCGTCACGGTGAGCTACCTCGCGCACGGCGCGGAGATCACCGACGACCCGGCCGGTCGCACGCGCGTGACGGCCTGGCGCGAGGGCTTCTCGCTGGTGGGCGTGTTCCTCGCGGCCGCCCTTCCCGCGGCACTGGCGGCGCAGGCCGGCGAGCGCGAGGGCTTCGCGCGCTTCTCGCTCCTCTTCGCGCCGCTGGTGGCGGTGGCGGCCGTCGTGACGGTGCGCGCCTCGCCGCCGGCGCACGCGCGCCTCCCGCCGGCGGGCACCGGGCTCGCGCGGGCCTTCGTGCTGCCGCTGCGCAACCCGGCGTTCCGGCGGCTGCTCGCGATCTTCGTGCTGAACGGCATCGCCGCGTCGATTCCGGCCACGCTCGTGCTCTTCTTCATCGAGGACGTGGTGCGCCGCCCCGACCTCGCGCCGGCCTTCCTCGTGGCCTACTTCGCGGCCGGCGCCGCGGGGCTTCCGGCGTGGGTGGCGCTCGCGCGGCGCGCGGGCAAGGGCCGGGCCTGGCTCGCGGCGATGGGCGTGTCGATCGCGGCGTTCGTGTGGGCCTTCTTCCTCGCGCCGGGAAGCGTGGCGGCCTACTTCGTCATCTGCGCGCTCTCGGGGCTCGCGCTGGGCGCGGACCTCGCGCTGCCGCCGTCGATGCTCGCGGACGTGATCGACGGCGACGAGGCGCGCGGCGCCGGGCGCAACGAGGGCGCGTACTTCGGGCTGTGGAGCCTCGTCACCAAGCTCAACCTCGCCCTGGCGGCAGGGCTCGCGCTGCCGCTGCTGCAGGCTTTCGGGTACGCGCCGCGGGCGCACAATCCGGGCGAGGCGCTGGTCGTGCTGGCGGGGGTGTACGCGTTGCTGCCCTGCGGGCTGAAGGCGGTGGCGGCGGGGGTGCTGTGGGCCTCGCCGTTCTGCGGGGGGAAGGGCGGGAACACGGATGAACACGGATGAACACGGATGAACACGGATGGAGTTCGTCCGGGGCGGGTGCCATGCCGCGGGGAGGGGATCGGGCCGCGGAGGGACGGGGGCGGGCGAAGGCGATGGCGGATCGGACGAACGGACGGGGAGGGGGCATGACGGGCGTGAAGACGGCAGCGGGACGGGTGGCGGCGGCGGTGGGGGCGATGGCGCTGGCGGCGTGCGCGTCGGTGACGCCGCAGGACTACGCGGGGCAGAAGCCGGAGCTGGACCTCAAGCGCTACTTCGACGGCCCGGTGAGCGCGTGGGGCATGGTGCAGGACCGGTCGGGGCGCGTGATCAAGCGCATGACGGTGCGCATGGACTGCTCCTGGCAGGGGGACACCGGCACCTTCGACGAGCACTTCACCTACGCCGACGGCACGACGGAGCGGCGCGTGTGGACGGTGCGCAAGCAGGGCAGCCGCTACACGGGCACCGCCGCGGACGTGGTGGGCGAGGCGAAGGGCGAGGCCGCCGGCAACGCCCTCAACTGGAAGTACGTGCTCGACGCGAAGCGCGAGGGCGGCGGCACCGTCGAGCTCGACATGGACGACTGGATGTGGCTCGTGGACGAGCGCACGGTGGTGAACCGCACCACCTTCTCGAAGTTCGGCATCCGCTTCGGCGAGGTGACGATCTTCTTCCGCAAGGGCGCGGAGCGCTAGCCGTGGCGCTCAATCCGCCGATCCGCGACTGGACGGGCCGCCGGTGCTGGGTCGTGGGAGCCTCCACCGGCATCGGGGCGGCGCTGGCCGAGCGGCTGGCCGCGCGCGGGGCGCGCGTGGCGCTTTCCGCGCGGCGGGAGCCGCTGCTCGGGGAGATGGCCGGCCGCCTGGGCCGCGAGCGCACGCTGGTGCTGCCGCTGGACATCACGGATGCGCCGGCGCTGGAGGCGGCGGTCGCGCGCATCGGCGAGGCCTGGGGCGGCATCGACCTCGTCGTGGTGATGGCGGGCGAGTACCGGCCCATGCGGGCCTGGGAGCTCGACGCGGCCGTGGCGCGCTCGATGGTCGAGGTGAACCTCGTGGGGTGCCTCAACGCGGTGGCCGCCGTCGTGCCGGCGCTCCTGCGCCAGGGGAGCGGCACGCTGGCGCTGGTGTCTTCCGTGGCCGGGTACCGCGGCCTGCCCAAGAGCCTGGTGTACGGGCCCACGAAGGCCGCCGTCATCAACCTCGCCGAGGCGCTCTACCTCGACCTGCAGCCGAAGGGCATCGGCGTGTGCGTGGTGAACCCCGGGTTCGTGCGCACGCCCATGACGGCGAACAACGACTTCCGCATGCCCGCGCTCATCGAGCCGGGCGAGGCCGCGGACGAGATCGTGGCGGGCCTGGGGCGCGGGGAGTTCGAGATCCACTTCCCGAAGCGCTTCACGCGCTTCCTCAAGCTGCTGCGCGTGCTGCCGTACGCGCGCTACTTCCCGGCCGTGCGCCGGGCGACGGGCCTGTGAGCGCCGAGGCCCTGGCCGGGCTCAAGGCCTACTGGGAGGGGCTCACGCCGGAGCGGCTGGCGATCCTGGACACCGTGTACGCGCCCGAGGCGCGCTTCCGCGACCCGTTCAACGACGTGCGCGGCGTCGAGGAGATCCGGCGCGTGTTCGGGCACATGTACGACACGCTCCTCGAGCCGCGCTTCACGGTGCGAGAGACGCTGCTGGACGGCGCCCGGGCGGTGCTGGTGTGGGATTTCGACTTCCGCATCCGCGCCTGGCGGCCGCAGGTGCCGCAGCGCATCCACGGGCTCACGCTCGTCCGGTTCGCGCCCGACGGGCGCGTGGCCGAGCACCTGGACTACTGGGACGCGGCCGGCGAGCTCTACGCGAAGCTGCCGGTGGCCGGGCCCCTGGTGCGCTGGCTCGCGCGCCGGATGGCCTGAGGTCAGCCCTTCGCGAAGGCGGCGTGCAGGCCCGCGACGGGCTCGTTCGCCTCCTTGCGGATGACGGTTTCCTCCATCTTCCACTCCGCCAGGCCGTGGCGCGCCGCGAGCGCGCGCAGGTACGCGGCCGAGTGCGCGTAGCGGCCGGAGCGCGCCAGGCGGTACTCGCCCTCGCCGTCGAGCCTCTCCACGGAGAAGGCGAACAGGCCCCCGGGCGCGAGCGCGCGCGCGACGGAGCCGAACACGGGCGCGAGGTCGCCCAGGTAGACGAAGACGTCCATCGCGGCGACGAGGTCGCAGGCGCCGGCGGGCCGCGCGTCCAGGTACGCGCAGATCTCGGCCTCGGCGAGCTCGTCGTACAGGCCGCGCTCGCGCGCCCTGGCGAGCATCTGGCCGGAGAGGTCCACGCCCGCCAGGCGCGCGGCGAAGGGCTTGAGCACGGCGCCGGAAAGGCCCGTGCCGCAGCCGAGGTCCTCCACGCGCAGCGTGCCGCGGCGCGGCTCGAGCCAGGGGGCGAGGAATTCGGCCATGCGCTGCGGCGTGCGGTACTCGAGATCGCCCACCAGGCGCGCGTCGAAGTCGGCCGCGAAGCGGTCGAAGAAGCCGCGGATGTACTCGTCGGGCGCACGGCCCGTCTGCACGCCGGCGATGGCGTCGCGCAGGTGGGCGAGGCCGGCGTTGTCCGGGTCCAGGGCGAGCGCGCGGTCGATGGCCTGCACGGCCTCGGCGTCGCGCCGGGCCACGTAGCACTGCTCCCCGAGGTTCACCCAGGCCACCGCGTAGTCCGGGCGCAGCCGCACGGCCTCCTGCAGGTGGGCGATGGCCGCGTCGACCTGGCGCAGCTTGCCCAGCGTGTGGCCGAGGTTGTTGTGGGCGGTGGCGAAGGCGGGATCGGCCTGCACGGCGCGGCCGAACGCCTGGGCGGCGCCGGCGAGGTCCTCCCGCGCGAGCAGGCACATGCCAAGGCCGTTCTGCACCGGCGCCACGCCCGGCCGGAGCTGCTCGGCCCGACGGTAGGCCTCCTCCGCCCCGGCGAACTCGCGGCGTGTCTCCAGCAGGTTGCCGAGGTTGGCCCAGGCCTCGAAGAATTCCGGCCGCAGCGCCACCGCGCGCCGGTAGGCGGCCACGGCCTCCTCCGGCCGGCCCAGCGAGGCGAGGCAGATCGCGCGCACGAACGGGTACTGGGCGTTGGCGCCGTCCAGGGCCATCGCCTTCTCGACCGGGGGCAGCGCGTCGGCGTGCCGGTTCTGGAAGAGGGCGGAGAGCCCGAGCAGGTAGTGCGCGCCGGCGTTGCGAGGCTGGCGCGCGAGCACCTGGCGGGCGGCGGCCTCGGCCTGCAGGAATCGCCCGGCGTGGACGAGGTCGGTGGCCGCGCGCAGCTGCTCGGCGATGGGCGCGCCGGCGCTCACGGCTTGCGCGGCGGCTCGGGCAGGTACTCGAAGGCCTTCACCACGCGCGCCACGCCCGAGGTGGAGCGGGCGATGTCGACGGCGGCCTCGCCCTCGGCGGGCGTGACCAGGCCCATGAGGTAGACCGTGCCGGCCTCCGTGACCACCTTCACGTGGTTGGGCGAGAACTTGCCGTTGCCGACCATGCGCGCCTTGACGTTGGTGGTGATGAGGCTGTCGTTGCCGCGCGAGGTGAAGGAGGAGTTGCCCGCGATCGCGATCTCGTTGGTGACCTCGCGCACGCTGGGGATGCCGCGGATGGCCTCCTCGACGGCCTTGCGGGTGTCCTCCGTGGACACCTCGCCCGTGAGGAGCACGCGGCGGTTGTAGCTCGTCGCGTTGACGTGCGAGCCCTTGAAGTCCCTCTGCAGCAGGGCGAGGGCCTTCCACTCGATGTTCTCGTCCTCGATGTAGATGCCGGTGGTGCGCCGGTCGTCGACCATGAGGGCGGCCGCGCCGATGCCGGTGGCGGCGACGCCGAAGCAGCCCGAGAGCAGGGGAAGGACGGCGGCGAGGGCGAGGGGGACGACGAGTCTGCGCATCATTTCGCTCCGTGGAGGACGTTGTCGACGGTGTCGCACAGGCAGTGCAGCGCCAGGATGTGGACCTCCTGGACGCGCGCGGTCCGCGGGTGCGCGACGTTGAGGTGGTGGTCGCCCGCGCCCAGCATCGCGGCGAGGGTGCCGCCGTCGCGGCCCGTGAGGGCGATGACGGTGAGGCCGCGGGCGTGCGCGGCCTTCGCCGCGGCCACCACGCTGGGCGAGTTGCCGGAGGTGGACAGCGCGAGCAGCACGTCGCCCTCGCGCCCGAGGGCCTCCACCTGCTTGGCGAACACGAGGTCGAACGAGTAGTCGTTGGCGATGGCGGTGAGCGCGGAAGTGTCGACCGTGAGCGCGACCGCCGGCAGGCCCGGCCGCTCGCGCTCGAACCGGCCCACGAGCTCGGCGGCGAAGTGCTGGCAGTCGGCCGCGGAGCCGCCGTTGCCGCAGGCGAGGACCTTG
>JAKOWJ010000296.1 GCA_029781595.1 Pseudomonadota bacterium | reverse complement strand
CGCCTCAAAAGCCTGGTGCACGGCCTGCTGTGGGCCGTCATCGCCGTTTCGGCCACCTTCGCGCTGTGGTTGACGGCGCGCACCGCCTACGCGCAGATCCCGTCGGCGGCGCAGACCTACCACCGCCAGTACGTTCGCATCGCCCGCGAGGAGTGGGGCCTCGAGGCCCCGGTCGCCTCCCTGGCGGCGCAGATTCACCAGGAGAGCGGCTGGGACTGCCGAGCCGTCTCCCGGGTCGGCGCCCGTGGTTGCGCGCAGTTCATGCCGGCCACGGGCGAGTGGATCGGCGACGTGGACCGCAGGTTGAAAGGGGGTGATCTCTTCTCGCCGGCCTGGGCCTTCAGGGCGCAGGCGGTGTACATGCGCTGGCTGCACGGCCGGGTTAAGGTCCCGGTGGCGTGCGAGCGCATGGCGTTCGCCTTGAGCGCGTACAACGGGGGGGTGGGCTACGTCTACAAGCGCCAGCGCATCGCTCTCGAGCGTGGCCTTGACCCCTATTCCTGCTTCGGCGGGACGTGTGACCTGAACCCCGGCATCGCGCCGGCCAATCAGCGCGAGAACGCGCACTACCCGCAGCGCATCCTGCTGGAGATCGAACCCCGCTACCTCGCGTGGGGGCCGGGTTCCTGCCAATGAAAAAGGCCCCTCACGGGGCCTTGTTTCTCCGGGCGAGCGCTCGGTAGATGGTCGATAGGGCTATGCCCTTGGCCTTCGCTGCCGAGTAGGCGGTGTGGTATCCGCCTCCACGCTTCGGCTTGCCGATGAGCGCGATGGCATCGCGCACGGATTTCGTTTCGGAGCCCATGCGGCCCCGCTCCTACAGCCCGAACGAGGCCGCGAGGGCTTCGGATTGCGCCGGCCCGGCGGCGTCGACACAGTGCCGCGCGATGATCGCCTCCCGCTTCAGGCGCGCGGGCGTGAGGTGGCCAAGCGTCGAGTGCTCGATGCGGACGAAGGCTTCGATGTGGCGCGGGTCGTATCCGGGGACGAGTTCAGCGAATTTCGCGGTGTAGGGCGAGGCCATTTTTCACTCCGGTTGGTGGGCGGGATTGCCCGTCGCCAATATAGAGCAGACGCTATATAGCGTCAAGGGGGGCGCATGAGCCAGATCAATAGCGGCGCGCGGCTGGCCGTCGGCATCGTCCTGGGCATGGCCGTTGGCGCGGGGCTCGTGGCTGCGGGTCTGGCGCGCGGCGCGGCGCCGTCCGAGGCGAGCATGCGCGTGGAGTGGTGCGCGGCCGACTCCACGATCTGCGTGATCCGCCAGCAGGAGCTCGCCAAGGTCCTGGCCGCCAACCTCAAGCTCGCCGCCGAGAACGCGCGCATGCGCGAGACGTGCCCCATGAGGGGGTCGTGATGGACGCCAAGCCCTGGTGGAAGAGCCGGACCCTGTGGGTCAACTTCTTCTTCGCGGCCCTCACCGCGGTCGAGGCGAACATGGGCCTGCTGCGTGAGCACCTGGGCGCGGCCGGCTACGTCGGCGCCCTGTCGGTCGTGGTGGGGGTGAATGCGGTCCTGCGGACCATCACCTCGCAGCCTATCACCCTGCCTGGGGCCGGCCAGTGAGCCCGGACGCGATCGCGCGCCTGCTCAAGACCATCGCCGTCCTGGTCGTGCTGGGCGCGCTGTGGTGGTCGTGGGGGAAATTCACCGCCTGGGTGCGCGAGCCGGTCGTGGCCGAGCTCGAGAAGGCCACCAGGGCAAACGCCAGCCTTCAGGACGACCTGGCGCGCGAGCGCAAGCTCTCCGAGAGCCTGGCTGGCACCCTGGCCAAGCGCAGCGCGCGCGAGGCGGTCCTCGACCGCAAGCTGGCGGGCCTGCAGGCGTCCCTGCGCGCCGCCAAGTCGAAGGATCCGGTGGTGCGCGAGTGGGCCGACACCCCGATCCCGCCGGCGGTCCTGGAGCCCGCGAAATGAGGCCGGCGGCGCTCGCGGTGCTCCTCCTGGCCGGTTGCTCAAGCCTGCCCTCGGTGCTGGTGGAGTCCAAGCCCCAGCGGTGCGAGGTGCCGGCGGTGGTCACGGACCCCGTGCACATGCCGCCGCGGCTGGCGCCGGGCGCGACGAACGAGGACCTGTGGCTGCGTGGCGGCGCGGGCGGCTCGCTCGAGGTCGCCCTGGAAAAGTGCAACGCCCGGCTGGCGGACGTGCAGGACGCCCTGCGCGGCATGGCCAAGCCCGAATCCCCGGAGCCGGGCCTGTGGGACAGGCTGCGCTCCCTCTTCACCCGCAAGGAGGCCCCATGACCACATCCGCCACGCTGCGCGAGGTCGCAGCTTTCCTCAACGCCGAGGCCGACAAGATGGACGCGGCCGCAGCGCCGGTCACGCCGCCCCCGGTCACGCCGCCGCCGCCCGTCTCCCCGCCGCCCACGGAGACGCCGAACACCTCCCTCGGCGTCCAGAGGGCCGCGTTCACCGCCGCGCTGCGCCAGCTGACCATCGCCGGCCGCGCCGGGGTCACGACGGCCATCGCCTTCCCCGTCGGCGCCGACGCCAAGACGGTGCCGGTCAAGCTCTCCGTCACCCCCGCGAACGACGCCACCGGGGCGGGAGACGCCCCGACCTACCGGGCGTGGGTGTCGGCGACCCCCGCCGGCGACCCCATCGGGCCCGTGGTGTCCTGGCCGTACACGGGCGGCTCGCTCAACGCCACGGTCCCGGGCGGACCGTTTTGGGCGCAGGTCCACCTCGACGGCCCGGGCCAGTTCCACTTCAACGTGAAGAACGACACGGGCGAGGCGCCCTTCTTCGCCTCCCTGGCGCTGCCCGGCGCCTGGCCGATGGCGTAGGGGAGGCCGACGATGG
>JAKOWJ010000265.1 GCA_029781595.1 Pseudomonadota bacterium | reverse complement strand
CGACCCACTTGGTCGCGGCGTGGGGCGCGAAGGCGTGCGCCAGCGCCGGCAGCAGCGCGGCCGCCAGCACCGCGAGGAGCGCGGTGAAGGCGGTGAGGCGGCGGTGGGCGTGGGCGCGTCGCATGGGCGGCGAAGAATAGCACACGCCCTTCGGCCCGATGCCCCGCGGCGGTTGAGGACGAGGGAGTGCGCGACTAGACTCGAAAGGCCGCGTGCGCGCCCGCGCGACGCCGGCACTCCTTCCCGCCGCCCCATCCCGCCCATGCCCGCCCCCGATCCCGCCCCGCAGCTCCAGGCCGTCGACGCGCTCGAAGTCCTCGTCCTCGTCGACAACGTCACCGACGCGCTCTCCACCACCGGTCCCGGCGCCGTCAACGAGACCGCGCAACTCCTGGCCGCGGGCATGACGCAGATGTCGGGCGAGGCCAAGTGCTGCGCGCACCACGGCCTGTCGCTCGTGCTCGCCGCGCGCACCGGCGGGCGCACGCGCTTCATGCTCTTCGACGCTGGCCCGGAGGCGTACGCCGTCACGCGCAACGGCGGCCGGCTCGGCGTGCCCTTCGGAAGCCTGGAGGCGGTGGCGCTCTCCCACGGCCACTGGGATCATGGCGGCGGGCTCGCCGAGGCGGTGCGCCTCATCCACGCGGCCAACGGGGGCGCGCGCGTGCCGGTGCACCTGAACGAGGGCCAGCTCGTCTCCCGCGCCAACACGCTGCCCGGCGGCGGCGTCCTGCCCTACCGCGACCTGCCGGGCCCCGCGGAACTCGAGCGCGAGGGCGCGCAGGTCTTCCTTTCCCCCGACGCGCGCTTGCTGGTCGACGGCCTGTTCTACCTGAGCGGCGAGATCCCGCGCGTCACGGCCTACGAGCAGGGCCTTCCCGGGCACCTGCGCCGCGCGGCGGACGGCGAGTCCTGGGAACCCGACCCCTGGCTCATGGACGAGCGCTACCTCGCGGTGCACGTGAAGGGCAAGGGCCTCGTCGTCTTTACCATGTGCTCGCACGCGGGCGTGGTGAACGTGCTCACCGCGGCGCGCGGGACCTTCGCCGGCACGCCGCTGCACGCGGTGATGGGCGGCTTCCACCTCTCGGGGCCTACGGTGGAGAAGGCCATCCCCGAGACGATCCGCGACCTGATGCGCTTCGGGCTGGCGCGCATCATCCCGGCGCACTGCACGGGCTGGCGCGCCTTCACGGCGCTGGCGCGCGAGTGCGACGAGAGCGTGCTGATGCCCTCGGCCGTGGGCCGCAAGTTCGCATTCTGAGCGGGGCGCGGGGCGTTCGCCCCCGCGAACCGATCGATCGTTGACGTGCGACATCACTGCGCGGCGGCGGCGGGGTAGCGTAGGAGCCGTCGGGGCACTGGAAGGGCGTCCCGGTGGGAGGGAACACCAGAGAACGTCCCGGTGCCGGCGACGGCAACGATGGACGTGGAAGGAGGTGGGCTCGATGTCAACCAAGACCCTCCAGCCGTTCGAGGCGCAAGCACGACCGCAATCGCAATGGCAATCGCAGGACGAGTCCCTCGGCCGCGCGAGGTACGTGTTCGCGGGCGCCGCCGCGGGCCTGGCGACCGGTATCGCGGTGCTCTTCGTCGTGTCGCTCGCCTACGGCGCAACGACGGGCCTTTCGGCCGCCGAGTGCGCCATCCTCGGGTGCACGCTCACCGCCCTGTTCAGCCAGCCGGCCGGGATCGGCGGGCTGGTCGCGGGCGCGGTGGCCGGCTTCCTCGCGGGCGGGGTGATGCACCACGTCCGCCACGGGCCGCGCTAGACGCGGTGCGCGGGGCGGGCGCGGGGCCCCCGCGCGTCAGGCACGCGGGATCAGGTGCTGGTGCCCGTGGTGGTGATGCGTGTCCGCGCCCGCGTGCCCGTCGCCCGGCTGCACGCCGACGAGGTTGAGCGCGGCATGGCGCACGCCCCGCTCCGCGGTGATGCGGTCGGCGAAGCGGCGCACGTCCGCCGTGTGGCCCTTGAGGATCTCCACTTCGAGGCAGTGGTCGTGGTCCAGGTGCACGTGCATCGTGGAGACCACGAGGTCGTGGTGCTCGTGCTGCGCCCCGGTGAGGCGCTCGGCGAGGTCGCGCACGTGGTGGTTGTACACGTACGAGAGGCTTGCCACGCAGTGCCCGGCCGCCTCGCCGCTGGCGCGGTCGGCCTCCAGCTCGCGGCGCAGGAGGTCGCGCATGGCCTCGGAGCGGCTGCCGTAGCCGCGCCGCGCGATCAGCGCGTCGAACTCGCGCGCGAGCGGCTCGTCGATCGCCATGGTGATGCGTTCCATGGCGCGCTCCTCAGAACGACCAGGCGGCGAAGGCCACGAAGCGGTCGCGGCTCGCGTCGCGGCCCTTGAGCGTGAAGTAGGCCGGCTCGGCGTCGGTGCCCTTCACGTAGGCGCCCACCGAAAGGCCCCGGCCGAAGTCCCAGGTGCCGCCCGCCTTCCAGACCGTGTAGTCGAAGAGGCTGTTGTCGAAGTTGCCCGACGCGGGCTGCGAGCCCTTGTAGCGCTGGCGGCCCGCCAGGAGGTTCAGGGTGAGCTTCTCCCACACCGGCGCGTTGAGCGCGAGCTCCAGGTAGTCCGAGCCCTTGCTGTCCGGCACGCCGAAGAGCGTGGTGGTGGCGCGCGAGTACTTGAGCGTGGCCGGCCCCCAGGAAACGCCCGCGTAGAGCTCGGTGGTGTCGGGCTTGTCGAGCGCGGCGCCGAAGGCCCGCGAGGAGGGGTACACGTAGCGAAGCGCCCCGAGATCCAGCGTCCAGCCCGGCAGCACCTCGTGTCGCCAGCCGCCGTAGACGTCCACCTCGATCTTCGCGTCGTTGGAAAGGCCCAGCACCTCCGCCGTGTCGTCCAGCCACTTCACGTTGCTCGCGAAGGTGCCCAGGTACAGGCCGCTGGGGCCGGCCCAGTCGAGGTTCAGCTGCAGCGCGGGCTTCTCGGCCGTCTGGCCGATGCCGCGGTACTCGTACTCGCTGTAGGCGGCCAGGCGACCGGTGAGGGGCGAGCCCTCCGCCAGCGCGGCGGAAGGCAGGACGGCCAGGCCCAGCGCGAGGGCGGCCGGGAAGGTGACGCGCTTCATGGAACCTCCTGTGGAGTCGGGGCGGATCGCCGCCCGGGATGCGAGAGGCGATCCGGTGCAGCCGGGCACGGTTGTGACCCGCTTGCCCTACCGCTCGTTCCCGGCCGGCATGGGCTGGGGCTTGCCCTCCACGTCCGTCTTCCAGTCCGGCGCGGAGATCCCCTTCACGGGCTGGGAGCGCGCCGGGCGCTTCTCGAGCCGGCTGCCGGTGCGCGTCGTTTCCTGGTCGATGCCCTTGGCGGCCGCGAGGTCGTTCTTCGCCATCGGCGAGGGATGCGGGGCCGTGGAGGCGCAGCCCGTGACGCCCAGCGCTCCGGCAACGGCGGCGGCGAGAAGCAGCTTCTTCATGGCGATCTCCTGGTGGTCGGTGGACACGCGAACCCGGCCGGGGCGGTCAGTTCCCCGCCGGCATCGGTTGGGGCTTCTCGGTCGAGTCGTGCTTCCAGTCCGGCGCGGTGATGCCCTTCACGGGCTGCGAGCGCGCGGGGCGTTTTTCCAGGCGGCTGCCCGTGCGGGTCTCCTCCTGCTCGACGCCCTGGCTGCTCACCATCCCGGCCTTGGCGGCCTGCGCGGACTGGGGAGCGTTGGTGGCGCAGGCGGCGAGGCCCAGCGCGCCCGCCAAGGCGGCGGTGACGAACAGCTTCTGCATGTCGATCTCCTTTAAGGGGGGCCCGGGACGGAGCGTCCGGACGCCGGGCCAGAGCGGCCCATTCTGCCACGGCCGGCGGGGTCCGCACGGGCGTTGACGCGAGTCAACGGGCAGCCAGAGGCGGCTCGCAGAATGGACGGTGGAGCGGGCAGGCCATGGTCGACAACTACTCGATGTCGCTGGCGTTCCTGACGAGCATCGCCGTGGGGCTGCTCGTCGGGCTCGAGCGCGAGCGCCACCGCGAGGCCCGCGCCGGCGTGCGCACCTTCGCGCTCATCGCCCTGCTCGGCACCACCTGCGCCATGCTGGGCGAGAAGACGGCCTCGCCCTGGCTTCTGGTCGCGGGCTTGGCCGTCGTCGCCGGCGGCATCATCTCGGCCTACCAGGCCGCGCCCAGGTCCACGCCCGACGCGGGCACCACCACGGTCATGGCCGCCGCGCTCGTCTACTGCCTGGGCGCGGCCATCTGGCACGGCTACTCGGGCATCGTCATCGCCGTGGCCATCGTCGTCACCGTGCTGCTGCACTACAAGACGCAGATCGAGGGCTTTTCCGTCAACCTCAACGCGACGGACATGGCGAGCCTGCTGCAGTTCGCCGTGCTCTCGCTCGTGATCCTTCCGGTGGTGCCCAACAAGGGCTTCGGGCCCTTCGGCGCGCTCAACCCCTACCACCTCTGGCTGATGGTGGTGCTCATCTCGGCCGTGAGCCTGGTCGGCTACCTCGCCTGGCGGCTGCTGGGGGGCAAGGGGCCGGTGCTGCTGCTCGGGGCGCTGGGGGGCCTGGTCTCCAGCACCGCCACCACGCTCGTCTACTCGCGCGGCGCGCACGGCAAGCCGGAGCTCGAGCGCACCGCCGCCACGGTGATCCTGCTCGCGAACCTGGTGGTGCTGCTGCGCCTCACGGTGCTGGCCGTGGCCGTGGAGCCGCGCATCCTGCCGACGATGCTGCCGGTGATGGCCGCCGGGCTCGTGGCGGGCCTGCCGGTCGCCTGGTCCAACTGGCGGCGCGGCGGCGACGAGGGCGGCGCCATGGAGAACCCCGAGCTCACCAACCCCACGGACCTGCCCGTCGCCCTGGGCTTCGGCGCGGCGTACGCGCTGATCCTGGTGGCGGCCGCCTGGCTCAACGACCTCGCGGGGGTGGCCGGCGTATGGGCCGTGGCGGCGGTCTCCG
>JAKOWJ010000372.1 GCA_029781595.1 Pseudomonadota bacterium | reverse complement strand
GCCGACCGCTACTTCCACGCGAAGTGGGAGCCGCTGCTGCCCGAGATGGCGTACTCGCGCTCGGTGCCCGACGGCCAGCCCTGGTACGCGCCGGGCGGCGCCCTGCCGAGGGTGATGGGCGCGGGGCTCGAGGCGCCGGACGCGCGCTTCTACGCGAGCCTGCTGGCCAGCCCCTTCGGCGACGCGCTCACCGTGGACTTCGCTCTGGCCGCAATCGTGGGCGAGTCGCTGGGCGCGGACGACGCGCCGGACCTGCTCGCCGTCAGCCTCTCCGGTCACGACTACGTGAACCACGCCTGGGGACCCGAGTCGCGCCTGTCGCACGACCACCTGCTGCAGGTCGACGAGCAGGTGGCACGCCTGCTGCGCGGCCTGGACGAGCGCGTGGGGCCCGGCAACTACGTGGTTGCACTGTCGGCCGACCACGGCTTCATGGCGGTGCCGGAGTACCTGCGCGCGATCGGCGAGGCGGGCGGGCGGGGCGACCCGGCGCTGCTCCTCGCGCGGCTGGGCGAGGGCCTCTCGCGCCGCTTCGGCGAGGCGCGCTGGGTGCGCGGCTGGAGCGCGCACGGCATCCTCCTGGATCACGGGCTCGCCGCCGCGCGGGGCGTGCCGCTGCAGGCGCTCGAGGCCGAAGCCAGGGCGATCGTGCGCGCCGACCCCGTCGTCGAGGCCGTGTTCACGCGCGCGCAGATCGAGTCGGCCGGCACGCCGCCCGCACCCTACCTCGCCGCCGTGCGCGCCGGCTGGTTTCCCTCGCGCTCGCCGGACCTCGCGGTGATCCCCCGCGCCGGCTGGCTCTTCACGCGGCACGCCACCGGCACCACGCACGGCTCCCCTCACGGCTACGACACGCACGTGCCGCTCGCGCTCTACGGCCCGGGCCGCGTGAAGGCCGGCCGCGTGGACGCGCCGGTGAGCCCCACGGACCTCGCGCCCACGCTGGCCGGGTTGCTCGGCATCGAGCCGCCGGCCCAGGCCGAGGGCCGGCCGCTGCCGCTGCCGCGCTGAGGCGGCCGCCGGGAAATCGCGCGTGAATCCCGCGCCGCTCGAGGCCGTCGAGTCCTGGTTCGCGAGCCGGGGCTGGCGCGCGTTCGCCTTCCAGCGCGAGGTGTGGGAGGCCTACCTCGCCGGCGAGTCGGGCCTGGTGCACTCCGCCACCGGCAGCGGCAAGACGCTCGCGGCCTTCCTCGGGCCCGTGGCCGAGGCGCTGGCGGCCGGCGAGGGCGAGGCGGGCGGGCTGCGCGTGCTGTGGCTCACGCCCATGCGCGCCCTGGCCGGCGACACCGCGCTCTCGCTCGAGCGCGCGCTGGAGGCGGTGGCGCTGGCCTGGCGCGTGGGCGTGCGCACGGGCGACACGGCGCCGGCGGAGCGAACGCGGCAGGAGAAGCGCCCGCCGGCCGTGCTGGTGACCACGCCCGAGAGCCTCTCGCTCATGCTCTCGCAGGCAGAGGCCCGCGAGCGCCTGGCCGGCGTGCGCGCCGTGGTGGTCGACGAGTGGCACGAGCTGCTGGGCAACAAGCGCGGCATCCAGGTCGAGCTCGCGCTCGCGCGGCTGCGGCGGTGGAACCCGCGCCTTCGCACCTGGGGCCTTTCCGCCACCTTCGGCAACCTCGAGGCCGCGCTCGGGCGCCTGACCGCCGGCGCGCCGGGGCGCCTCGTGCGCGGCGTGGGCGACAAGCCGGTGGTGATCGACACGCTCATTCCCGCGGACCTCGACGGCTTCCCGTGGGCGGGGCACCTGGGCCTCGCGATGCTGGGCGAGGTGGTGGCCGCGCTGGAATCCTCGCGCTCGACGCTGGTCTTCACCAACACGCGCTCGCAGGCCGAGCTCTGGTACCAGGCGCTGCTGGAGGCGCGGCCCGACTGGGCCGGCGTGCTCGCGCTGCACCACGGCTCGCTCGACGCCGAGGCGCGGCGCTGGGTGGAGGCCGGGCTCAAGGAGGGGCGCCTGAAGGCGGTGGTGGCCACCTCCAGCCTGGACCTGGGCGTGGACTTCTCGCCCGTGGAGCGCGTGCTGCAGGTGGGCAGCCCCAAGGGCGTGGCGCGACTGCTGCAGCGCGCGGGCCGCTCCGGGCACGCGCCGGGCCAGGCGAGCCGCGTGAGCTGCGTGCCCACCTACGCGCTGGAGTTCGTGGAGGCGGCGGCGGCGCGGCGCGCGGCGCAGGCCGGGCGCATCGAGTCGCGCGTGCCCGTGGAGCGCCCGCTGGACGTGCTGGCGCAGCACCTGGTGACGCTCGCGGCGGGCGAGGGCTTCGTGGCGGCGGACCTGCTGGCGGAAGTGCGCGCCACCGCGGCCTTCCGCGGCCTCACCGACGCCGAGTGGGGCTGGGCGCTGGACTTCGTCACGCGCGGGGGCGAGGCGCTCAAGGCCTACGCCGAGTACCGGCGCGTGGAGGAGGTGGACGGCTGGCACGTGGTGCGCGACGCGGCCATCGCGCGCCGCCACCGCATGTCGGTGGGCACCATCGTCTCGGACGCCTCGGTGGAGGTGCGCTACCTCAACGGCCGGCGGCTGGGCACGGTGGAGGAGTCGTTCGTCGCCTGGCTCTCGCCGGGCGACGCCTTCGTGTTCGCGGGCCACGCGCTGGAGCTGGTGCGCGTGGAGAACATGGCCGCGCTCGTGCGCCCCGCGAAGCCGGGCGCGGCCACGGTGCCGCGCTGGCAGGGCGGCCGCAGCCCGCTGTCGAGCGAGCTGGCCGAGGGCATCCGCGAGGTGCTGGAGGCCTGGCTCGACGGGCGAGCCGACGAGCCGGAGCTGCGGGCCGTCTCGCGCCTGCTCGCGCTGCAGCGGCGCTGGTCGCGCATCCCGCGCCGCCACGAGCTGCTGGTGGAGCAGTGCGAGACGAAGGAGGGTCACCACCTCTTCTTCTTCCCCTTCGAGGGGCGGCACGTGCACGTGGGCCTGTCGGCGCTGCTCGCCTGGCGCCTGGGGCAGGCGCGGGCGGCCTCCTTCTCGCTCGCCTTCAACGACTACGGTTTCGAGCTCGTCTCGCGCGAGCGCTTCGAGCTGGGGCCGCTGCTGCGCGCGGGGCTGCTCTCGCCGGCGAACCTGGGCGCCGACATGGCCGCGAGCCTGAACGCGGCCGAGCTCGCCAAGCGCCAGTTCCGCGAGATCGCGCGCGTGGCGGGGCTCGTGTTCCAGGGCTACCCGGGGCAGCCGAAGAGCGCGAAGCAGGTGCAGGCCACGAGCGGCCTGGTCTACGAGGTGTTCGCGCGCTGGGACGCCGGCAACCCGCTGCTCGCGCAGGCCGAGCGCGAGGTGCTGGAGCGCGAGCTGGAGTTCTCGCGCCTGGCGGCGGCCCTCGCGCGCCTGGCGGCCGCGCCCGTGGTGCTGCGCCAGACGGCGCGCCCCACGCCCTTCGCCTTCCCGCTGATGGTGGCGCGGCTGCGCGAGTCGCTCTCGAGCGAGAAGCTCGCGGACCGCGTGCGGCGCATGCAGCTCGAGTTCGACCGCGCCTC
>JAKOWJ010000216.1 GCA_029781595.1 Pseudomonadota bacterium | reverse complement strand
TCTGGAGGTGCTCCGCCTTGAGGTAGACCAGGCCGTCGGCGAGGCGCACGCCGCGCGCCGAGCCGGCGACCGAGGCGGCGGTGGCCGACGAGAGCAGCCCCGTGCGGTGGACGCGGCCCTCCAGGAGCGAGCGTGTCGAGCGGATCGCGGCCAGCGTGACGGGGGTGTCGCCCATGCCGCCGAGTATGCGGCGCACCGGGGCGGCGCCGGGCCCCGTTTCGCCTGCCCGGCGCCGTTCCCGCACTTGCGTTCTTGCGCAACTTATGAGAGACTGGGCCTGTGATCGGCACCTCCCCCACCGAGGACACCCGCGTCCGCTCCGCGGCCGTGGCGCGCGCCCTCGGCGACCCCAAGCGCCTGTGCGTCCTCGAGTCGCTGGCCGCGGGCGAGCTCTCGGTGGGCGAGCTCGCGCTGCGCGTCTCGTGCCAGGTGCCGAACATGAGCCAGCACCTCGCGGTGCTGCGCGCCGCCGGTCTCGTCACGGCGCGCCGCGACGGGAACACCGTCTTCTACCGCCTCGCCGACCCCAAGGTCCTCGAGGCCTGCCACCTCCTCCTGTCCATCGCCCGCTGACGGGCACGCTCCCGCCCCGGCGGGAAGAAAGGAAACGCCCCATGGCGGAGATCAAGCACGCCACGGACACCACCTTCGAGCAGCTGGTCATCCAGAACGACAAGCCCGTGCTGGTCGACTTCTGGGCGGCCTGGTGCGGCCCCTGCAAGATGGTCGCGCCCGAGATCGAGAAGCTGGCCGCCAAGTACGACGGCGTGATCGACGTGGTCAAGGTGGACGTGGACGCCAACCCCGGCCTGTCGCAGACGTTCGGGATCATGAGCATCCCGATGATCGCCTTCTTCACGCCCGGGCAGCAGCCGAAGGGCTCGCCGGGCTTCCGCTCGGCGGAGCAGCTGGAGCAGCTGTTCGGCCTCCAGAGCCTGCTCACGCCCGCCAGCTGAGGCGGGTCCCCCCTTGCGCGCCACGGCCCCGGTCGACCGACCGGGGCCGTTCCGTCGCCCGGCGGGGCGCGCCGAGGCGCCGTCAGCCCGTCGCCCG
>JAKOWJ010000194.1 GCA_029781595.1 Pseudomonadota bacterium | reverse complement strand
ATGCCCCGCGAGAGGGCCGTCACCGCCGTGGAGTACCGTGACGCCGCACGAGACGCGAGCCGATCGGACGAGGCCGCCGCGACACCGTGAAGCCGCGCCTCGGGGCCCGGGTCGCGGGGCATCGCCTCGGCGGCGCTCAGCGTGCCGGATGGTCGGCGGCGCTCAGCGTGCCGGATGGTCGGCGGCGCTCAGCGTGCCGGGTGGTCGGCGGCGCTCAGCGTGCCGGGTGGTCGGCGGCGCTCAGCATGCCGGATGGTCGGCGGCGCTCAGCATGCCGGATGGTCGGCGGCGCTCACCGTGCCGGATGGTCGGCGGCGCTCACCGTGCCGGAAAGTCGGCGCCACTGTCCAGCGGACGAAGACCCGCGATCAGAGGTCTTCGTAACGCAGCACGAAGACGTATCCCGCGCCCGCGGCAACGACGGGCCACGCGAAGGGCAGCTTCGGGAACGCGCGCTCCAGCGCCTTGCGGTTGTGGCCGATCTCGACGACGAGCAGGCCCCCGGGGTTCAGGTGCCGCTTCGCCTGCGCGAGGATGCGGCGCGTGTGCGCCAGGCCGTCGCGCCCGCTCGCGAGCGCCATCTCCGGCTCGCGCCGGTATTCCTCCGGCAGGCGCCGCATGGCTGCCGCGGTGACGTAGGGCGGGTTCGAGACGATGAGGTCGTAGCGCCGGCCCCCGAGGGCATCGAAGAGATCCGAGGCCACGAGGCGCACGCGCGGGCCGAGCCGGTAGTCGCGCACGTTGCGCTTCGCGACGGCCAGCGCGTCGGGCGAGAGGTCGGCGGCGTCGATGGCGGCCTTCGGGAAGGCGAGCGCCGCGAGGATGGCCAGACACCCGGAGCCCGTGCACAGGTCGAGCACCGAGCGCACGCCCGCGGGCTGCGCCAGCCAGGGCGCGAGGCGCGCGCGCAGGAGCTCGGCGATGAAGGAGCGCGGCACGATGACGCGCTCGTCCACGCGGAAGCGGTGGGGGCCGAGCCAGGCCTCCTTCAGGAGGTAGGCGGCGGGCTTGCGCGTGCGGATGCGCCGGGCCACGAGGGCCTGCGCCCGGCGCGCGCGTTCGGCATCGACGGCGAGGTCGAGGTAGGGGCCCAGCTCGGCCACCGGCAGCTCCAGCGCGTGCAGCACCAGCCAGGCGGCCTCGTCGACGGCGTTGGTGGTGCCGTGTCCGAACGAGACGCCCGCGCCCTCCAGGCGCGAGGCCGCGTCCAGCACGAGGCTGCGCACGGAGACGCCCTTGGCGGGAACGGTGCGTGCCACGCGCTTACCGAAGGCCCAGCAGGTCCTCGCAGGCGAGGCGGTAGGCTTCGGTGAGCGGCTCCATCTCGTCGAGGGCGACGGCCTCGTTCACCTTGTGGATGGAGCGGTTCACCGGCCCGAACTCCGCCACCTCCGGGCAGATGTCCGCGATGAAGCGGCCGTCGGAGGTGCCGCCGGTGGTGGAGACCTCCGGCGTGACGCCCGAGGCCTCGCGCACCGCGCGCTGGAGGGCCTGCACCAGCCGCCCGCGCGGCGTGAGGAAGGGCAGGCCGCCCAGCACCCAGCGCAGCTCGTAGTCCAGGCCGTGGCGGTCGAGCACCTCGCGCACGCGCGCCTGCAGGCCCTCCGGCGTGCTGGCCGTGCAGAAGCGGAAGTTGAAGTCCACGCGCGCCTCGCCCGGGATGACGTTGTAGGCGCCGGTGCCGGCGTGCAGGTTGGACACCTGCCAGGTCGTGGGCGGGAAGTACTCGTTGCCGGCGTCCCACGTGGTGGCCGCCAGTTCGGCAAGCGCTGGCGCGAGATGGTGGACCGGGTTGCGGGCGAGGTGGGGGTAGGCCACGTGGCCCTGGATGCCCTTCACCACGAGGTGCCCGGTGAGCGTGCCGCGGCGGCCGTTCTTGATCGTGTCGCCAAAGCGCTCGACCGAGGTGGGCTCGCCGACGATGCAGTAGTCGATGCGCTCGCCGCGCGCCTTGAGGGCCTCGACCACGCGCACGGTGCCGTCCACCGCCGGGCCCTCCTCGTCGCTCGTGAGCAGGAGCGCGAGCGAGCCGGGGTGCGAGGGGTGGGCGGCCACCAGCCGCTCCATCGCCACCACGAAGGCGGCGAGCGAGGTCTTCATGTCGGCCGCGCCGCGCGCGTGCAGGCGCCCGTCCTTCACCGTGGGCACGAAGGGATCCGTGTGCCACTGGTCCAGCGGCCCGGTGGGCACCACGTCGGTGTGCCCGGCCAGCACCACCAGGGGCCGCGACGTGCCGCGCCGCAGCCACGTGTTGGTCACCTCGCCGCAGCGGAAGGTCTCGGCGGCGAAGCCCAGCGGCGCGAGTCGCGCGGCGATGAGCTCCTGGCAGCCGCCGTCCTCGGGCGAGACCGAGGGGCGCTCGAGGAGGGCGCGCGCGAGCGCCAGCGTCTCGCCGCTCATCGCGTGCCCGTCGCGGGTGCCGGGACGCGGCGCGCGACCGTGGGGCCCACGCGGTCCTCGATGTAGCGCCGCAGCGCCGGCCGCGCCCCCAGGAAGAAGAATACCTCGGCCCACACGAAGAGCGGACCCACCAGCAGCTGCTTCGCGTCGTCGGCGAAGGCGGGCTTCATGCCCTCGAAGCGGTGGCCCCAGAACTGCAGCGCCCACCCGCCCGTGAAGAGCGCGGCGGCCAGCGCGGCGCTCTGGCCGTCGGCCAGGCGCGCGCTCACCTCGCTCGCCAGCGCGCACATCGCGAAGAGCGTGGCGGCCATGGCGGTGCCGAAGGCGGCGTCGAGCCGCACGTACCAGGCGCTCGCGGCGATCGCGGCCACCGCCGCGAGCGTGACCGTGAGGCCCCCCACCGGAAAGGAAACCAGCGCCAGCGCGAGCACGACGGAGAAGACGATGAGCGGGATGCCGGCGAAGTGGGTGGCGATGTTGCGCCGGTCGCGGTGGTAGGCCGCGTACTGCGTGAGGAGCTGCTCGAGGGGCTTCATCGGGGTCGGCGCGGGCCGGCGCGGTCTCGGGTGGCGGACATTCTAGCGCGGTTGTGGGGCCGGCCCGGTTCCCGCAGAATGGCCCGCATGAGCGACGCGTGGATCCGGCGCCTGGTGGCCGCCGCCATCGCCCTGCTGGTGGTGCACGAGGTGGGCTCGTGGACGTACGCCGCCTTCGGGGCCGCCGCGGGCGTGCTCTCGGGGCTGCTGGTGGCCGCCGTGTCGTTCTTCAGCGCCCGCATGGCGCAGGTCGGGGCGGGCAACACCGCGTGGTTCCTGGTGCCCACGCTGCTCTTCACCGCGCTGCCGCTCGCCGCCCGCGTCTGGTCGTTCCTCACCGTGGAGCGCGGCGCCTGGGAGCGCGCGCTGGACCTCGCGCCCTTCGCGATCGGCTTCGCGGCGCCGGTGGGGCTGCTGCTCGCGGCCTACCTGTCGCTGCGCCGGCGCGAGCGGGCGGGGCGGGCGCCGCCGGCGGTGTAGACTCGCGCCGCCATGACCGCCCTCGACCCCGAGATCCTCGTCCTCGCCCTCATCTGCGGCCTGCTGGTGGTGCCGCGGGCGCTGCAGCGCTTCCGCATCCCGGCGCCGCTCACCTGCTTCGCCTTCGGCATCGGCGCGGGCGTGCTCGCCGGGGAGTTCCGCCACGACACCACGCTCACGCTCCTCGCCACGCTGGGCATCTCCTCGCTCTTCCTCTTCGCGGGGCTGGAGATCGACTTCCCGGGGTTGTGGCGCGGCCGGGGCATGCTGCTGGGGCACCTGCTCGTGCGCCTGGCGGTCATCGCCGGGGCGGTGTGGCTGGGCATGACCTGGCTGGCGCTCACGTGGCAGGTGGCGACTCTCTTCGTGCTGGCGGTGCTCACGCCCTCCACGGGCTTCATCCTCGACTCGCTCGAGAGCCTGGGCCTGGAGGAGAAGGAGCGCTTCTGGGTCACCAACAAGGCGGTGGCGGGCGAGCTGGTCGCGCTCGCGATCCTCTTCGGCGTGCTGCAGTCGGAGTCGGCCGAGCGCCTGGCGATGGCCTCCGGGTCGCTCGCGCTGCTGGTGGCCGCGCTGCCGCTCGCCTACCTGCTGCTGGGGCGCCTGGTCATCGCGCACGCGCCCGGCTCGGAGTTCTCGCTGCTGGTGATGGTGGGCCTGGTGGCCGCCTACGTGACGAAGTCGCTGGGCGCGTACTACCTGGTGGGGGCCTTCCTCGCGGGCCTGGCGGCCACGATGCTCTCGCGGCGCATGCCCGCGCTCGCCTCGCACGACAACCAGCACGCGGTGAAGGTGTTCGCCTCGTTCTTCATCCCGTTCTACTTCTTCGCGAGCGGCATGAAGGTGCCCGCCGAGGCGCTCTCGCTCAAGGCGCTGGGCGTGGGGCTCGCGCTGTCGGCGGCGATCCTGCCGGGGCGCGTGGCGGCGCTCTACCTGCAGCGGCGCGTGCTGATGCACGAGCCCGCGGAGGCGAGCCGCCGGGTCGCGCTGGCGCTCACGCCCACGCTCATCTTCACGCTGGTGCTCGCCTCGATCCTGCGCGAGCGCTACGGCATGCACGACGCGCTGTTCGGGGGGCTGCTGCTGTACGCGGCCATCTCGACGGCGCTGCCCTCCTTCCTGCTCAAGCGCGGGGCGGAGTTCGGCGCCATCAACGGCGAGGCGAGGGAGGGCGGGGACGGGGTGCCGGGGAAGGCCGCGGCCGCGCAGGGCGATGCGCCGGCCGCGGCGGCCCCGCCCGTGATCCCGGCGGCCCAGCCGCCCGGCGGCGGGGCCTAGGCGAGGCGCTACGGGAAGCGGGGCTCGGAGGACTCCTCCGAGATCTTGAACTCGCTGAACGAGGCGCCGCCCGACTTGCCGAGCGAGGGCACCGGGTTCTTCGCGCGCTCGGCCATGGCCGGCATGATCCCGGAGTTGCCCAGCAGCAGGCCCAGGTTGGTGGCCGAGTCGGCGTTGGCCAGGGCCTCGTCGGTGGAGATCTTGCCCTGGCGCACGAGGCG
>JAKOWJ010000371.1 GCA_029781595.1 Pseudomonadota bacterium | reverse complement strand
CCGCAGCCCCCCCCCATGACTACCCGACACTGCCGACTCCTCATCCTCGGATCCGGCCCGGCCGGCTACACCGCCGCCGTGTACGCGGCCCGCGCCAACCTGAAACCCGTCCTCGTCACCGGGCTCGCCCAGGGCGGGCAGCTCATGACGACCACGGACGTCGACAACTGGCCCGCCGACGCCGACGGCGTCCAGGGCCCCGAGCTGATGGAGCGCTTCCAGAAGCACGCCGAGCGCTTCGAGACCGAACTGGTGTTCGACCACATCCACACCGCGAAGCTGGGGGAGAAGCCCATCACGCTGGTGGGCGACTCCGGCACCTACACCTGCGACGCGCTCATCCTCGCCACCGGGGCCTCGGCCATGTACCTGGGCCTGCCCTCCGAGCAGGCCTTCATGGGCAAGGGCGTCTCCGGCTGCGCCACCTGCGACGGCTTCTTCTACAAGGGCCAGGACGTGTGCGTCGTCGGCGGCGGCAACACCGCGGTCGAGGAGGCGCTGTACCTCGCCAACATCGCGCGGCACGTGACGGTCATCCACCGCCGCGACCGGTTCCGCTCCGAGAAGATCCTGCAGGACAAGCTCTTCGCCAAGGAGAAGGAAGGCAAGGTCACGATCGCCTGGAACCACACGCTGGACGAGGTGCTGGGCGACGGGAGCGGCGTGACGGGCGTGCGCATCAAGTCGACCGCGGACGGCTCGACGAGGGAGCTCAAGGTCTCCGGCTGCTTCATCGCCATCGGCCACCGGCCCAACACCGAGCTCTTCGAGGGCCAGCTCGAGATGAAGGGCGGCTACATCGTCACGCGCATGGGCCAGGACGGCAACGCCACCGCCACGAGCGTGCCGGGCGTGTTCGCCGCCGGCGACGTGCAGGACCACGTCTACCGCCAGGCGGTGACGAGCGCGGCCACGGGCTGCATGGCGGCGCTGGACGCCGACCGCTACCTGGAGAGCCTGGCGCGTTGAAGTCCGCCCGGTCCGCGCCCGACGACGACTCGGAACTCTTCCGCCGCGAGATGCGCGGCGTCGCCCCGGCCCGCCCCGCCAACCGCGTGGCGCACCGCCGGCCGCCCCCGCCGCCCCTGCCCGTGCAGCGCCTCGAGGACGAGCGCGCGGTGCTCGAGGAGCTGGCGCGCCTGGCGGGCGGCGCCGAGGACGTCGAGTTCGAGGAGGACCACGCGTACCTGCGGCCGGGGCTGCCGCGCGAGGTGCTGCGCAAGCTGCGACGGGTGCACTGGGTGGTGCAGGACGAGATCGACCTGCACGGACTCACCGGCGACGAGGCCGCCCTCGCCACGGCCCGGTTCCTCGCGGACTGCGCGCGCCGGGGCCTCAGGTGCCTGCGCATCGTGCACGGCAAGGGCCTGGGCTCGCGCAACCGCGAGCCCGTGCTCAAGGGGCGCATCCGCAAGCTCCTCGCGCGCAAGTCGGAGGTGCTCGCCTTCACCGAGCCGCCCCCCGCCCACGGCGGCGGCGGCGCCGTGATCGTCCTGCTCGACGCGCGCACCGGGCCATGAGGATCTCGCGCGCCGTCCTCGTCCTCATCGCCGCGCTGGCGATCGCCGTGGGCATCGACAACATGCAGCGCCCGCTCGCCCACCCGGACGAGGGCCGCTACTCCGAGATCTCCCGCGAGATGGCCGTGAGCGGCGACTGGGTGACGCCGCGCCTGAACGGCATCAAGTACTTCGAGAAGCCGCCCCTGCAGTACTGGGCCGGGGCCGCCGTCTTCTCGATGCTGGGCCAGAGCGAGTTCACGGCGCGCATCTACACCGCGCTGGCCGGCCTCGCCACGCTGCTGATGGCGGGCCTCACGGCCTGGCGGCTGGCGGGGCGCGAGGCGGCGCTGCTCACGACGGGCGTGCTCCTGTCGAGCCCCTACTTCCTCGGCATGGGCGGGGTCGTGACGCTGGACATGGGGCTCACCGCGTGGCTCACCGCGGCGCTCTGCGCCTTCCTCATGGCGGTGACGGGCGAGCCGTCGCGCTCGCGGCGCTGGATGCTGGCGGCGTGGGCGGCGATGGCGTTCGCGGTGCTCTCCAAGGGCCTGGTCGGCATCCTCTTCCCGGCGGCCGCGATCTTCCTGCACTGCCTGGTGCACCGCGACTGGCGCCTGCTCGCCCGGCTGGAGTGGACGCGGGGCCTCGCGCTGTTCCTGGCGATCGCCGCGCCGTGGTTCGTCCTGGTCTCCCGGGCGAACCCCGAGTTCGCGCGCTTCTTCTTCGTGCACGAGCACTTCGAGCGCTTCCTCACGCACGAGCACCGCCGCGTGCAGCCGTGGTGGTACTTCTGGCCGATCCTCTTCGTGGGGTTCCTGCCGTGGATGTTCTCGCTGCTGCCCGCGTGCGTGCAGGGGTGGCGGCGCGACCGCCCCGCCGAGGCCTTCCCGTGGCGCCGCTTCGTGGTGATCTGGTCCGGGTTCGTGATGCTCTTCTTCAGCGCCTCGGGCTCGAAGCTCCCCGCCTACATCCTGCCGGTGTTCCCGGCGCTCGCGCTCGTGCTGGGCGACTGGCTGGTGCACGCCGCGCCCGCGCGCCTGTGGAAGCCGATGGCGGCGCTGGCCCCGCTCCTGGTCGTGGGCATCTTCTTCGCCTGGGGCGCGCCCGAGCGCGCCCGCGACGAGTGGACGCGCGAGCTCTACGCGGCCGCGCGGCCCTGGATCGTCTCCGGCATCGCCATCCTGGCGCTCTCGCTCGTCGTGGGCGCGCTGGCCCTGCGGTCGCGGCGCAAGTGGGCCGCGGTCGCGGCGCTGGTCATCGCCTCCATCGCCTTCGTGGACTGCGTCGAGGACGGCTACGAGCGGCTCTCGCCACGGCAGTCCGGGCGCGACATCGCCGCCGTGATGCGCCGCGACCTCTCGCCCGCCGCCCGCGTGTACTCGGTCGGCATCTACGACCAGACCATCCCCTTCTACCTGGGCCGCACGGTCACGCTCGTCGACTACTGGGACGAGTTCTCGATGGGCCTGAAGCACGAGCCGGCGCTGGGGCTCCCGTCCATCGAGGCCTTCGAGCGGGACTGGATGCGCCCCGGGGAGGCGATGGCTATAATCCACCCCGACATCGAGAAGCGCCTCGAGACGAGGGGCCTGCCGATGAAAGTCCTCCACCGCGACGAGCGTCGGGTCCTCGTGCGCAAGCCGTGAACGCCATCTCCTTCAGCCTGGTCCTCTCGGGCGTGCTGCTCAACGCGGCGGCCCAGCTGCTGCTCAAGGCGGGCACCAACCGCATCGGCGCCTTCGCCTTCACGGCGGAGAACATCCTGCCGGTGGGGTTGCAGGTGGCCTCCAGCCCGTTCGTGCTCGGGGGCCTCGCCTGCTACGCGGTGAGCGTCGTCGTCTGGATCCTCGCGCTCTCCCGCGTGCCGGTCTCGGTCGCCTACCCGATGCTCTCCATCGGCTACATCGTGAACGCGGCGGCGGCCTGGTGGCTCTTCGGCGAGTCGATCACCGCGCAGAAGCTCGTGGGCATCGGCTTCATCGTGGTCGGCGTCTGGCTGGTGGCCCGGTCGTGAACGACCGCGCGGGCACCCGCCCGTTCCTGCCCTTCGCGCGCCCGACCCTCGACGAGGCGATGGCGGCCGCGGTCGCGGACACGCTCCTCTCGGGCTGGATCGCGAGCGGGCCGCAGGTGGCCGCCTTCGAGCGGGCGCTCTCGGACTACGTCGGCGGCCGCCCCGTGCGCGCCCTCACCAGCGCCACCGGCGCGATGGAGGTGGCCCTCGCCATGCTGGGCATCGGCCCCGGCGACGAGGTCGTCACGCCCGCGCAGAGCTTCTTCGCCTCCGCCAACGTGATCGAGCGCGTCGGCGCGCGCGCCGTCTTCGTGGACGTGGACCTCGCCACGCGCAACGTGGACCTCGCCGCGGCCGCCGCGGCGATCACCCCGCGCACGCGCGCGCTCCTGCCCGTGCACTACAACGCCCCGCTGGATCCGGCGGCGCTGGCCGCGTTCCGCGCGCGGCACGGCGTGCGCATCGTCGAGGACGCGGCCCTCGCCATCGGCTCGCGGGTCGCGGGCCGCCCCGTGGGCGCCGCCGGCGACATCGTCTCCTTCAGCTTCCACCCCAACAAGAACCTCACCACGATAGAGGGCGGCGCGCTGGTGCTCGGCGACGAGGCCGAGGCCGAGGCCGTCTCGCGGCTGCGCTTCCACGGGATCGTGCGCCTCCCGGACGGCACGCGCGACGTGGTGGCGGCCGCCGGCAAGTTCAACCTGTCGGACGTGTCCGCGCGCCTGGGCCTGCTGCAGCTCGCCCGGCTGGACGGGTGGGTCGCCGCGCGATCGCGCCTGGCCGCGCGCTACTTCGAGCGGCTCGCGGGCGACGACCTGCTCACGCCCGAGCGGCTGCCGCCGCGGGACAACCCCGGGCACTCCTGGAACATGTTCACCGTGCTCCTGCCGCTGGCGCAGACGGGCCTCACCAGGCGGGACTTCATCGAGGCGATGGCGCGCGAGGGCATCGGCGTGGGCCTCTCGTACGAGGCCATCCACCTCACCACGCACTTCCGCTCGCGCGGCTGGCGCGAGGGCCAGTTCCCGGTGGCCGAGCGCATCGGCCGCGAGACGGTGACGCTGCCCCTCTTCCCGGCGATGACGGAGGCGGACGTGGACCGCGTCTGCGAGAGCGCCGGGCGCATCCTGCGGGCGGGGCGGCCGTGAGCGCGCCGGACCTGTCGGTCGTCATCCCCGTCTACAACGAGGAGGCGGTGCTCCCCGCGCTCTTCGCGCGCCTGTACCCTGCGCTGGACGCCCTGGGCCGCCGGTACGAGGTCGTCTTCGTGAACGACGGCAGCCGCGACCGGTCGGCGGCCATGCTGCGCGAGCAGTTCCAGGCGCGCCCCGAGGTCACGCGCGTGGTCCTCTTCAACGGCAACTTCGGCCAGCACATGGCCATCATGGCCGGCTTCGAGTACTGCCGCGGCGAGCGCGTGGTCACGCTGGACGCGGACCTGCAGAACCCGCCCGAGGAGATCGCCCGGCTCCTGGCGAAGATGGACGAGGGCCACGACTACGTGGGCTCCGTGCGCCGCCTGCGGCAGGACGTGGCGTGGCGGCGCTGGGCCTCGAAGGCCATGAACCGCCTGCGCGAGCGGCTCACGCACATCCGCATGACGGACCAGGGCTGCATGCTGCGCGCCTACAGCCGCGCGATCGTCGACGCCATCCGCTCCACGCGCGAGGTGAGCACCTATATCCCGGCGCTGGCGTACTCGTTCGCGCAGAACCCGGCCGAGGTCGAGGTGGCCCACGAGGAGCGCGCCGCCGGAGAGTCCAAGTACTCCCTCTACAAGCTGATCCGCCTGAACTTCGACCTCGTCACGGGGTTCTCGGTGGTGCCCCTGCAGCTCTTCTCCCTGTTCGGCATCGCGGTGTCGATCACCTCGCTCGCGACCTACTTCGTGGTGATCGGCGGGCGCATCGTCGCCGGCAAGGGCGACGGCCTGTGGGTGATCTGGGACCGCGACATCCTCACGTTCCTCCTCATCGGCATCGTCCTCTTCGGGCTGGGCCTCGTGGGCGAGTACGTCGGGCGCATCTACCAGCAGGTGCGAGAGCGTCCCCGCTACCTCGTCCAGGCGGTGCTGGAACGGCGCGAGCCGTGAGCGCCACGGCGGTCGTCTTCGCCTACCACGACGTCGGCTGCCGCTGCCTGTCCGTCCTGCTGGCGCACGGCGTGCGCGTGCCGCTGGTCGTGACGCACCGCGACGACCCGGGCGAGACGCAGTGGTTCGGCCGAGTGGCGGACGTGGCGCGCGAGGCGGGCCTGGAGGTCGCGTATCCGGACGATCCGGCCGAGCCGGCGTTCGTCCGGCGCCTGGAGGCCCTGGCGCCGGACTTCCTGTTCTCGTTCTACTACCGCCGCATGCTCCCCCCGGCGGTGCTCGCCGCCGCGCGGCGCGGCGCCTACAACCTGCACGGCTCGCTCCTGCCGCGCTACCGCGGCCGCGTGCCCGTCAACTGGGCCGTCCTGCACGGCGAGCGCGAGACGGGCGCCACGCTGCACGAGATGGTGGCCAAGCCGGACGCCGGCCGCATCGTGGACCAGGAGCCCGTGCCCATCGGCGAGAACGACACGGCGGCCGAGGTGTTCGCGCGCGTGAGCGCCGCGGCCGGCACCGTGCTGGAACGCGCCCTGCCCGCCCTGCTCGCGGGCACCGCGACGCCGCGGGACCAGGATCTCTCCAGGGGCAGCTACTTCGGCGGGCGGCGCCCCGAGGACGGCCGCATCGACTGGCGCCAGCCCGCCCGCCGCGTGCACGACCTGGTGCGCGCGGTGGCCCCGCCCTATCCCGGCGCCTTCTCCGCCCTCGGGGGCCGGCGGGTCCTGGTGCTGCGGACGTGGTGGTCCGACGCGCAGCCGGCCCTCGACCCGGCGCCGCCGGGCACCCTCGCCGCGGAGGGCGCACGCCTCTGGGCCTGCTGCGGCGACGGCCGCTGGCTCGAGGTGCGCTCGCTCGCCTTCGAGGGCGAGGCGCCCCTGGAAGGCGCCGCGCTCGCTGCCCGCTTTGCCCCGCCCGCCGGCGGCGTGGGACAATCCGCCTTCGACCCGGGCGACGGCCCGATCTCCCCGAAATCCCCCCACCCATGACCAAGCGAATCTGCATCCTCGGCGTGAACGGCTTCATCGGCCACCACCTCTCCCAGCGCATCCTCGCGGACACCGACTGGGAGGTCTACGGCATGGACATGGGCTCGGACCGCGTGGCCGACCTCCTCGCGCACCCCCGGTTCCACTTCTTCGAGGGCGACATCACGATCAACCGCGAGTGGATCGAGTACCACATCCGCAAGTGCGACGTGATCCTGCCCCTGGTGGCCATCGCCACGCCCGCGACCTACGTGCGCGAGCCGCTGAAGGTCTTCGAGCTCGACTTCGAGGCGAACCTGCCCATCGTGCGGTCCTGCGTGAAGCACGGCAAGCGCATCCTCTTCCCCTCCACCTCCGAGGTGTACGGGATGTGCCGCGACGAGCAGTTCGACCCCTACGCCTCGGAGCTCGTGCTGGGCCCCATCGACAAGCAGCGCTGGATCTACTCGTGCTCCAAGCAGCTCATGGACCGCGTGATCTGGGCCTACGGCTCGATGGGGAGCCTCGACTTCACGCTCTTCCGGCCGTTCAACTGGATCGGCGCGGGGCTGGACTCCATCCACACCGCCAAGGAGGGGTCCTCGCGCGTGATCACCCAGTTCCTCGGGCACATCGTGCGCGGCGAGCCCATCAAGCTGGTCGACGGCGGCGCGCAGAAGCGCGCCTTCACCTTCATCGACGACGGCGTGGCCGCGCTGATGCGCATCATCGAGAACCCGGGCGGCGTCGCCTCGGGCCGCATCTACAACATCGGCAACCCGGCCAACAACTTCTCGGTGCGCGAGCTCGCCACGATGATGCTCGAGCTCGCCGCCACCTACCCGGAGTACCGCGACAGCGCCGCCCGCGTGAAGCTCGTGGAGGTGGGCGCCGACGAGTACTACGGCAAGGGCTACCAGGACGTGCGCAACCGCGTGCCCAAGATCGAGAACACCATGCAGGACCTGGGCTGGGCGCCCAAGGTGGACATGGCCACGGCCCTTCGCCGCATCTTCGACTCGTACCGCTCGTCGATCGACGACGCGCGCTCGCTCGCCGGCTGAGGCGCCGCCGTGGACGCCCCGGTGGTCGGCGTGGTGATGGGCTCCCAGAGCGACTGGGACGTGATGCAGCACGCCGCGAAGGTGCTGCGCGACTTCGGCGTGCCGTTCGAGGCGAAGGTGGTCTCGGCCCACCGCACGCCCGACGCCATGTTCGCGTACGCGGAGAGCGCGCGCGGGCGGGGCCTGCGCTGCATCGTCGCGGGGGCCGGCGGCGCCGCGCACCTGCCGGGCATGATCGCCTCGAAGACGACGCTGCCCGTGCTGGGCGTGCCGGTGCCGTCGCGGCACCTCGCGGGGCAGGATTCGCTCTACTCCATCGTGCAGATGCCCAAGGGCATCCCGGTGGCCACCTTCGCCATCGGCGAGGCCGGCGCGGCCAACGCGGGGCTCTTCGCCGTGAGCCTGCTCGCCGCCACGGACGCGGACCTCGCGGCCAAGCTCGCCGCCTACCGCGAGCAGCTGCGCGAGATGGTCGCGGCCATGCAGCTGCCCGACGTGCTGTGATCGCCCCCGGCGCCACCCTGGGCCTGCTCGGCGGCGGCCAGCTCGGCCGCATGTTCACGGTCGCCGCCCGCACGCTGGGCTACCGGGTGACGGTCCTCGATCCCGACCCCCTCTCCCCGGCCGCGGAATTCGCCACGGGGCACCTCAACACCGCCTACACGCACCCCGTTTCGCTGCACGAGCTGGCGCAGACCTGCGCGGCGGTGACCACCGAGTTCGAGAACGCGCCCGCCGAGGCGCTGGTCAAGCTGGCGATGTCCACCATCGTGCGACCCAGCGGCAACGCCGTCGCGGTCGCCCAGGACCGCAGCCGCGAGAAGGGCTTCCTCGCCTTCCGGGACCTGCCGGTCGGCCCGTGGGCGGACGTGCGCTCGGAGGCCGACTTCGACGCCGCGCTCGGCCGGGTGCGCCTGCCGGGCATCCTGAAGACCGCGCGCTTCGGCTACGACGGCAAGGGGCAGGCCGCGATCGCCTCGCGCGCCGACCTCGAGCGCGTCTTCTCCGAGTGGAAGCGGGTGCCGTGCGTGCTCGAGGAGCGGCTCGCGCTCGAGCGGGAGGTGTCCGTGATCCTCGCGCGCTCGGCCGCGGGCGAGGTGGCGGCCTTCCCGGTGGCCGAGAACCGCCACGCGGACGGCATCCTCGATCTCACCATCGCGCCGGCCCGCATCCCGGCGGCGCTGGCGGAGGAGGCGACGGCGCTCGCCACGCGCGTGGCGACCGCGCTCGAATACGTGGGCGTCCTCGCCGTGGAGATGTTCGTGGTCGGCGGGCGGCTCCTGCTGAACGAGATCGCGCCGCGGCCGCACAACAGCGGGCACTACACCATCGACGCCTGCCGCACCTCGCAGTTCGAGCAGCAGGTGCGCGTGCTGTGCGACCTGCCCCTGGGCGACCCCTCGCAGCACACGCCGGCGGTGATGCTGAACCTGCTGGGAGACATCTGGCGCGACGGCGAGCCGCGCTGGGAGGCGGTGCTGCGCCACCCGGGCGCGCACCTGCACCTGTACGGCAAGCGCGAGGCGAGGCCGGGGCGGAAGATGGGCCACGTCACGGTCTGCGAGGCGGCGCCGGAGCGCGCGCTCGAGGTCGCCATGGCCATCCGCCATGAGCTGGGAATCGGCCCGTAGTCCCCGCAGCCCCGGACGCACGGCCCGCCCGGCGCGAATCCGCCGGAAGGGCCCGGGACGTCCAAGTGGCACCCCCTGCGTCCTCCGGAGACCCCCATGACCCTGCGTGACCACGCGCTGCCCGCCCTCGCCGCCACCTGCCTCTTCGTCGCCGCCCCGGCCTTCGCCTTCTGGGGCCCCTCGATCACGCCGTCGGGAAAGGTCGTCACCGAGTCGCGCCCCGTGACCGCCTTCACGGGCGTGGCCATGTCCCTGCCCGGTACCCTGGTGCTCAAGCAGGGTCCCGCCGAGTCGGTCTCGCTGGAGGCGGACGACAACCTGCTGCCCGAGATCGAGACCGTGGTCGAGGGCGGGCGCCTGCGCCTGCGGTTCCGCGACCACAAGACCAGCTTCCGGGGGCACGCCACGATCCGCGTGCTCGTCACGGCCCCGAAGATCGACTCGATCTCGGTGGCGGGCAGCGGCGACGCCCTCGCGGAGTCGCTCCAGTCGGACCACCTGGACCTCGCCGTGGCCGGCAGCGGGAACCTGCGCATCGCCCGCGTGGACACCTCGCGGCTCAAGGCGACCATCGCCGGCAGCGGCGACGTCCGCCTCGCGGGCAAGGCAAGCGAGGTCTCGGTGAAGATCGCCGGCTCGGGCGACCTGGATGCCGGCCGCCTGGAGAGCCGGCAGGCCACCGTCTCGGTGGCGGGCTCGGGCAACGCGGTGCTGTGGGCCCGCGAGACGCTCACCGTCTCCGTCGCGGGCAGCGGCGACATCCGCTACTACGGCGACCCGGCCATCACCCGGTCGGTCCTCGGCTCCGGCTCGCTCAAGCGGCTGGGCGCGGCGCCCTGAGGGCGCATGCTCGGCTGGCTGCGCAGGCGACGGCCGCCGGTCGAGCCCATCGACGAGGGGCTCTGGGAGAGCGCCACCCAGCCCTACCTGTTCATGCGCGGCCTCGCCCCGGCGCAGGACGCGCGGCTGCGCGAGATGGCGGGCTTCTTCCTCGCGCGCAAGCGCTTCGCCGCCACGCACGGCCTGGAGCTCACGCCCTTCATGCGGGTGCAGGTCGCGGCACAGGCCTGCATCCTGGTCCTGGAGCTGGGCCTGGAGTGGCTGGACGGCTGGTCGGACATCATCGTCTACCCCGGGCAGTTCGCCCCGGAGCGCGAGGTGGTGGACGAGGCCGGGGTCGTCCACCTCGTGAACGACGCGATGGCCGGCGAGGCCTGGCTCGGCGGGCCGGTCATCCTCTCCTACGAGGACGTGGCGATGGCCGGCGACGAGGACGAGCGCGTGGCGGGCTACAACGTCGTGATCCACGAGTTCGCGCACAAGCTCGACATGCGCAGCGGCGAGCCCGACGGCTGCCCGCCCCTGCACGCCGGCATGCCGCCCGCGGCCTGGCGGGAGGCTTTCCGGGCCGCCTACACGGATTTCTGCCGGCTCGTGGACGCCGCCGACCGGCGCGCGGCGCGCGACGGCGGGCGGGCGCTGGACGGCCTGCCGCTCGACCCGTACGCGTCGGAGAGCCCGGCGGAGTTCTTCGCGGTGGCCTCGGAGGCCTTCTTCGAGACGCCGGAGCGCCTGGCGCCCGCCTATCCCGCGGTGTACGGGCAGCTGCGGGCCTTCTACCGGCAGGACCCCCTGGCGCGCCTGCCCGGACCGGGCGGCTGAGGCGCCGGGGGAAAGGCGATCAGAGGAAGAGGACGGCGGGGAAGACGGCGATCGCGAGCACGATCAGGATCCACTCGCAGTTCCACCGTTTCAGGTGCCCGGTGTAGTGCAGGATGATCGCGGCGATCGCGAACACGTAAAAGGCGGCAAGCAGCATTCTTCTTCTCCCCGGAAGGTCGCCCGAAGGATAGCAGGAAAGCCCCGGACGGTCCTAGACCGCGTCCTCGCCGGTCTCCCCGGTCCGGATGCGGACGACCTGGGGCACGTCGCAGACGAAGATCTTGCCGTCGCCGATCTTGCCCGTGCGCGCCGCCTTGACGATGGCGTCGATGGCCTTGTCCACGAGGGCGTCGCCGATCACCACCTCCACCTTCACCTTGGGCAGGAAGTCCACGACGTACTCGGCGCCGCGGTAGAGCTCCGTGTGGCCCTTCTGGCGGCCGAAGCCCTTCACCTCGGTCACGGTGAGCCCGGAGACCCCGATCTCCGAGAGCGCCTCGCGCACCTCGTCCAGCTTGAACGGCTTGATGACGGCTTCGATCTTCTTCATGGCGATCAGGCTTTCGGGCGGAACCCCGATGTTATCGGATAGCGCCAGTCCTTGCCAAAGCCGCGGGGCGTGATGCGCACCCCCGGCGGGGCCTGCCGGCGCTTGTACTCGTTCACCCGGATGAGCCCCACCACGCGGCGCACCGCCTCCGGGTCGTAGCCCAGGCCGACGATCTCCTCCGGGTCCATGTCGCGCTCCATGTAGCGCTCCACCACCGCGTCCACCACCTCGTAGGGCGGCAGGCTGTCCTGGTCGGTCTGGTCCGGCCGCAGCTCCGCCGAGGGCGCGCGGTCGATGACCCGCTGCGGGATCACGAGGCCCCGCTCGTTTCGCCAGTACGCGAGCCGGTAGACGAGGGTCTTCACCACGTCCTTGATGAGGGCGTAGCCCCCCGCCATGTCACCATAGAGCGTCGCGTAGCCCGTGGCCATCTCGCTCTTGTTGCCGGTGGAGACCACGAGCCAGCCGAACTTGTTGGACAGCGCCATGAGGAGCGTGCCGCGCGTGCGGGCCTGCAGGTTCTCCTCGGTGGTGTCCTCCGCACGGCCGGCGAAGGCCGGCGCGAGCTGCGCGCGGAAGGCCTCGAACACGGGCCGGATCGGGATCTCCGTGTAGTGGATCCCGAGCAGGCGCGCGATCTCGCGCGCGTCCTCCACACTCATGCCCGCGGTGTAGTCCGAGGGCATCATCACCGCGTGGACGCGGTCGGGGCCCAGCGCGTCGGCGCAGACGGCGGCCACCAGCGCCGAGTCGATGCCGCCCGACAGGCCCACGAGCACCCCGGGAAAGCGGTTCTTGCCCACGTAGTCGCGCACGCCCACCTCGAGCGCGCGGTAGATCGTCTCCTCCTCGGTGAGCGGCCTGGCGACGGGGCCCGAGAGGCGGCCGCCCTCGAACTCGACGATGTCCACGGCCTCCTGGAAGGTCTCGCCCTGGTAGCCGACCGCGCCGTCGGCGCCGAGGCCGAAGGAGGCGCCGTCGAAGACGAGCTCGTCCTGCCCGCCGACCCAGTGCACGTAGAGCACGGGCAGGCCGGTCTCCTTCACCCGCGCGCCCATCACCTGGTAGCGCTGGGCGAGCTTGTTGCGGTGGTACGGCGAGGCGTTGATCGAGAGCAGGAGCTCCGCGCCGGCGGACTTGGCCTGCGTGGCCGTCTGCGGGAACCAGAGGTCCTCGCAGATCGTGAGGCCGATGCGCCGCCCGCCGGCCTCGAACACGCAGGGCCGGTTGCCGGTCTCGAAGTAGCGCTTCTCGTCGAAGACGTTGTAGTTGGGCAGGCGCTGCTTGAAGTAGATGGCCTCGATGGCGCCGCCGCGCAGCACGGAGGCGGCGTTGTAGCGCACGCGCCCCTCGCGGTGCGGGTGGCCCACCACGACCGGGACGTCCGGCGCGTACGCGGCCAGGCGCAGGAGCTCCGCCTCGCACTGGTCGCAGAAGTCGTTGCGGTAGAGGAGGTCCTCGGGCGGGTACCCCGAGAGGGCCATCTCCGGGGCGACCACGAGACCGGCGCCGGCGGCGCGGGCGCGGTCGATGGCCTCGCGGATGCGCGCGGCGTTCCCCGCGAAGTCGCCCACGGTGGTGTTGATCTGGGCGACGGCGATCTTCATCGGCGGGTGCGTCTCGGGGTGGGCCGGGAACCGGCGGCGGGCGGATAGAATCGGAGGCCCACATTATAGATCGGCCGCCCCTTGCCCGAGTCGCTGCGCCTCGCCGACCGCCTCGACGACATCGATCCCGCGCGCTGGGACGCGCTCGCGGGAGGCAACCCCACCCTTTCGCACGCGTTCCTCGAGGGCCTGCACCGCACCGGCTGCGCCGCGCCCGAGTCCGGCTGGTCCCCGTGCCACCTGCTCGCCGAGGAAGGCGGCGAGCTCGTGGGCGCGGTGCCGCTCTACGCCAAGTCGCACTCGTGGGGAGAGTACGTCTTCGACTGGGCCTGGGCCGAGGCGCACGAGCGCCACGGCCTCGCGTACTACCCGAAGCTCGTGGCGGCCGTGCCGTTCACGCCGGTGCCCGGCCCGCGCCTGCTCGCCCGGGACGAGGCGGTGCGCCGCCGGCTCGCGCACGCGCTGCCCGGCGTCGCGCGCGAACTCGGCGTGTCCTCGCTGCACGTGCTCTTCCCCGACGAGGCCGACGCCGCGGCGCTTCGCGAGGCGGGGCTGCTCGAGCGGCGCGGCGTGCAGTTCCACTGGCGCAATGCGGGATACGCCGACTTCGAGGGCTTCCTCGCCGCGCTCTCCCACGACAAGCGCAAGAAGATCCGCCAGGAGCGCCGCCGCGTGGCCGAGGCGGGCGTCACGCTGCGCCGCCTCACCGGCCGCGACGCCCGCGCGGCGGACTGGGACTTCTTCACGGCCTGCTACCGGCGCACCTACCGCGCGCACCGCTCCACGCCCTACCTCACGCGCGAGTTCTTCGGCCTGCTCGCCGCGCGCCTGCCGGACAACGTGCTGCTGGTGCTGGCCGAGCGCGAAGGCCGGCCCGTCGCCGCCGCCCTCGACCTCTTCTGCCCGGAAGCGGTGTACGGCCGCTACTGGGGCGCCATGGAGTTCGTGCCCGGGCTGCACTTCGAGGCCTGCTACTACCAGGCCGTGGACTTCGCCATCGAGCGCGGCATCGGCCGCGTGGAAGGCGGCGCGCAGGGCGAGCACAAGCACGCGCGCGGCTTCCTGCCGGAGGTGACGCGATCGTTCCACTGGCTGGCGAACCCCGCGTTCGAGCGCGCGGTGGACGACTACCTCGCGCGCGAGGGCGCCGGGATCTCGGCCTACGTGGACGAGCTGGAGGAGCGCTCGCCCTTCCGCCGCTAGGGGCCCCAGGCCTCGGCGAACTCGCGCCAGTGCGCGGCCTTCTGCTCCGCGAGGAATGCGCGCAGCAGCGCCACCTCCCGGTCGTGGGCCTCCGCTCCCAGCGCGCCGCGCATGCGCTGGAACCGCAACCACAGCAGGTAGGTGTTGGCGACGTCGGTCTCGCAGTAGTCGCGGATGGCCTGCAGGCGGCCGGCGCGCCAGGCCTCCCACACCTTCGAGCCGTCCATCCCCAGCTTGCCCGGCAGGCCGCAGAGCTGCGCCACCTCGTCCAGCGGGGCGAAGGCGCGGTTCTGGTAGCCGGCCAGGACGTCCATGAGGTCCGTGTGGCGGGCGTGGAAGCGCGACAGGTAGTTGTTCCACTTGAAGTCGCGGTCGTCCTCGCCCTGGTCCCAGTAGCGCGGCGCCGCCACGCCGTGGAAGAGCGCGCGGTAGTGCAGCACGGGCAGGTCGAAGCCGCTGCCGTTCCACGAGACGAGCTGCGGCGTGTACTTGCCGATCCCGTCGAAGAACCGTCGCACCAGCTCGGCCTCGTCGTCGCCCGGCGCGCCCAGCGACCACACGCGCACGCCGTCGCGCTCGCGCAGAGCGCAGGAGATGGCGACCACGCGGTGCAGGTGGCAGGGCAGGAAGTCCGAGCCGGTGGCCTGGCGCCTGCGCTGGGCGGCCAGCTCCGCGACGGCCTCGTCGGAAGCGTCGTCCGAAAGCGCCCACAGGCGGCGAAGGCCGGCCACGTCGGGGATGGTCTCGATGTCGAAGACGAGGGTGGGTGTCATGGGTGGTATCTTCCGCGCATGGCCAAGACTAGCAACGAACGCGAGCCGCGCGCAAAGCGCCCTCGCCCGCCGGCGTGAGGAACCTGCAGGTCCTCCTCGCCTCGCGCCCCGCGCCTTCCGTGGAGCCGGGCAACTTCGCGCTGCGCGAGGGGCCCGTGCCCGAGCCGGCGCCGGGACAGGTCCTGGTGCGCGTGGAATGGCTCTCGATCGACCCCTACATGCGCGGGCGCATGAACGAGGGCCGCTCCTACGCCCCGAGGGTGGAGCTGGGCGAGGTCATGGTCGGCACCGGCGTGGGCACCGTCGTCGCCTCGCGCCACGAGGGCTTCGCCGAGGCAGACAAGGTCATCGGGCCCTTCGGCTGGCAGCGCTACTGCGCGAGCGACGGCCGGGGGCTCACGCGCCCCGTGGATCCCTCCCTGCCCGACACCGTCTGGCTCGGCGCCGCGGGGATGCCCGGCATCACCGCCTGGGTGGGCCTCGCCACGATCGGCCAGCCCCGGGAGGGCGAGACCGTCGTCGTGTCCGCGGCGACCGGCGCGGTGGGCGGGGTGGCCGGGCAGCTCGCCAGGCAGGCCGGCTGCCGCGTGGTGGGCATCGCCGGCGGCGCGGCCAAGTGCGCGATCGCCGTCGGGGAACTAGGCTATGACGCCTGCCTGGACCACCGCGCCGGCGACCTCGCCTCGTCCCTGAAGGAGGCGGCTCCCGGCGGCGTCGACGTCTACTTCGACAACGTGGGTGGCGAGGTGCTCGACGCGGTGCTGCGCCGAGTGAACGCCGGGGCGCGCATCCCCCTGTGCGGGCTCATCTCCGGGTACGACGGCGTGCCCATCGCCATCCGCCAGGTCGCCTCGCTCCTCGTGAACCGCGTGCGGCTGCAGGGCTTCATCGTGTCCGACCGCATGGATCTCTGGCCCGAGGCCCGCCGGGAGCTGGCCGCGCACGTGGCGGCGGGCCGGATCCGCTACCGGGAGAGCGTCGCGCAGGGCCTGGCTTCGGCCCCGCGCGCCCTCATCGGCGTGCTGCGCGGGGAGAACGTCGGCAAGCAACTCGTGAAGGTCGACTGAGGGCTCAGGCGGGGAACACGCCCGTCGAGAGGTAGCGGTCACCGCGGTCGCACACGATGTGCACGATGACCGCGTCCTTCGCCCCGGCGCTCACCTGCAGCGCCGCCGCCAGCCCCCCGCCGGAGGAGATGCCGGCGAAGATCCCCTCCTCTGCCGCGAGGCGACGCGCCATCTCCTCGCTCTCCTCCTGCGAGACCTCGATGATGCGGTCCACGCGCGCGCGCTCGTAGATGCGCGGCTGGTAGGCCTCCGGCCACTTGCGGATGCCCGGCACGCTCGCGCCGGCCGCGGGATGCACGCCCACGACCTGGATCGCGGGGTTCATCTCCTTGAGGAACCTCGAGCACCCCATGATCGTGCCCGTCGTGCCCATGGTCGCCACGAAGTGCGTGATGCGCCCCGCCGTGTCGCGCCAGATCTCGGGGCCGGTGCCGGTGTAGTGGGCCAGCGGGTTGTCGGGGTTGGCGAACTGGTCGAGGATCACGCCCTCGCCTGCATCGCGCATGCGCTCGGCGGTGTCCCGCGCGAGTTCCATTCCGCCCTTCTCGGCGGTGAGCACGAAGCGGGCGCCGAACGCGGCCATCGTCTGGCGGCGCTCGACGGACAGGTGCTCGGGCATGACCAGCACCATGCGGTAGCCGCGGATGGCGGCGGCCATCGCGAGCGCGATGCCGGTGTTGCCGCTGGTCGCCTCGATGAGCGTGGCCCCCGGCCGGATCTCGCCGCGGCGCTCCGCCCCGAGGATCATCGCGAGCGCCGGGCGGTCCTTCACGGAGCCCGCGGGGTTGTTGCCCTCGAGCTTGGCGAGGAGCACGTTGCCGGTGCGGCCGGGGATGCGCTGCAGGCGGACCAGGGGGGTGTTGCCGACGAACTGCTCGAGCGTGGGGACCATGCGCGTGCCGGGCGGAAAGGTGCCCGAAGTATAGCGGCCGCGCGAGGCCGGAAGTGACGGGGCCCCGCCATCGGCGGGGCCCCGGGATTGCGCGTGGAGTCGGGCGCGGGGACTGCTATTTCTTCTCGTCGGCCTTCTTGTCGTCGGCCTTCTTGGCCTTCTTGTCGGCCTTCTTGTCGGCCTTTTCCTTGGCCTCCTTCTTGTCCGCCTTCTCCTTGGCCTCCTTCTTCGCGGCCTTGGCCGGCGCTTCCTTCGCTTCCTTCTTGTCGGCCTTCTTCGCGTCGGCGGCCTTCTCCTTCTTCGGCTCGGCCTTCTTCTCTTCCTTCGCGTGCCCGGCCTTCTTCTCCTCCGCCTTCGCCGCGGGCTCGTGCTTCTTCGCTTCCTTCTTCGCCGCGGGCTCGTGCTTCTTCTCCTCCTTCACCGCCGCCGGCTTCGCGGCCTTCGGCGCTTCCTTCTTCGGCTCGGCCTTGGCCGGCGTCTCCACCTTCGTGGCGCCGGAGAGCGAGATGTCGCCCTTGATCTTGTCGAAAGTCGCGTCGCCGACGCCGTCGACGTTCTTCACGTCCTCCAGCTTCTTGAACGGGCCGTGCTTCTTGCGGTGGTCGATGATCGCCTGCGCCTTCACGGGCCCGATGCCGTTCAGGCTCTCGAGCTGCTCCTTGGTCGCGGAGTTGATGTTCACGGCGCCCAGCGCGATTCCCGCGTAGGCGACCAGGGCCACGAAGAGCCCGATGATCCTTTTCATTCCTGCCATCCCCTGTATTGGTATTGCGCCCTTCGATGGCCCGGCGATGGCCGGACCTCCCGTGCCCGGCGCGCGCTCTGCGCCCGGCGGCAAAACCTTTGGATTATAAGGGTTTTTCGGGGTGGCGCGCTACGGGCCCGGCGGCAGGCGCTCGACCGCCGCGTCGTCGAAGGCCACCCGCCCACCGCCCTCGACGAGCAGGCCGAACTCCACCGAGTGGGAACCGGCGGGAACGGCGATCTCCACCGCCACCGGCTGCCAGCCCGGCCCCGGCTTCACGAGCGCCTGGCGGTGGACGGACACGCGCCCGGCGATGTCGTGGACGGTAACGGAGGCGCCCGCCGCCCCTTCCAGCTGGCGGGCGTCGACGGACACGGACAGCCGCAGGCGCCCCTCGAGCCCGGCGGCGAGGTGGTACTGCGTGACGATGGCCCACGGCTCCGGCTTGAGACGGGTGACGACGAGGCGGCGGCCGTGCCCGTCGTCCGCGCGCTCGACGGCGAAGGCGAAGGAGAGCGGATCGGCGTGCATCGAGCACGACCAGTCGGCCGGGCAGGCACGCCCGGGCACCGGCTCGGCCTCGAAATCCCCGTTTCGCAGGACGGCGGGCTTCCCCGGCGCAGCCGGCGCCCCGCCGCCCGGAGGCGGCGCGGCGCAAGCGGCCAGGACCAGCGCCAGGGCGGGCGCCGCCAGATCGCCCGCGCGGCTCACGCCAGGGCCTCGGCCTCCAGGCGCGAGGCCACGTAGCGCCCCACGCCCTCCTCGACGGAGAGGAAGGGCCCGGCGTAGCCCACCCCCCGAAGCGCGGTGATGTCCGCCTGCGTGAAGCTCTGGTACTTGCCGACGAGCGCGGGCGGAAACGGCACGTACTCGATCACGCCCGCCTCGAGCAGCCCCGCCAGCGGCAGCGGGGCCTCGCCGCGCGAGCGGCGGACCGCGTTGACCGTCGCGCACGCCACGTCGTTGAAGCTCTGCGCGTGGCCCGTGCCGACGTTGAAGATGCCGGAGATCTCCGGGTGGTCCAGGAAGAAGAGGTTCACCTTCACGACGTCCTCGACGCTCACGAAGTCGCGGCGCTGCTCTCCCGGCCCGAAGCCGCCGCTGCCCTCGAAAAGGCGCACGCGCCCGTCCTTCACGTACTGGTTGAGGAAGTGGAACGCGACCGAGGCCATGCGCCCCTTGTGCGCCTCGCGCGGGCCGTAGACGTTGAAGTAGCGGAAGCCCGCGACCTGCGCCCGGCGCCCGGGGAGGCGCCGGCGCACCACCTGGTCGAACAGGAACTTCGAGTAGCCGTAGACGTTGAGCGGCCCCTCGTGCTCGCGCGCCTCGCGGAAGACCCGCCCGCCCCCGTACACCGAGGCCGACGAGGCGTAGATGTAGGGCACGTCGAACCGCTGGCACCAGTCCAGCAGGTCCACCGAATACCGGTAGTTGTTCTCCATCATGTAGCGGCCGTCGGACTCCATGGTGTCCGAGCACGCTCCCTGGTGGAAAACGGCGCTCACGCCGGCGTCGAACCCGTCGTCGCGGATGCGGCGGATGAAGTCCGCCTTGTCGAAGTAGTCCGAGATCTCGCAGTCCGCGAGATTCGGCATCTTCTCCGCGCGGGCGAGGTTGTCCACGGCGACGATTTCCGTGAGGCCGCGCGCGTTGAGCGCCTTCACGAGGTTGGCGCCGATCATGCCCGCGGCGCCGGTGACGATGATCATCTCCTGCCTCCTGCTCCTGGATTGCTCATGCCGGCGCGGCCAGGCTCGCGAGGAGCTCCTCGCGGTGCACCACCGCCGTGCCGAGCTTGCCCACGACGATGCCCGCGGCGTGGTTGGCCACGCGCATGGCGGCCGGCAGGTCCGCGCCCGCCGCGACCATCAGGGCGAGCGTGGCGATGACCGTGTCGCCCGCCCCGCTCACGTCGTACACCTCCCGCGCCCGCGTCGGCTCGTGCCGCGCCTGGGTGGCGGTGAAGAGCGACATCCCGTCCTCGCTGCGCGTGACGATGAGCGCGTCGAGGTCCAGTTCCGCCCGCAGCTTCTGCGCGCGGCGCGCGAGGTCCGCCTCGTCCGTCCAGCGGCCCGCCACCTCGCGGAACTCGCCTCGGTTGGGGGTGAGGAGCGTGGCGCCCCGGTAGCGCTCGTACTCCGCGCCCTTCGGGTCGACGAGCACGGGCTTTCCGTGCGCTCGACCCGCCTCGATCATTCGGGTCACGTGCGCGAGGCCGCCCTTGCCGTAGTCCGACAGCACGATCGCGTCCGCACGGTCGACCAGGCGCTCGAACTCGTCGAGCTTGGCGGCCAGCACCTCGTGGCCGGGCGTGCGCTCGAAATCCACGCGCAGCAGCTGCTGCTGCTGTCCCACCACGCGCAGCTTCACGGTCGTGGACAGGGCGGCGTCGCGGTGCAGCGACGCCTTCACGCCGCCCTGCGCCAGCACGCGCTCGAGCGCGTGACCCGCCTCGTCGTCGCCGATGACGGACAGCAGCGTCGCCTCCCCGCCCAGCGCGTCGATGTTGCGCGCCACGTTGGCCGCGCCGCCCGGGCGCTCCTCGACGCGCCGCACCAGGACCACGGGCACGGGCGCCTCCGGCGAGATGCGCTCGACGTCCCCGAACCAGTAGCGGTCGAGCATCACGTCGCCCACCACGAGCACGCGGCGGCCGGCGAAGTCGGGCAGGCGCTCGCCGCTCACGGCCGGCCGATCGGGTGGTACTCGAGGCCGGCGGCGCGCACCGCGGCGGGCTCGTACAGGTTCCGCCCGTCGAACACGGCGGGCGTGGCGAGGCGGCGGCGCATCTCCTCGAAGTCGGGGCTGCGGAAGGCCTTCCACTCGGTGACGATCGCGAGCGCGTCGGCCCCGTCCAGCGCCTCCAGGGCGCCCTCGGCGAAGCGCACGCGCGGGTCGTCCGCATACAGGTGCCGCGCCTCCGGCATCGCCACGGGGTCGTAGGCGACGACCGTCGCGCCGCGCGCGGTGAGGCCCTCGATCACCACGCGGCTGGGGGCCTCGCGCATGTCGTCGGTGTTGGGCTTGAAGGCGAGCCCCCACAGCGCGATGCGCCGCCCGGCGAGGTTCTCGCCGAAGCGCGAGACGATCTTGCCCACCAGCACGCCCTTCTGCCGTTCGTTGGCCTCGTCGACGGCGCGCACCACCTTGAGGTCCAGGCCGCAGTCCTGGGCCGTGCGCAGGAGGGCCGTCACGTCCTTCGGGAAGCACGAGCCGCCGTAGCCCGTGCCGGGGTACAGGAAGTGGTAGCCGATGCGCGGGTCCGAGCCGATGCCGCGGCGCACGTGCTCGATGTCGGCGCCGAGCCGCTCGGCGAGGAGGGCCAGCTCGTTCATGAACGAGATCCGCGTGGCGAGCATGGCGTTCGCCGCGTACTTGGTGAGCTCGGCCGAGCGCACGTCCATCACATGCAGGCGCTCGTGGTTGCGCTGGAACGGCGCATAGAGCTCTCGCATCGCCTCCACCGCCAGCGCGTCGTCGGCGCCCACCACGATGCGGTCCGGCCGCATGAAGTCCTCGACCGCCGCGCCCTCCTTCAGGAACTCCGGGTTGGAGACCACCGAGAAGGCGTGCGTGGCGCCGCGCGCGGCGAGGGTGCGGGCCACGGCGTCGCGCACCTTGTCGGCCGTGCCCACGGGCACGGTGGACTTGTCGACGATCACGCGCGGGCCGTCCATGTGCTGCGCGATGGCGCGCGCGGCGGCGAGCACGTACTGCAGGTCCGCCGAGCCGTCCTCGCCCGGCGGCGTGCCGACGGCGATCATCTGCACGCGGCCGTAACGGGCGCCCTCGGCCGGGTCGGTCGTGAACGCGAGCCGGCCGGCGGCCGCGTTGGCGCGCACGATCTCGCGCAGGCCGGGCTCGAAGATCGGGATCTCGCCGCCGCGGAGCATCGCGATCTTGCGCTCGTCGACGTCCAGGCAGAGCACGTGATTGCCGACGTCGGCGAGGCAGGCGCCGGTCACCAGGCCGACGTAGCCCGTTCCGACGATGCTGACTTTCATGGGGAGGCCTTCCCGCCCTCGAGGGAGCGTGCGATCGATTGCAGGGTGGCGACCGGGTCGGGCGAGCGCGTCACCGGACGGCCGATCACCAGGTAGTGGGCGCCCAGGCGCACGGCGTCGGCGGGCGTGACCACGCGCGCCTGGTCGCCCTTGTCGTCGCCGGGCAGGCGGATGCCGGGGGTGACCGTGACGAACGCCGGGCCCAGCGTGGCGCGCAGCTGCGGGCACTCGCGGGCCGAGCACACCACGCCGTCCAGCCCGCTCGCGGCGGCGAGCCGCGCCAGGCGCTCGACGTTGGCCTGCGCATTCCCGGCGAAGCCGATCTCGGCGAGCTCCTCGTCGCCCAGGCTCGTGAGCACCGTCACGCCGATGAGCAGCGGCGGCTTCGGCGCCGCGGCGAGCGCCTCGCGTGCGGCGCGCATCATGGCGCCGCCGCCGCTCGCGTGGACGTTCACCATCCACACGCCCAGGGCGGCCGCGGCCCGGCAGGCCCCCGCCACGGTGTTCGGGATGTCGTGGAACTTGAGGTCCAGGAACACCTCGAAGCCCAGCCGGCGCAGGCCCTCCACCACGGCCGGGCCGGCGGCGGTGAAGAGCTCCTTGCCCACCTTCACGCGGCACAGGCGCGGATCCAGCCGCCGCGCGAGCGCGAGCGCGTCGCCGGCCTCCGGCGTGTCCAGCGCCACGATCACCCGGCTACTGTCCAATCTGCATCCTCGCGAGGTGGCGGCCGGCCGTCTCCAGCTCCGCCGTGCGCCGCGGCGGGAAGGTCTCCCAGCCGCCGCAGGCCGGGCACTGCCAGAAGAACTGCCGCGCCTTGAAGCCGCACTGCCCGCACAGGTAGACCGAAAGCGCCTGCGCGTGCGAGTGGACCAGGGTCTTCATGAGCTGCAGGTCCTGGCGCCGCTCCGGGGGCGCGCGCAGCAGCTCGGCGTCGATGAGGCGGTCCAGGCCCACCAGCGTGGGGTTGCGCCGCACCTCGTCGCGCACCAGGCGCCAGGCGGCCTCGTCGCCCTCGTGCTCGGCGCAGGCCTGGTAGACGACGTTGAGCAGGTCCAGGCCGGGGTAGCGGTTCTGCAGGCCGCGCAGGAGCGACAGGCCCTCGCCGGGCCGGCCCAGCGCCTTGTAGCTCTCCACCATGCCCTCGGCGGCGAGCCCGAGGTAGGCGGCGTCCTGCGACTCCACGGCCTTCCACGCCTCGATGGCCTCCTCGTGCCGGCCCTCGCGCGCCAGCCACTCGCCGCGCAGCAGGTTCGCCCGCACGCACTTGCGGTTGGCCTCGAGGGCGCGGTCCAGGTGCGCGTGGGCCGCCTCGCGCCGGCCGTGGATCTGCTCGGTGATCGCGAGCTCGCAGTGGTAGTTGGCGATCTCGCGCTGGTAGTTGCGCTTGGCGCTGGCCTCCAGGCGCCGCGCGGCGCCGATCGCCTTCTCCCAGTCCTTTTCCTGGATGTAGATGTCGAGCAGGTGCCGGTGCACGCTGGGCGTGGGGTCGGCCTCGGCCATCTTCTCGAGGATGCGCTCGGCGTGGTCCAGCAGGCCCGCCTTGAAGTAGTCCTCGGCCAGCTCGAAGGAGGCGCGGCGGCGCTCGTCCTCGGGCAGGTCCTCGCGCGCCACGAGGTCCTGGTGCATGCGGATGGCGCGGTCGACCTCGCCGCGGCGGCGGAAGAGGCTGCCCAGCGCGAACTGCAGCTCGACCGTCTGGGGATTCTCCTTCGCGACCTGCAGGAACGACTCGATCGCCTTGTCGGGCTGCTCGTTCAGCAGGAAGTTCAGGCCCCGGAAGTACGACGAGGGCATCTGCCTCGACTCGGACAGCAGGCTCTTCAGGTCCACGCGCGCCGCGACCCAGCCCATGCCGAAGAACACCGGCAGGGCGAGCAGCCACCAGAACTCAAACTCCATGGCCATCCACGGGCGGGACGGGCAGCGCCGGCGGCGCCTCCGGGGCGGCCGGCGGGGACGCGGCCGGCGGGGCGGCGCGACGCAGCCTCGACATCGCGCGGCGCTGGCGGATGACCGTCGGCAGCCAGGCGAGCAGGCCGATCACCACGCCCGCCACGAACGCCACGAGCAGCACGAACACGAGCGGCGCCTGCCACGACTGGTCCGGCAGGCCGTGGACCGTCACCACCTGGCTGTTCTTCACGGCGAACCAGGCGAGGACGAGGATGGCCAGGAGGCGGAGGATCCAGGCGAGCGCTTGCATGGCGTGGTCGGTCGTCGGTCCGGACGCGGGGCGCCGGCACTCGGGGGCGAAAAAAAAGCGGCAGGGTGCATTCTACCCCGCCGCCTGCGGTGCATCGGTCCGGCCGCGGCCGGTCATTCGCTGGAATCGACCCGCTCGCGAAGCTCCTTGCCGGCCTTGAAGTGGGGCACGTACTTGCGGGGCACCTGCACCTTCTCCCCCGTCTTCGGGTTGCGGCCCACGCGGGGCGGCCGGAAGTTCAGCCCGAAACTGCCGAAGCCGCGGATCTCGATGCGGTTGCCCGACGCGAGGGTGTGCGCCATCGCGTCGAGCATGGTCTTCACCGCGAGCTCCGCGTCCTTGGGCGCCAGTTGACTGTGCCGCGCGCTCAGCAACTCGATGAGCTGTGACTTGGTCATGGCGTGCGAGTCTCCCCCTTGCATGTCTCTTGCGGCCTTTGCGGCCTTATTCCTTGGACCCGCCCAGCTTCGCCTTCAGGAGCGCGCCCAGGTTGGTCGTGCCGGCGCTCGCGTTCGACTCGGAGGCCATCTTCTGCAGCGCGGCCGCCTCCTCGGCGGCGTCCTTCGCCTTGATCGACAGGTTGATGGAACGGTTCTTCCGGTCGATGTTGACGATGACGGCCTCGATCTCCTCGCCCTCCTTGAGGTGGGCGCGCACGTCCTCGACGCGGTCGCGCGAGATCTCGGAGGCGCGCAGGTACCCCTCGACGTCCTTGTCGAGCTCGACGATGGCGCCCTTGGACTCGATCGCCACCACGCGGCCCTTCACGATGTTGCCCTTGTCGTGCGTCGTGACGTAGTTGCCGAAGGGGTCGCCCTCGAGCTGCTTGATGCCCAGGGAGATGCGCTCGCGCTCGACGTCGATCGACAGCACGACGGTCTCCACCTCCTCGCCCTTCTTCATGGCCTTCACCGCCTCCTCGCCCGGGGCGTTCCAGGAGAGGTCCGACAGGTGGACCAGGCCGTCGATGTTGCCCGGCAGCCCGATGAAGACGCCGAAGTCGGTGATGGACTTGATGAGGCCCTTCACGCGGTCGCCCTTCTTGTGGTTCATGGCGAACTCTTCCCACGGGTTGGGCATGCACTGCTTCATCCCGAGGGAGATGCGGCGGCGGTCCTCGTCGATCTCCAGGATCATGACCTCGACCTCGTCGCCCAGCGAGACGACCTTGGCGGGGTGCACGTTCTTGTTGGTCCAGTCCATCTCGGAGACGTGCACCAGGCCCTCGATGCCGCTCTCGATCTCGACGAACGCGCCGTAGTCGGTGATGTTGGTCACCTTGCCGAACAGGCGCGTGCCCTGCGGGTAGCGGCGCGAGATGCCGATCCACGGGTCCTCGCCCAGCTGCTTCAGGCCCAGCGAGACGCGGTTCTTCTCGGCGTCGAACTTGAGGATCTTGGCCGTGACCTCGTCGCCGACCGCCAGGACTTCCGTCGGGTGCTTCACGCGGCGCCAGGCGAGGTCGGTGATGTGCAGCAGGCCGTCGATGCCGCCCAGGTCCACGAACGCGCCGTAGTCGGTGATGTTCTTGACGATGCCCTTGACGACCGCGCCCTCCTTGAGGGTCTCGAGGAGCTGCTGGCGCTCGACGCCCGCGGTCTCCTCCATCACGGCGCGGCGCGAGACCACGACGTTGTTGCGCTTGCGGTCGAGCTTGATGACCTTGAACTCGAGCTCCTTGCCCTCGAAGTGCGAGGTGTCCTTCATGGGGCGCAGGTCGACGAGCGAGCCGGGCAGGAAGGCGCGGATGCCGTTCACCATGACGGTGAGGCCGCCCTTGACCTTGCCGGAGACGACGCCCGTGATGACCTTGCCGGTCTCCAGCGCGTTGTCGAGCTCGGCCCACGCGGCGAGCTTCTTGGCCTTCTCGCGCGAGAGCTTGGTGGCGCCGAAGCCGTCCTCGAGGGCCTCGATGGCGACGGACACGAAGTCGCCGGGCTTGACCTCGAGTTCGCCGCGGTCGTTGCGGAATTCTTCCGTGGAAATGGCGCTTTCGGACTTCAGTCCCGCGTTCACGATCACGACGTTCTGGTCGACGGAGACGACCTCGGCCGTGATGACCTCGCCGGAGCGCATCTCCTGGCGGGTGAGGCTTTCCTCGAAGAGGGCGGCGAAGCTTTCGGGAGCGGGGGGGGTGGCGGTGGATTGGGACAGCATGGTGGAAGGAAGCCTGTTTCGGGTTCGCCGCGGCCTCTCGGCCGTGGCAGGTTGGACAAAGCCAACCGGCGGAAGCCTCCCCCGGCCGGCCCTAGCGACCGCCGGCGGTGGACTTGCCTAACCGATTGACACCTTTGGGCTTTTGGCCCCGGTGGGAAGGAAAGGAAACGGCTACGGCGCGCGTTCGCGGTACCACGACAGGACCCGCTCGACCGCCTGGTCGACGGAAAGGGCCGTGGTATCGAGAAAAATCGCGTCGGGATAATGCCTTAGCGGCGCCACGGGCCTGTTGCTGTCCCGCGCGTCCCGCTGAGTCAATTCCTCCACAACGTCCGACATTTTGGCACACATTCCCTTTTCCATCAACTGCTTATGCCTGCGGCCGGCCCGCACGGCCACGTCGGCCGTGAGGAACACCTTGAGGAGGGCATCGGGAAAGACCGTCGACCCCATGTCGCGGCCGTCGGCCACGAGTCCGGGCGCCTGGCGGAAACGCCGCTGGCGCGCCAGGAGGGCCTCGCGAACGGCCGGGCTCGCGGCCACGCGGGAGGTGGCCGCGCTGACCGCCTCGGTCCGCAGCGCCTCGGTCACGTCCTCGCCGTCGAGGCTCGTCCGCCCATCCCGGAACGCCACGTCCATGTCCCGGGCCGCGGCCGCCAGGGCGGTGGTGTCGGAAAGGTCCAGCCCCTGGCGCAGGGCCGCCAGCGTCGCCAGCCGGTAGAGGGCGCCGCTGTCGAGGAAGTGGAATCCCAGGGCGGCCGCCACGCGCTCGGCCACGGTGCCCTTGCCGGAGGCGGAGGGACCGTCGATCGCGATGACCGGCCATTCGTTCCGCAGTGCCATCGGATCGTCAGCGCCTTTCCCGGCCAGCCGGCCGCCGCGGGCCCGCGCTCACGACACGACCCGCGAAAAGGCGGCGAAGAAGCCGGGAAACGTCTTCGACACGCAGCCCGGGTCGTTGATGCGGATCGGCACCGGCCCGAACGAGGCGAGCGCGAAGCACATCGCCATGCGGTGGTCGTCGTAGGTGTCGATCGCCACCCGGCCCGCCGCGTCCGCCGAGCCCGCGAACCCCGCCGGCGGCGTGATCGCCAGGAAGTCGGCGCCCTCCTCCACCTCGGCGCCCAGCTTGCGCAGCTCCGTGGCCATGGCCGCCAGGCGGTCCGTCTCCTTCACGCGCCAGCTGGCGATGTTGCGAAGGCGCGAGGGTCCGCCCGCGAAGAGCGCCAGCACCGCGGCGGTCATGGCGGCGTCGGGGATCGTGTTGAGGTCCGCGTCCAGCGGCCGCAAGGGCGGGCGGCCCGACACCTCGATCCAGTCGCCGCCGAGTTCCACCTTTGCGCCCATGGCCTCGATCACGCCGGCGAAGGCGACGTCCCCTTGCACGCTGTCGCGGCCGACACCCTCCACGCGCAGGGGACCGCCCCCCAGCAGGCCGGCGGCGAGGAAGTACGACGCCGACGACGCGTCGCCCTCCACGTCGATCGTGCCCGGCGAGCGGTACCGCGACCCGGCGGGCACCGAGAACGACCGCCAGCCGTCGCGCTCGACCGCCACGCCGAACCGCGCCATGAGCGCGAGCGTCATCGCCACGTAAGGCTTGGAGATCAGCTCGCCCTCGACCTCCAGGCGCACGCCCCCGCCGGCGGCGCCGAAGGCGATGAGCGCGGCCGTGAGGTACTGGCTGGAGACCTCCCCCCGGACGCGCACCACGGCGCCCGCGCGCCGTTCGCGCGGCGAGATGGCGAGCGGCGGGAAGCCCTCGCGGCCGAGGTACTCGATGCGCGCGCCGGCCTGGCGCAGCGCCTCGACCAGGTCGCCGATCGGGCGCTCGTGCATGCGCGGCACGCCCTCGAGGCGGTAGTGGCCGTCGCCCAGCGCGAGCGCGGCCGTGAGCGAGCGGAACGCCGTGCCGGCGTTGCCGAGGAAGAGCGCGGCCTCGCGCGCCGCGAAGCCGCCGGGCGCGCCTGTGACCTGCCACTCGCCCTCCGCGGCGCCCGCCACGAGTCCCACGCCCAGCCGCCGCAGCGACTCGAGCATGACCCGCGTGTCGTCGGAGTCGAGCAGGCCCCGCACCCGCGTCGTGCCCTCGGCCAGCGCGGCGAGCAGCAGCGTGCGGTTGGAGATGCTCTTCGAGCCCGGCAGGCGCACGGCGCCCGAGGCGCGCGTGACGCGCGGAAGGTCCAGGTGGGCCGGGGAGCCGCTCATTCGTCGGAGGCGCTGCGCTTGCCGCCGGGCCAGGCGCGGCGGGCGTGCCGTGCCTCGCTCATCAGGCGCTGCAGGCCCGGTCCGTCGCCGCGCGCCACGAGTTCGCGGAACACCGCCACGCGCGCCCCGTAGCGGTCGAGCTCCTCGAGGATCGCCTCGCGGTTCGCGAGCGCGACGTCGCGCCACATCTCGGGCGAGCTCGCGGCGATCCGGGTGAAGTCGCGGAAGCCGCCGGCGGCGAAGCCCAGGAGCTCGGCCGCGTCGGGCCGCGAGATGATCTCCGAGACGAGCGCGAAGGCGAGCAGGTGCGGCAGGTGGCTCACAGTGGCGAAGATGCGGTCGTGCGCGGCGGCCGGCATCGTGGCCACGCGCGCCCCGCAGGCCTCCCAGCAGGCGCGCA
>JAKOWJ010000370.1 GCA_029781595.1 Pseudomonadota bacterium | reverse complement strand
AGAGGCGGTCGAGGATGTTCGACCTCTCTATCATGTAGCCCATGAAGAGGAACAACGGCACGGCCGTGAGCACGTCGTTGTTCATGATGCTGAAGGTGTTCTGCGAGAGCAGGGAGAACACCCGGCTGTCGAAGAACTCCTGCCCCGGCACGTAGTACGCGTAGTAGCCGAAGGCCACCCCCATCGCCATCAGGGTGAAGGCGATCGGGAAACCCAGCAGGATGATGAAGATGAAGGAGCCCAGCATCAGCAGGGCGAGTTCGGGATTCGTCACGTATCGGTACCCCCGGCCGCGGGCCTTCTTGTGCCAGCAGCGTTGCGCGTGGAGGTAGCGAACAGCCCCTTCCGGATCGGCCGGTGGCGCGCCTGGCGGCGCGTCCGGCCGTCCCTTTCCTGGCTTCCCGCCCGGGGACGGGGCCGCCGGCGGCGGACCCGTCCCGGGCGGGAGCGGGGAAGGTGGCTTCGTGGAAAGCGTGTTGCGTCATCCGGCGATCCGGGTCAGTTCCCGTAGAAGACGTCGGGCAGCCAGTAGACCAGCTGCGGGAAGATGTAGACCAGGAACATCGTGATGAAGACCATTCCCAGGAACGGGAAGCATCCCTTGAAGATGGTCCAGAGCTGCACGTGCTTCGGCGCGATCCCCTTGAGGTAGTACGCCGACATCGCCATCGGTGGCGTGAGGAAGGAGGTCTGCAGGTTCAGGGCCACCAGCACGCCGAAGAACATCGGATCGACCTTGAAGTGCTCCAGCAGCGGCAGGAAGATCGGCACGAAGATGATGATGATCTCGCTCCACTCCAGCGGCCAGCCCAGCAGGAAGATGATGAGCTGCGAGAGCAGCAGGAAGGTCACGCTGTTGAGGTTCAGGTGCGTGACGAACTCCTTGATGAGGCCCTCGCCGCCGAGGTACGAGAAGATCGACGAGAAGGTCCACGAGCCCACGAAGAGCCAGCACACCATCGCCGAGGTGCGCGCCGTGAGGAACACCGCCTCCTTGAGCCGCCCCCAGGTGAGCGCCCGGTAGCCCGCCGCCAGCACGATCGCGCCCAGCGCGCCCACCGCCGCCGCTTCGCTCGGCGTGGCCAGGCCGAAGAGGATCGCGCCCAGCACCGACAGGATCAGCACCGCCAGCGGGAAGAACGCCTGCAGGAGCATGAGGACGACCTTCGCGAAGGGGACGTCCGTCTCCTCCTTGGGCAGCTTGGGCGCGAGCTTCGGGTTGATGGAGGTGCGCGCGACCACGTAGACCACGTACAGGCCCGCCAGCAGGAAGCCCGGCACCATCGCCGCGGCGTAGAGCTTGACCACCGACACGGCCGAGGTCGCCCCGTAGACGATCAGCATGATCGACGGCGGGATGAGGATGCCCAGCGTGCCCCCCGCGCAGATCACCCCCGCCGAGAGCTTCTGGTCGTACCCCGCCTTGAGCATCGCCGGGAAGGCGAGCAGCCCCATGAGCGTGACCACCGCCCCCACGATGCCCGTGGCCGTCGCGAAGAGCGCGCAGGTGACCAGCGCGGCCACCGCCATCGAGCCCGGCACGTTCTTGAGCGCCACCTGCAGGCTGTAGAAGAGCCGGTCGAGGATGTTCGACCTTTCTATCATGTAGCCCATGAACAGAAAGAGCGGCACCGCCGTCAGCACGTCGTTGTTCATGATGCTGAAGGTGTTCTGCGAGAGCAGGTAGAACACCCGGCTGTCGAAGAACTCCTGCCCCGGCACGTAGTACGCGTAGCAGCCGAAGGCCACCCCCATCGCCATCAGCGTGAAGGCGATCGGGAAACCCAGCAGGATGATGAAGATGAAGGAACCCAGCATCAGCAACGCGAGTTCTGGGTTCGTCACTTAGCGGCCCCCTGGATGGCATGCTTGTGCGCGAGCTCCTCCTCGCGCTTTTCCATCGCCTCGTGCTCCGCGGCGAGCGCCGTCTCGAGCTCCTCCACGTCGTGCAGCTGCTGCGGCCAGCGCCCGGTCTGCAGGCACAGGATGCAGCGCGTGACCTGCGCGAGGCCCTGGATGAAGAGCAGCGTGCCGGCCGCGGGGATGAGGGCCTTGAGCTGCCAGATGGGCACACCCACGGGGCTGTTCACGCTCACCTCCTTGTAGCCGAAGGAGTCGTGGGCGTAGCCGTAGCCGGCGATGATGAGGGCCGTGACGCCGGGGTAGAAGAAGATGAAGTAGAGCACCAGCTCGATCGCGGCCTGCTTGCGGGGCGCGAGGAGCCGGTAGAAGACGTCGCCGCGCACGTGCGCGTTGCGCGACAGGGCGTAGGCGCCGGACATGAGGAACAGGCCCCCGTAGAGGATGTAGCTCATGTCGAACGCCCAGCTCGTGGGGTTCTTCAGGACGTAGCGGACGAACACCTCGTAGGAGGTGCCGATGGTGAGGATGATGATGCACCAGGAGAAGGCGTGGCCGACGGCCATGCTGAACCGGTCGATCATCAGCAGGAATTTCTGGAGCATGTCGGATTACCCCGTGGAGTGAGGGCGGGCGCAAAAAGGGGCGGCGCATCGCTGCGCCGCCCCGGCTCTTTATCGTCTTCGGAGTGCCGTGTGCGGCGCCCGGGCTAGAACCCGAGCTTGCCGTACAGGTGCTCGTAGGCCTGCTGGTAGTCGGCGTCGTTGAAGAAGCCGTAGTAGCCGACGCGCTTGGCCCACTCCTTCTGGGACGCCCACACCTTGGCGAAGAACGGGTCCTCCGACGTGAGCTTCTTGACCAGGTTGTCCCAGCTCTTGAGCTGCGCGGCGAAGACGTCCTTCGGGGTGCGCTGGACGTTGACCTTGTCCTTGTTCTTCAGCTCCTGCAGGTCGGTGGAGTACTGGTCCATCGCCAGCGCGTAGTTGGCCGTGGAGGCCGCCTCGGCGCCGTACTTGAGGATGGCCTGCAGCTCCTTGGGCAGGGACATGAACTTCTTCTTGTTGAAGTCGATCTCGAAGAACTCCATGGCCTGGTGGTAGCTGCCCATGTAGTAGTTCTTGGCCACGTCCTGCGCGCCGAAGCGGCGGTCGGAGGTCGGGTTGTTGAACTCGAAGGCGTCGATCACGCCGCGCTCCATGGCGGGGACGATCTCGCCGCCGGGCAGCTGCGTCACCTTGCAGCCCAGGTCCTGCATGAGGTCGGCGGCCAGGCCCACGGTGCGGTACTTCAGGCCCTTGAGGTCCGCCACGCCCTTGATGGGCTTCTTGAACCAGCCCAGCGGCTGGGTGGGCATCGGCATCGCGAAGAAGCCGATCACGTTCAGGCCCAGCTTCTGGGTGAGCTCCTCGTAGAACGGCGTGCCCTTGCGGTGGATCCAGGCCAGCATCTGGTTGGCGTCGCAGCCGTTGATCGGGCCGGAGCCGAAGAGCGAGGCGACCTTGCTCTTGCCGTACCAGTACACGGCCACGCTGTGCGAGGCGTCGATCACGCCCTTGCTGGTGGCGTCCATCACCTCGAAGGGCTTCACCACCGAGCCGGCCACGAGGTAGTCGATGCGAAGGCGCCCGCCCGCCATCTCGTTCACGCGGGCCACGTACTGCTCGGCCATCTCGTTGAAGATGTCCTTCGCGCCCCACGCGCCCTGCATCTTCAGGACGATCGGGGACTGGGCCACGGAGATCATCGGGAAGCCGGTGATCGCGGCGCCCGTGGCGCCGGCGGCGCCGGCGAGGAACTTGCGACGGGAAACGGGCTTGGACGCCGCCGGGGCGGCCTTCTGCTGTTCACTCATGGGGTTTCTCCTCGGGTGTGTCGGTGTGTTCTTTGCGATGCGCCGGAACCTGCGACGGAGGAGCCGATGCGCCCTGGCCCTCTCCACGGCTCCGGCAATGCTAAACCCCGTCCCTGCGCATGGCAACCCGACCGGCCCCCCTCCCGCAGAGGGAAAAGCCCAATACCGGACTGGCGGTATAACCCGCCCCAACCGGAGCGGGCGGATTGCGCCCCGGGGGCCTCACCCGCCGCCGCCGGCCGCCGCCCGCCGGGCGATCAGGCGGTCGAGGATGGGCGGGGTGACGAGCGTGGTGAGGATCACCATGCAGACGATGACCGAGAAGAGGGCGTCGTCCACCACGCCGAGCTGCTTGCCCACGGAAGCGAAGATGAGCCCCACCTCGCCGCGGGGCACCATCCCCCAGCCGACGGCCCAGCGGTCCGCGCTGCCGGCCGCGAGGCCGGCGACCAGCTTGCCGGCGATCGCGGCCACCGTGACGCCGGCGGCCACGGCGAGGATGACCGGATCGGCCATGGCCGCGAGGTTCACCTGCATGCCGGTGAACACGAAGAAGACGGGAACGAGGAAGTGACCCAGCGGCTCGAGCAGGTGCTCGTGATGCCGCTCCCGGTAGCGCTCCAGGGCGTGCCCGGCCTTCTCGGCCTCCGCGGGGGGAAGGCGCCGCACCAGGGGCTCGAGCTCGCGGACGATCTCCGGCGCCTCGAACTCGCGCAGGAAGATGGGCTCCAGGAGCACGCCGGCGGCGAACGCGCCGATGATGGGCGCGAGCCCGATGGCGTGCGCGAGCCACGCGAGCCCCAGGCCCACGGACAGCAGGAGCGTGAGCTTGGTCGCCACCGAGTCGCTCACGCCCCGCAGCAGGCGCACGAGGTACGGCGCCGCCGCCCGGCCGATGACGATGGCGCCCGCGAGGAACGCGAAGGCCTCCAGGACGATCTGGCCCACCTCCCCGGGACTCACGGTGCCGCTCTGCACGAATCCGGTGACCACCGCCAGGACCACGAGTCCCAGCACGTCGTCGATCACGGCCGCGCCGAGCACGACCCGCGCCTCCGCCGAGTCGAGCTGGCCGGCGTCGCGGAACACGCGCCCGGTGATGCCCACCGAGGTCGCGCAGAGGGTCGCGCCCAGGAACAGGTAGGCGTTGAACGACAACCCGGGCAGCAGCCACGGCCCGACCACGAAGGTGCCGAGCACGAACGGCACGACCACGCCGATGATGGCCACGGCCAGGGCCCGCAGCCCCACCCGCGCCAGCTCCGCGATGGTGGTCTCCAGGCCGATCTGGAAGAGCAGGATCACCACGCCCAGCTCGGCGAACACCGCGATGGTGGGGTCGTCCGCGACGTGCTCGAAGAAGCCGATGCCGGCCAGGCCCAGGTTGCCCAGCACCACCCCCATGAGGAGCTCGCCCAGCACCGCCGGGATGCCCACGCGCTCGACGAGGGCCGACAGCCTCGCCAGCAGGAGGATGATCGCGAGCCACAGGAAAGTCTGGCCCGCCGCCGCCGAGCCGGCCGCGAGCGCTTCCCCCGCCATGAAGGCGAGGACCGCGGCGAGCAGCGGAAGGCGCAGGGAGGCCATCGCCTCAGCGCAGCGGCTGCAGCAGCTTGGGAAGCGGCACCGGCTCGCCCTTCACGCGCTTGGGCCCGGGCACCCAGCCCAGCACCATGAGCAGCACGAGGAAGCCGATCACGTACGCCACCGCCACGTGCCAGCCGTGCCGCAGCCACTGGCCGACGGAGCGCGCCTCCGGAAACAGGTTGGAGAGCGCCACGCCGGCCGACGAGCCGAACCACACCATCGACCCGCCGAAGCCGACGGCATAGGCGAGCATGCCCCAGTCGTATCCGCCCTGGTGGAGCGCGAGGGAGGTGAGGGGGATGTTGTCGAACACCGCGGAGACGAAGCCCAGGCCCAGCGTCGTGTGCCACGAGGCCGGCGGGAGCTTTTCCACGGGCATCAGCGCCGCGCACGAGACCAGGCACAGCAGGAAGATGGTGCCCTTCAGGCTCGCGGGCAGCAGCGCCCAGTCGGGCCGGCGCACGGGCGCCGTCACCAGGAGCGCGGCGACGACGGTGGCCCCGATCACCGGGAAGTGGTCGATGGCCCAGGGATACCAGATGTTGGCCACGACGTTGGCGGTGATGGCCGTCACCAGGATGAACGCGACGATGCCCACGCGGGCCCCGTCGATCCGCACGTCCTCGCGGACCTCGCGCACGATGGGGGCGTGGGCCTGCTGCTGGCGGGCGGCGACCACGCCGAAGACCGCCAGGGCGACCGCGGACGCGATGTAGGCGTCCACCACCTCGAGCGGGTTCACGCCGTCGATCCACATCATGGTGGTGGTGGTGTCGCCGACCACGCTGCCGGCCCCGCCGGCGTTGGAGGCGGCCACGATGCCCGCCAGGTAGCCGATGTGCACGCGGCCGCGGTAGACGGCCGAGGCCACGGTGCCGCCGATGAGCGCCGCCGCGATGTTGTCGAGGAAGGACGACAGCACGAACACCAGCACCAGCAGCACGAAGCCGCCCTTCCAGTCGCCGGGCAGGAAGCGCGGGATGACCTCCGGCACGTGCGAGTCCTCGAAATGCTTGGACAGCAGCGCGAAGCCCATCAGGAGGCAGAAGAGGTTGGCCAGGGTCACCCACTCGTGCGCGAAGGCCCCCGCCACTCCCCCGAAGCCCGCGCCGTAGGGCGTGCCGGTGACGAGCGCCTTGTACAGGACGATCGCCGCCAGGCCCGTCACCGCGACCCGGAAGGTGTGGTGGTGGAAGAGCGCGATGCCGAGCAGCACGCAGGCGAAGAGCACGAAGTCCAGCGGCACGGGCCCGAGCATGACGAGCTGCGGGACGTGCCCGCCGCCCTCGGCGAGCGCGGGCGTGGCGAGGAGGGCGAGCGTGGCGAGGGTCAGGGCGCGGATCATGACTCGAGGACGATGACGTGGACTCGGTAGGGGCCGTGCGCGCCGATGACGATCGTCTGCTCGATGTCGGCGGTGCGCGAGGGGCCGGAGACGAAGAATACCGCGCGCGGGGGGTCGCCGACTTCCGCGCGCAGGAGGGCGAAGGCTTCCTCCATCGTGTCGAGCAGGCGCGCGCGCCGCACCACGAGGACGTGCGTCTCGGGCAGCAGCGCCGTCACCTTGGGCATGGCCGGCGCCGAGAGCAGCAGCGCCGTGCCCGTCTCGGCTATGGCGCAGAAGCAGCCCGTGAGCCCGGTGCGGTCCTCTCCCGAGGCCGGGCGATTGTCGAACGCAATGCCGGCGCCGGCCCAGTCGAGCGCGGCGAACGCTTCCCAGCCCGTCACCCGCCGCTCCAGTCCTCCGGCATCGAGGTAGCGCGCCAGCGCCGCGGGAATCCGCGCGTCCGAGTCGAGCACGTCGTGCGTGGTGCCCAGCCGGTCGCACTCCTTCAGGAACTGCGCGAGGCGGTCCGGTGCGTGAGCGAACGGCGGCTGCGGACCCACCTCGTGGCGCGCGATGGCCTCGCGCACCGCGGCGCGCTCCGCATCCGTGGGCCCGCTCCCCGGCCGGCCCTGGGCCCGGCGGATCCTCGCGAGGATGTTCTCCCTGGCTCCCATGTCCGTCCTAACGCCCATCCCGCCACGCGGCACGGCGCGGCGGGCATCCGGCCGACCTTGCGCGTTCGTCCGATTTCATCCGTGGTTCCCCCGCCGCTGCCGGTACAGCTCGCGGAAGGTCCGCCCCGCCGGCGCCGGCATGTCCCGCCCCTTCGTCCACCCGTCCAGCCCCGGCAGCGCGTGGATGAGCCCCTCGCGCCCGCCCATCCACCTCGCCACGCGCGCGGCGATTCGCGTGCCGAACGCGTAGAGGCCCGGGCGCATCGCCGCGAAGCTCCACAGCGCGATGCCCCAGCGCTCCGGCCACGGGCGGAGCCTGCGGTCGAACTGCTGCTCGCGCAGCTTCCTCATGAGGTCGGGCAGCGGGATCTTCACCGGGCAGGCCACCGCGCACTCGCCGCAGAAGGTGGCCGCGTTGGGCAGGTCGCCCGCGTTCTCCAGGCCCACGTAAACCGGCGTGAGGATCGAGCCCATGGGCCCGGGGTACACCCAGCCGTAGGCGTGCCCGCCGACGTTCTGGTAGACGGGGCAGTGGTTCATGCACGCCCCGCAGCGGATGCAGCGCAGCATCTCCTGCATCGGCCCGCCCAGCAGCTTCGTGCGCCCGGCGTCCACGAGCACGATGTGCATCTGCTCGGGGCCGTCGGCGTCGCCGGGCATCTTCGGGCCCGTGGTGAGCGTGAGGTAGTTGGCGATGCTCTGGCCCACCGCCGAGCGCGGCAGCAGGCGGATGAGCGTGGCGAAGTCCTCCATCGTGCCGATCACCTTCTCGATGCCCGTGATCACCACGTGGATGCGCGGGATCGTGGTCACCATGTCGGCGTTGCCCTCGTTGGTGACCGTGAGGGTGGTGCCGGTCTCCGCGACCAGGAAGTTCGACCCCGAGATGCCCATGTCCGCCGTGAGGAAGTGCCCGCGCAGCGCCTCGCGCGCCTCCCGCGCCATGGCCGGGATCTCCGTGAGCCGCGGCTTGCCGTGCGCGGCCACGAAGAGGTCGGCCACCTGCTCCTTGGACTTGTGCACGGCCGGCGCGACGATGTGCGAGGGCGGCTCGTGCGCGAGCTGCAGGATGTACTCGCCCAGGTCCGTCTCCACCACCTGCACGCCCGCGGCCTCGAGGGCCTCGTTGAGGCCCACCTCCTCCGAGACCATGGACTTGGACTTGGTGGCCTTGCGCACGCCGTTGTCGCGGGCGATGCCGACGATGATGGCGCAGGCCTCCTCGGCCGTCTGCGCCCAGTGCACCACGGCGCCGCGGCGCGTGGCGTGGGCCTCGAATTCCAGCAGGTAGGCGTCCAGGTTCGCCAGGGCCCGGTCGCGCACCTTCGCCGCGTGGGTGCGCACTTCCTCCCACACCCCGAACTCCGCGACGGCCTTCGCGCGGCCGTCGACGAACTTGCCCTTGGCCTTGCGCAGGTTGCCCTGCAGCAGCGGGTCCTCGAGCTTCTCCCTCGCCCGCTGCTTGAAGAACATGCTCTGGACTTGCATCGGTCACGCTCCGCTGGGGGGTACACCTTTGGAACACGGATGAACACGGATGGACACGGATGGACACGGATGACCCCATCCCGGATGTATGTCGAACGGCGGTTCGCGCGGGCGATCCTCTCGGCAGGGCACTTCAAGGAATCGGATTGCCCTATCCGTGTTCATCCATGTCCATCCGTGTTCATCCGTGTTCCCGGGTTTACCCACCCGTCAGCCCTCCCCGGCAATCACCTGCGCGAAGTGCAGCACCTTCGTCTCGCGGTCCCCCGTGCGGCGAAGCCGCCCCTCGATGTTGAGCAGGCACCCCAGGTCGCCGCCGACGATGGCGCCCGCGCCGGTGGCGCGGACGGACTCGCACTTGCCCTCGCACATGCGCGTGGAGATGTCGCCCAGCTTCACGCTGAAGGTGCCGCCGAAGCCGCAGCAGCGCTCCGCGCCCTCCATCTCCGCGATGGAGGCGCCGGCCATCTGCAGCAGGTAGCGCGGCTGCATCTTCACGCCCAGCTCGCGAAGACCCGAGCAGCTGTCGTGGTAGGTGACGGTGCCCTCGAAGCGCCCCGGCACGGCCTCGACCTTCAGCACCTCGACGAGGAACTGCGAGAGCTCGTACCACTTCGCGGCGAGCCTCTCGAATTCGGGAAGGTCCGGCTCGTCCCGGAACAGGTCGTGCACCGTGGCGACCTTCATCTGCCCGGAGCACGAGCCTGAGGGGGCCACCACGTAGTCGCAGTCGCGGAACTCCGCCAGGACCTTGCGCGCGAGCGCCTTGGCGATGTCGCGCCCGCCGGAGTTGTAGCCCGGCTGGCCGCAGCAGGTCTGCTCCGCGGGCACCACCACCTCGCAGCCGGCGCCCTCGAGCAGGCGCAGCGCCGCGAAGCCGATGCCCGGGCGCGAGAGGTCCACCAGGCACGTGACGAACAGGCCGACTTTCATGGGGCGCAGTGTAGCAGCGGGAACGCGGGCCGGCGCCCGCCCGGCCGCGGCCCGCGGGGCTAGTGGACGAAGGTGATCGGGACGGGAACGAGGTGCAGGACCTTCATCCCCACCCCGCCCATCACGAGGCTCTTCAGCTCGCTCTGGCCGCGCGTGCCCATGACGACCGCGCCGCATCCCCGGGACTCGGCCACCCGCGCGATGGTCTCGGAAGGATTGCCGAACTCGACCAGAGACTCGTGCGCCACGCCCGCCTCCCGCAGCACCGTCTCGGCGGCCGCGAGGGCCTGCGCGGCGATGCCCCGCAGGTGCGCCACCGCGCTCTCGTGCCCGATGCCGTGGGTCTGCCAGTCCTCCACCCGGGGCTGCACGTTGAGGACGAGCACGCGGCCCCCCAGCGCTTTCGCGAGCCTCGCGCAGTGCGCGGCCGCCCGGCCGGCCGACTCGGAGCCGTCGACGGGCAGGAGGTACAGGTTGGGGTCGGTGGTGGGCATGGCGGATCCTCGCGTTCGCCGGGAAGGCCCCGGCCCTGGAGACGGCCGAAGTGTAGCAGCGCCGGGCGCCCGCCCGCACCGCCTCCTAGCGCGCCGGCAGCAGCCCGCGCGAGAGGACGAAGGCGATCACCTCGTCCAGCCCCTTGCCCGTCTTGAGGTTGGTGAAGACGAAGGGACGGTCGCCGCGCATGCGCCGCGCGTCGCGGTCCATCAGCTCCAGGCTCGCGCCCACCATCGGCGCGAGGTCGATCTTGTTGATGACCAGCAGGTCGCTGCGGGTGATGCCCGGCCCGCCCTTCCTCGGGATCTTGTCGCCGGCGGCCACGTCGATCACGTAGAGCGTGAGGTCGGAGAGCTCCGGGCTGAAGGTGGCCGCGAGGTTGTCGCCGCCGGACTCGATGAACACGATCTCCAGCGAGGGGAAGCGGCTGCTGAGCCGCGCCACGGCCTCGAGGTTGATGGAGGCGTCCTCGCGGATCGCGGTGTGCGGGCAGCCGCCGGTCTCCACGCCCAGGATGCGCTCGGGCGGCAGGGCCTCGTTGCGCACGAGGAACTGCGCGTCCTCCTCCGTGTAGATGTCGTTGGTGACGGCGGCGATGTCGTAGCGGTCGCGCAGGCTGCGGCAGAGCGCGAGCGTGAGCGCCGTCTTGCCGGAGCCCACGGGCCCGCCGATGCCCACGCGCAGGGGTTCGCTGGAAGCCATGGAAGGTCCTAGGAGCGGAAGAGCCGGGAGTACTGCGTTTCGTGCCGCGCCGAGAGCAGGGCGAGCCCCGGCGCGAAATTGGCGAGGTCCTCGTCCGGCACGGCGAGCGCGTGCGCCACGGCCTCGGGGATGCGGCCCCCGAGCGAAGCGAGCAGGCGCTGGCCGTCCGTCTGGCCCAGCGGCACGGCCTTCACGGCGGCCATCACCTGGTTCTCGAGCCAGGACCAGAGGTAGGCGGCCAGCGCGTCGGCGGGCCGAAGGCCCCAGGCCGCGGCCACGAACGCGAAGGCGGTGGGCCAGGTGACCTCGTCCATGGCCGCCAGCGCTTCCGCCTCGCCGATCGCCAGCTCGCGCGCCAGGCGCCGCAGCGAATAGCCCATCTGCACGGTCTCGGCGCGAAGCTCGGCCGTCTCGCGACTGGCGAGGAACTCGTCGTTCCAGCGCGCGGCCCCGGCCGCATCGCCGGCCGCCCACGCGGCGAGCAGGCGCGCGGCCACCGGCGCCTCCAGGCCCGCGAGCGAGAGCGCCATCACCTCGCCGATCCAGCGCCCCGCGCTCGCCGCGTCGTGGACGAGGCCCGCTTCGACGGCGGCCTCCAGCCCCTGCGAGTAGCTGAACGCGCCCACCGGCAGCGCGGGGCTGGCGAGCTGCAGCAGGCGCACCAGCGCCGCGCCGTCCGCGCTCACGCGGGCTTGCCCCCGGCCGGCGGGGCGAACTCGTGGATGCGCCCGCCGTGGCCCGAGTCGTTGTCGTGGCAGTGGTGCGCGCCGTACGCGCCCGCCTCGGGCTCGAAGGGCGCCTCGACGGGCGTCACGCTCGCGCCCAGGCCCCCGAGCATCGTCTCGAGCACGTGGTCGCCCGCCAGGCGCAGCCACCCCTCGCCCACCTGCACAGGCACGTGGCGGTTGCCCAGGTGGTAGGCGGCGCGGGCGAGGGCCTCGGGCGAGGCGCAGGTCACGTGCAGCAGCGGCTCGGGCGGGGCCACCACCTCGATCACGCGGCCGTCGCCGGCCACCACGAGGTCGCCGCCGCGCAGCACCGTGCCGCGCGGCAGGGCGAGCGCCGCGGCCTCGCCCGAGGCCAGCGTGACGGGGCCGCGCGAGCGCGTGCGCCCCTCGAAGGCGAGCACCAGGCGATCGGCGACCGTCACCGCGTAAGCCCCGTGCGGCCGGACGGCCATGCGCGTGCGTATCTCGACCATGGCTTCAGAAGAGGAAGTAGCGCTGCGCCATCGGCAGCACCTTCGCCGGCTCGCACACCAGCAGCTCGCCGTCGGCGCGCACCGCATAGGTTTCCGGGTCCACCTCGATCTTCGGCCGCCAGTCGTTGTGCACCATGTCGGCCTTGCCGATGCGGCGCGTGCCGCGCACGGCCTCCAGCGGGCGGCGAAGGCCCAGCCCGGCGAGCTCGGGGCTCGCGAGCGCGGCCTGCGAGACGAAGGTGACGCTGGTGGCGAGCGCGCCGCCGTACGCGCCGAACATGGGCCGGTAGTGCACGGGCTGCGGCGTGGGGATGGAGGCGTTGGGGTCGCCCATGGCCGCGGCGGCGATCATGCCGCCCTTCACCACGAGCGAGGGCTTCACGCCGAAGAACGCGGGCTTCCACAGCACGAGGTCGGCGATCTTGCCGGGCTCCACCGAGCCAACGGCGTGCGCGATGCCGTGCGCGACGGCCGGGTTGATCGTGTACTTGGCCACGTAGCGCTTCACGCGCGCGTTGTCGTGCGTCTTCGGGTCGCCCCTGGCGCTGCCGCGCTGCACCTTCATCTTGTGGGCCGTCTGCCAGGTGCGGATGATCACCTCGCCCACGCGGCCCATGGCCTGCGAGTCCGAGGACATCATCGAGAAGGCGCCCAGGTCGTGCAGGATGTCCTCGGCGGCGATGGTCTCCTTGCGGATGCGCGACTCGGCGAAGGCCACGTCCTCGGCGATGGCCGGGTCCAGGTGGTGGCACACCATGAGCATGTCCAGGTGCTCGGCCACGGTGTTCACGGTGTAGGGGCGCGTGGGGTTGGTGCTCGAGGGCAGCACGTTGGCAAGGCCCGCCACCTTGATGATGTCCGGCGCGTGCCCGCCGCCGGCGCCCTCGGTGTGGAAGGTGTGGATGGTGCGGCCCTTGAAGGCGGCCACCGTCGCCTCGACGAAGCCCGACTCGTTGAGCGTGTCGGTGTGGATGGCCACCTGCACGTCCATCTCGTCGGCCACCGAGAGCGCGCAGTCGATCGCCGCGGGCGTGGTGCCCCAGTCCTCGTGCAGCTTGAGTCCCATGGCGCCGGCCGCGACCTGCTCGCGAAGCGGCCCCGGCTGCGAGGCGTTGCCCTTGCCGAGGAAGCCCAGGTTCATGGGGAAGGCCTCGGCGGCGGCGATCATCGAGCGGATGTGCCACGGCCCCGGGGTGCAGGTCGTGGCGTAGGTGCCCGTCGCCGGCCCCGTGCCGCCGCCCAGCATCGTGGTGACGCCCGACATCAGGGCCTCCTCGATCTGCTGCGGGCAGATGAAGTGGATGTGGCTGTCGATGCCGCCGGCGGTGACGATCATGCCTTCGCCGGCGATGGCTTCCGTGCCCGCGCCCACGGGGATGGTCACGCCGGGCTGGATGTCGGGGTTGCCCGCCTTGCCGATGCGCCAGATGCGCCCGCCCTTCAGGCCGATGTCGGCCTTGACGATGCCCCAGTGGTCGACGATGAGCGCGTTGGTGATCACGGTGTCCGCGACCTCGGCCGCCAGGCGCTGGCCCTGGCCCATGCCGTCGCGGATCACCTTGCCGCCGCCGAACTTCACCTCCTCGCCGTAGACGGTGAGGTCGCGCTCGACCTCGATCCAGAGCTCGGTGTCCGCCAGGCGCACGCGGTCGCCCGTGGTGGGGCCGAACATCTCGGCATAGGCCTGCCGGGAGATCTTCACGCTCATGCGAGCCTCCCCATCACCTTGCCCTGGAAGCCGTAGACGCGCCGGTCGCCCGCGAGCGCCACCAGCCGCACGGTGCGCGACTGGCCCGGCTCGAAGCGCACCGCCGTGCCGGCGGGAATGTCGAGGCGGAAGCCGCGCGCCTTCGCGCGGTCGAAGCGCAGCGCCTCGTTCGTCTCGAAGAAGTGGTAGTGCGAGCCCACCTGCACGGGGCGGTCGCCCGTGTTGGTGACCTTGAGCACGAGGCTCTCGCGGCCGGCGTTGAGCTCGATCTCGCCGGGAGCGACCTGCATTTCGCCGGGAATCATGGCGCGCGCCTCACACGATGGGGTGGTGGACGGTCACGAGCTTCGTGCCGTCCGGGAAGGTGGCCTCGACCTGGATCTCGGGGATCATCTCCGGGACGCCCTCCATCACGTCCTCGCGCGCGAGGAGCGTGGCGCCCCAGCCCATGAGGTCGGCGACGCCACGGCCCTCGCGCGCGCCCTCGAGGATGGCCGCCGTGAGGTAGGCGACCGCCTCCGGGTAGTTGAGCTTGAGTCCCTTCGCCTTGCGCCGCTCGGCGAGCAGCGCGGCGGTGAAGACGAGGAGCTTGTCCTTCTCCCTCGGCGTGAGTTCCATCGCTAGTCCCCTAGGTGCTCCAGATGCGCGGCATCGCCGCCACGCGCCCGGCCACGGCCGGGCGGATCCGCTGCCACAGCGCGGCGAACCACTCGCGGGCGGCCTCGGCCTCGTCGCCGCGCCAGCGCGCGACGAGAAGGCCCGGCAGGCGCGTGACGGCGCCCTCGCCCTCGCGCGGCGCGAGCGCCCGGCACGCGGCCACGAGCGCGGCGTCGACTGCGCCCCCCGCGGCGAGCAGGGTGCCGAAGGCGCTGCGCCCGGCCAGGCCCGCCGCGGCGCCGGCCGCGGCCGCGCCCGGCTCCAGGCGCGCG
>JAKOWJ010000114.1 GCA_029781595.1 Pseudomonadota bacterium | reverse complement strand
CGAGGACCAGGAGACGATCGAGCTGGTGACCTGGTCCGGCGAGACCCTCCGGCGCTGCGCGGCGGTGTACGACCGCCACTACCCGGTGAGCCGGGCGGGCGTGTGGGCGGACACCGTCCGGCTTCGCAAGCCGGTGCTGCACAACGACTATCCCGGCCTCGCGGGCAAGCGCGGCCTCCCGGAGGGACACGTGTCCCTGCGGCGCCACCTCGGGGTGCCGGTGACCGAGGACGGCCGCGTGCGCATGATCCTGGGCGTGGGCAACAAGGCCGAGGACTACGACGAGTCCGACAGCCGCGAGCTGCAGCTCATCGGCAACGACCTGTGGCGCATCTACACGCGCCGGCGCGCCGAGATCCTGCTCGGGCTCGCCAAGGACGCGGCCGAGGCGGCCAACCGCGCCAAGTCGGCGTTCCTCGCCAACATGAGCCACGAGATCCGCACGCCGATGAACGCCATCATCGGGCTCACGCACCTGCTCAAGCGCTCGGGCGTGGAGGAGGCGCAGCGCAGCCGGCTCGAGCGCATCGACTCCGCGGGCCGGCACCTGCTGTCGATCATCGACGACATCCTCGACCTCTCGAAGATCGAGGCGGGCCGCATGCAGGTGGAGAGCGCGGACTTCCACCTCTCGGCCGTGCTCGACGGCGTGGCGGCGCTCGTGCGCGAGCCGGCGCAAGACAAGGGGCTGCACGTGGCGGTGGAGCAGGAGGGGGTGCCGGCGTGGCTGCGCGGCGACGCGCCGCGGCTGCGTCAGGCGCTGCTCAACTTCGCGGGCAACGCGGTGAAGTTCACGGATCGCGGCGGCATCACGCTGCGCGCGGGCCTGGCCGGCGAGTCCGCGGACGGCCTGCTCGTGCGCTTCGAGGTCCGCGACACCGGCATCGGCATCGCGCCGGAGCAGGCGGCGCGGCTCTTCGAGCCCTTCGAGCAGGTCGACGCCAGCGCCACGCGCGAGCGCGGCGGCACGGGACTGGGTCTGGCGATCACGCGGCGCCTCGCGGCCCTCATGGGCGGGGAAGCGGGCGTCGAGAGCAAGCCGGGCGAGGGCAGCACCTTCTGGTTCACCGCGCGGCTGCACCGCGGCGAGGCGGGCGCGGGCCCGGCGCCGGATGGCTCGCCGGAGGATGCCGAGTCCCGGCTGCGCGAGGCGCACCGCGGCGCGCGCATTCTCCTCGCCGAGGACAACCCCGTTAACCGCGAGGTGGCCCTGGAACTGCTGGCGGCCGTGGGGCTGGCGGTGGAAGTGGCCGCCGACGGCGAGCAGGCGGTGCTGCTCGCGACCACGCGCCCGTTCGACCTCGTGCTCATGGACATGCAGATGCCGCGACTGGACGGCCTGGCGGCCGCGCGGCTCATCCGCGCGAAACCGGCGCTGGCCGGCCTGCCCATCGTCGCGATGACCGCCAACGCCTTCCGCGAGGACCGCGCGGCGTGCCTGGCGGCGGGCATGAACGACCACCTCGCCAAGCCGGTGGATCCGCAGGCGCTGTACGCGGCGCTGCTGCGCCACCTCGCGACGCGGGCGGCGCAGGCTTCGCCGGTGGCGGCGTCGGGGGGGCGGCCCGCGGCGCCCGTGGCGCCGCCGCAGGCACGGGCGGACCTGCGCGGGTGCCTCGCCCGCGTGCCGGGCCTGGCCGTGGAGGCGGGTCTTCGCTTCGCGGGCGGCCGCTGGCCGCTGTACGAGAAGGTGCTGCGCCTCTTCCTGCGCGACCACGCGCAGGCGCTCGCGCGCGTGCGCGAGGCGCTGGCGGCGGGCGACCGGGTCGCGGCCGCGCGCCATGCGCACTCCCTCAAGGGCGCGGCCGGGATGCTGGGCGCCGAGTCGCTGCGCGAGTGCGCCCTGCAGCTCCAGCTCGGCCTGCAGGATGCCGCGGGGGACGGCGTGCGACTCGAGGCGCTGATGGACGCCGTGCGCGTCGAGCTGGACCCGCTGGCGGCGGCGCTCGGCGACTGCCTGGGCGAGCCGGCCGGTCCGCCGGCCTAGCGGGCCGCCGACAGAAGCCGCATCACGTTCCCCACGTGGCGGGCGAGGACGGTGGCGGCCGCGTCGCCGTCGCCCCGCGCGAGCGCCCGGGCCACGGCTTCGTGCTCGCCGAGCGCGCCGGCGATGCGCTCGCGTTTTCGGGGCAGGTGCCGGCGCAGCGCGCGCACGCGATCCGAGATGGCCCGGTAGCTCGCGGCCAGCAGCGCGTTGCCGCAGCGCGAGACGAGCGTCTCGTGGAACCGCGTGTCCAGCGATTCGCAGGCCTCCCAGTCGCGG
>JAKOWJ010000107.1 GCA_029781595.1 Pseudomonadota bacterium | reverse complement strand
AAGGCCTCCATCGCCTTCGTGGCCGGCGGGCGCGGCCTGGGAATGCGCTGCGTGACCGGGTTCGCCACCACCGCCGCCGGGCTCCTCGTCGCGGCCGTCTTCTTCGTCTCCTTCTGAGCCCCCGCCGGGCGGCGAATTGCGGGGGGTTTCCCTGCCTGTTCGGGGCCTGCCGGCCGGCCGGCGGCGCGGATGATCCCGTGTAACCGAACGGGAAACCCCGGAGTCCGCCCATGGCCGCCCAACCGAAGCCCCCCCTCGCCGAGAACGCCGGCGAACGCCAGCGCCTCGTCGCCATCCGCGAGGCCGCCGCCCGCGTCGAGGCCGAGACCGCCGCCGACGCCGCCGCCGACGCCCGCGCCCTGGCCGAGGAAAGGCTGCGCCGCGCCGCGCAGGCCCGGACCTCCACCGAGACCCTGGCCCGCCGCCAGGCCGAAGCCCGAGCCGCGGCCGAGGAACAGGCCGCCGCGCTGGCCCAGGCCCGCCACGAGGCCGACCGCCGCGAGCAGGAGGCCCAGGCCGCCCGCGCCCGCGTCGAGATGCAGGCCACCGAGCAGGCGAGGAACCGCGCCGCCTTCGAGGAACGCGCGCGCGCCGCCGCCGAGGCGCGTGCCGCCGCCGACGCCCGCCTCGCCGAGGAAGCCGACCGGCAGGCCGCCGCCGACATCGCCCTGAAGACCGCCGCCGAGACGCGCGCCGCCGAGATCGCCCGCGCCATGGCCGCCGCCGACGCCGAGGCCGAGGCCCAGCGCACCGCCCACGCCCAGGCCATCGCCGCCCAGGAATCGCGCCTGGCCGCCGAGCGCCGCGCGCGCCTCGCGGCCGAGGAAACCGCCCGCGCCGAGGAAGCCGCCCGCGCCGAGCTCGAGAGCCGCATCGGCGCCGAGACCACCGCGCGCCTGGCGGCCGAGACGCGCGCCACCGAGGAAGCCCGCGCCCGGCTGGTGGCCGAGTCGCGCACCGAGGCCGAGCGCGTGGCCGCCGACGCCGCGCGCGCCCGCGCCGCCGAGGACGAGCGCCTCGCGGAGCTGGCCCGCCGCCGCCGCATCGCCCAGGCCCGCGACCAGGTCGCGCTGGAACGCCGCGCGGCCGCCGAGAAGGAACTGCTGGACCGGGGCCTCGCCGCCGCCGAGCTCTCCGAGCAGCACGCCCGCGAGGCCGCCGAGCGCGCGCGCGTGTGCGAGGAGGAGGAATCCGCCATCCGCGACCGCCTCCAGTCCGAGACGGTCCTGCGCGAGGCCGCGCGCGTGCGCCTGGACCACGAGCGCGAAGTGCTGCGTCGCACCGCCGAGCGGTCGGAACGCGAGGTCGCGCTGGCCCGCGCGGCCGAGGCGCGCCTGGCCGAGGCGCAGCGCGCAGACGAGGAGATGGAGGCGCGCATCCGCGCCGAGGAAGCCGCGATGGTCGCCGCGCGCGAGCGCGCCGCGGCCGAAGCCGCCGCCACGGCCGCCCTCGACGCGCGCCGCATCGCCGACGAGGACGCGGCGCGCGCCGCCACCGCCCTGTGCGCGGCCGAGCGCGACGCCGAGGAACAGTCGCTGCGCCGCATCGCCCTGGATCGCGAGGCCACCGCCCTGCCGGCCCGGCGTGCCGAGGCCGAGCGCGCCGCCGCCGATGCCCTTCAGGCTCGCGTCGACGCCGACCGGGAGGCCCTGGCCGCCGCCGAGCGCCGCCGCCTCGCCGACGAGGAACTCGCGCCGGCCCTGAAGGCCCGCGCCGAGCTCGACGCCGTGGAAGCCCGCCTCGCGGAAGAGCGCACCGCCGCCGAGGACGCCGCAGCCCAGGCCGCCATGCGCCGCATCGCCGCCGTCCGCCGCGAGACCGAGGCGATGCGCAATGCCGCCGCGAAGGCCGAGGTCCTCGCGAAGCAGTCCGAATCGTCCGCCGCGCAGGCGCAGGCCCGCGAGGACGCCGTGGAACGCGCGCTGCAGGCCGCGCGCGCCGCCGAGAGCCAGGCCGAACGCGCCGCGCAGCGCCAGCTGCGGGCCAGCGCCCACGCCGAGGCCCAGGCCGCGCAGGCCCGCGACTGCGCCGAGAAGGCCACCCGCGCCGCGATCGTGCGCGCCGTGGCGCTGCGCCGCCGCCGCCGCGCCGAGACGCGCCTCGCCACCGCGCTCGACTCGCTCGCCCGCGCCGAGCGCCACATCGCGCGCATGACCGACGCCAAGGCGCGCCTGGAGTGCGAGCAGGAGGCGGCCACGCTGGGCCGCGCGCTCTCCGAGGCGGAAGCCGCGAAGGCCCGCCGCGCCCTGGCCGACGCCGAGCGCGAGGCGCAGTCGCTCGCCGCCGCGCGCGCCCAGGCCCTGGCCGACGAGGCCACGGTGGCGCGCCTTCGCCGCGACGCCGAGCAGGGCGCGCTGGAGGCCGCGCGCGCCAGGCTCGCCGAGGAAGCCGCCGCTGCCGAGCGCGCGGTGCTCGCCACGCCCCCGTCCTTCGAGGAGCCGGTGGCCCTCTAGCCGCGCGCGGCTACTTCATCGCGTAAAGTCGCAGCAGGTCCCCGCGCGAGACGACGCCGCGCACGCGCCGGTCGTCGTCCGTCACCACCAGCCGCTTGATGCGGTTGGTGTCCATGAGCGTCACCGCCTCGCGCAGCGTCTCGTCCTCGCGGATGGTGATGGGCGGCGTGGTCATGATGTCGTCCACGATGGTGCCCATGCCCTTGCGGGCGCGGCGCTTCCTCACCACCGTCTCCAGCGTGTCCGTGACCGCGCTCTGCTCGAGGTTCATCGCCGAGAGGAAGTCGGCCTCGGTGAGCACGCCGGCCAGCCGGTCGTGCTCGTCGAGCACCGGCACGCCGCTCACCTTCTTCTGCACCATGAGCGTGGCCGCGGCCGTGAGCGCGCTGCCCTTGTGCACGCTCACCACCTCCTTCGTCATGACGTCGCGCACCTTCATCTCGCGGGCGTGGCGGGCGTGGGGCGTGGTCTCCAGGTCCTTGCCGATGAAGTTCATGTGCGAGGGCAGCAGGGGCACGTTGGGCAGCCGGCCCTTGAGCAGCAGGTTCCAGTACACCCACTGGAAGGCGAGCTTGCCCACGTGGTTCATGTGGCTCTCCTTCAGCAGCGAGAAGGGGCCCACGTGCGCCATCGGGAAGGAGCCCTCCAGCGGCTCGATGTCGTAGTTGAAGTCGAGCAGCATCGCCTTGTGGTGGCCCGTCTCGATGAAGCAGTTGGCGTGGCCGTCGAAGCTCGGCAGCGCCGGCTTGCCGGCGATCTCGCGCAGCAGGTTCTCCACCACCGTCTCGGCCTCGAAGTGCGCGACGCTGCCCGCCTTGGAGGTGGAGACGTTCGTGTTGTCGCCCAGGAAGTAGACGAAGTCCGCGCTCCTCGCCTTGAGGGTGCGCGGGTCCGTGAGCGCGTAGCCCGTGCCGTCGCCCAGGCCCGAGTCGTCGAGCACCTGCGGGCCCAGGTTGGGCGGGATGGCGCACAGCAGGTCGAACTCGAGCGTCCGCCCGTCGAAGGCCCTGAGCGTCCTGGCCGCGCCGTCGACCGACTCGGCCGCGAAGTCCGCGACCACGTTCACGCCCTTGGCCCTGGCCATCTCGGTGAGCACGCGGTTGGCGTTGGGCTTGGTGAAGGCGCCGGAGTAGGGCGTGACCAGCGTGATGTCGATGGCGTCGCGCACGCCCTTCTGCGTGAAGTAGTAGTCGGCGAGGAAGGCGAACTCGATGGGCGCCACGGGGCACTTGATGGGCATGTCGCACACGTCGATGACCAGGCGGCCCTCGCGCATGGACTCCAGCGCCGGGCGCATCGCGGTGGCGCCCTCCAGCGTGTAGAAGGTGTGCACGCCGTCGTGGCCGATGGCGTCCGCCAGGCCCTCGATCTCCTCCGGCGCCACGCGGCAGCCGAGCGCGCCCACCAGGAAGTCGTAGCGCAGCGTCGTGAGGCTCGTCTCGACGGTCTTCTTCTCCGTGTCGATCCGCAGGATGTCCGCGGTGAGGAAGTTCACGTTGCGCGGCAGGGGATCGCCGATGGGCCGCACGACGTCCTTCGGGTCGTCGTGGCCGTACAGCGCGAAGGGCAGGAAGAGCAGGGCGGGCTGGTAGACGTGGACGTGGCCGCGGTCCACGACGGTGATCACCCATTCGCGCAGGTCCAGCTTCTGCGCGAGGAGGTTGGCGATGAGCGCGCCGCCGGTGCCGGCGCCGAGAACCACGACCTGTTTCATGGGCCCTCCCGAGGCTGACGGGACCATTGTCCCCACTCAGGAATCGGATTCGTTGCCCGATATCAATGGCACAGCGGCGGGCGGCACGGATCGTCCGCCGGGAGGCATTCGACCCATGGAAGCGCCGGCGGCACCCGCCGGCCCGGCGGGATTCGTCCCGGCCGGGGCCGGCCAGGCGGAGGTCCTCGAGACCTTCATGGACTTTCCCGCGCCGCTCGCGCTGGCCAACCCCGCGCTGGGGCTGGTGCAGGCCAACCTCGCCTGGCGGCGGCAGTTCGGCGAGGCGCGGCTGGCGGCGGGCACGGCCCTCGCACCGGACGGCCTGCCGGTGGCGCTGCCCGAAACGCCCGGCGGCGGGCGGGCCGCGTTCCGGCGCATCGACATGCCCGGCCGCGTCCTGGTCGTCGCCGGCGACGCCGCGCTTCGCCCGGAGCTGGACGAGCTGCGCACGCGCATCTTGCAGCTCGAGCGGCTGGCGGCCACCGATCACCTCACCGGGGCGTGGAACCGCTCGCACTTCGAGCGCGTGGTCGCGGGCGAGCTGGCGAGGAGCCTGGAGACGCGCGCGCCGGTGAGCCTGGTGCTCGTCGACGTGGACCACTTCAAGCGCGTGAACGACACCTTCGGTCACGGCGCGGGCGACTCGGTCCTGCGCGAGCTGGTGGACCGGCTCCAGGACCACATCCGGCCCTCGGACCTGCTCTTCCGCTGGGGCGGGGAGGAATTCGCGGTGCTGGCCCCCGGCACGGGCTACCGCGGCGCCGGGCGCCTGGCGGAGCACCTGCGGGTGGCCGTGGCGGCCCGCCCCTTCCGCGAGGTGGGACCGGTGACCGTGAGCCTGGGCGTCGCGGAGCACCACGGCGACGAGGACGCGCGCGCCTGGTTCCTGCGACTGGACGAGGCGCTCTACCAGGCCAAGTGGGGCGGGCGAGACCGCGTGCACACGGACCGCCGCGGCAACTCCGACCAGTGGGCGGGCGAGGCGGGCGGCCGGCTCGCGCTCGCGTGGCAGGAAGCCTACGAGAGCGGCGAGCCCGACATCGACGCCGAGCACCGCGAGCTCTTCGCGCGCGCCAACCGCGTGATCGAGCTGAGCCTGGGCCAGCCCCGCGCGGGCGACGGGCGGCTGGAGGCGCTCGACGATCTCGTGGAGCACTCGCGCCGGCACTTCGCGCACGAGGAGGCCATCCTCGGGCGCGCCGGCTACGCCGCGCTCGACAAGCACCGCCGCGCGCACGCCGGGCTCCTGCGCCGCGCGGGCGTGCTGCGCTCGCGGCTGGCGGCGGGCGAGTCGAGCCTGGGCGCCGTCGTCGAGTTCGTGGCGCAGGACGTCGTGGTGCGCCACCTGCTCACGGTCGATCGCGCGTTCTTCCCGCTGTTCGGCCGCTAGCGCCGCGATTTCCGCGCTGTCGCGGATCGGCGACAGGGCATGAAATGCCGTGAACCTCCGCGGCGGGCGCGGCGTCGAACGGGCATGATGGCGCTCCCCGCGCCACCTTTCCCGCCCCGCCGGGGCATTCCCACGGAGAACACGACATGAACCGGAGAACGCTCCTTTCCATCCTCCTCGCCACGATGCTGCCGGTGGCCGCCGCGCGCGCCGACGAGTACGCGGACACGATCGACGTCTTCCGCAAGGCCGGCGAGAGCGGCGCCTTCTTCCAGCACGCCTACGGCTACGCGGTCTTCCCCACCATCGGCAAGGGCGGCATCGGCGTGGGCGCCGCGCACGGCGAGGGCCGCGTGTACGAGAAGGGCGCCTGGATCGGCGACACGACGATGACGCAGCTGTCGGTGGGCTTCCAGCTCGGCGGCCAGGCCTTCAGCCAGATCATCTTCTTCGAGGACGCGCGCGCGCTGAAGGAATTCACCAGCGGCAACTTCGAGTTCGGCGCGGAGGCTTCCGCCGTCGCGCTCACCGCGGGCGCGGGCGCGCAGGCCGGCACCGCGGGCGCCTCGGCCGGCGCGAGCGGCGGCCGCCACGACGCCAAGACCATCGGCAAGTACTACAAGGGCATGGCGACCTTCACCGTGGCCAAGGGCGGCCTCATGTACCAGGCCGCCGTCGGCGGGCAGAAGTTCACCTTCAAGCGCCGCTAGGCGGCGCGGCCGGCCTCAGCCCTCCAGCCGCTGCTGGAAGACCAGGCCCGCGTGCTCGCGCAGGGCGTGGAAGCGGATGTCCTTCCACAGCTCCTGCGTGACCGTGAGCTCGGCGTTGGCGCTCGCCAGGAAGGTGGGCGCGTCCACCGCGTCGTAGGCCACGCGGTGGCCGTTGGCGTCGATGAAGCGCGCGAGCTCCTTCGGGTCCGCGGCCGTGACCCAGCGCGCCAGGCGGAACTTCGAGGGCGCCATGCGCGCCGGCACGCCGTACTCGTGCTGCAGGCGGTGGGCCACCACCTCGAACTGCAGCTGCCCCACCGCGCCCAGCAGCAGCGCGCCGCCGTGGTGCGGGCGGAAGACCTGGATGGCACCCTCCTCGCCGAGCTGCGCCAGGCCGAGCTTCAACTGCTTGCTCTTCATGGGGTCGGCGATCTCCACGGCCTGGAAGATCTCGGGCGCGAAGAAGGGCAGCCCCGTGAACTGCAGGCTCTCGCCCTCGGTGAGCGTGTCGCCCAGCTGCAGCGTGCCGTGGTTGGGGATGCCGATGATGTCGCCGGGGAAGGCGAAGTCCAGCAGCTCGCGGCGCTGCGACAGGAACGAGACGACGCTGCCGGGCCGGATGGTCTTGCCGTTGCGCACGATCGTGAGGCGCATGCCGCGCTCGAACTGGCCGGAGCACACGCGCACGAAGGCGATGCGATCGCGGTGCGCCGGGTCCATGTTCGCCTGGATCTTGAAGACGACGCCCGTGAACTTGCCCTCGTGCGGCTCGACGGCGCGCTGGATGGCCACGCGCGGCCGGGGCGGGGGCGCGAGCTGCGCCAGGGCGTCGAGCACCTCGTGCACGCCGAAGTTGTTGATGGCCGAGCCGAAGAAGACGGGCGTCTGCCTGCCGGCCAGGAAGGCCTCGTGGTCGAACTCGGGGCTCGCGCCCGAGACCAGCTCGATCTCGTTCCTCGCCTGGGCGAGCTCCGCGCCGAAACGCTCGGCGATGGCCGCATCGTCGATGTCGGCGACGATCTCGTCCTGCTGGTCCAGGCGGTCGGCGCCGGGCCGGAAGACCCGCATGCGCTTCTCGCGAAGGTCGTACACGCCGTGGAAGCGCTTGCCCATGCCCACGGGCCAGG
>JAKOWJ010000106.1 GCA_029781595.1 Pseudomonadota bacterium | reverse complement strand
TGGAGCTGCAGGGCCTGGGCGGCCATCACGTCGCCGACGCCCTCGAGCGTGCGTCCGAGCTGCTGCTGCGCGGCGCCCACCGTCGCACCGAAGGCGCCGGGCCGCTCGGGGATGTTCTGGAAGACGCCCGAGGCACCCGCAGGCGCCACCGTGGGCGAGGGATTGAAGGGGATAGTCGGCATCGCCTATCCCCCCAAGAACCCGTTGCGGCGGTAGCTGAGCCACTTGTCCGAGACGCTCGCCGCCCCGCCGATGATCGAAGACCACATGCCGAGGGAGCCGGCTCGGCTCGCGTTCTCGGCCTCGGAGTCGAGGAGCGATGCGCGAGCGCCGAAGTCCAGGCCCTCCACCGTGTAGCCGTAGGCCGCGCGCGCGGCGTTGGCGCGGAGCGTGAGCGCGTCCTGCTCGCCCACCATGGCGGCATCCGACTGCAGGCGAAGCGGCGTGCCGCTGTTCGGGTCCAGGCCCGAGGCGCCCACCGCGGCGCGGATCGCGCTCTCGCGCTGCGCGGTCTCCATGCGCTTGTTCTGCTCGAGCACCTGGCCGCGCTGGATCTCGGCCTGCGCGTACTGGCTCGCGATCGTCTGGTTGTTGCGCGCGACGGCCGCCTGGTAGTTCGCCTGCGCCGCGGCCGCGTTGGCCTGCTCGCGCGCGCCGCGCGCGCTCACGACCGCGCCGGTGGCCGTGGCAGCCATGGAAGCCACCGCGAGAATCGCTGAAATTCCGCCGTCCATTCAGTCCTCCGTGATCTCTCGAAAAAAGGCCTCGCGAACCAGACGCACATTCGCGCCCCGGTTCCGCTGCCAGGCCAAGTGTGGGAGCGCCTCCATGCGGTTGGGGAAGAAGCCGCTCAGCTGCTCCACGACCCTCAGCTGCTCGTCCAGGCGAGCGACGTACCAGAACTCGCCGCCCCAGGAGGCGGCGATCGTGGGGCTCGCGAGCGCGTTCACTGGGAGAACCTCAGCCGGCTGGGGGTACGAGCGGGGGCACATTCGCGACGCATGCACTCGCGCGCCTCTCGCGTGTGATTCCTCACCCAGCCATGGAGCGCCCTGCAAGCGACGCCTACGGCAGCCGCCGCGCCCAGCAGCCAGGTCGCCGCAAGGGTCACGGGGCCCAGCCCGAGACGCGCGCGCACGCGCGCGTTGCTCGTTCCGAGGGTGTGAGTGGCGTTCACTCGTCCTCCCTCCCCGCTTTCGGGCAGCGAGGCACGATGCTGGCCAGGGCGTGGGCTGCCGCAAGGCCAGCGGTGAAGGCCGGCGACTGCACTGGCCCGGCGTCGGCCACAATGCGTCGCGCGTCGCTGAGGGTGGTGCCTTGAGCCTGGACGAGCGCTCGGCCGGCAGGCCGATCGCGCGAGCAGTCCGGTTTCCGTTTTGCAAACCCGGACTCGGACTGTCCGTATTTACCGTAGGTAAATGCCGGACTGCCCAATCCGGACTGCCTCCCGGACTGTTTCCGGACTGTTTCCGGACTGCATCCCGGACCGCGAAAGAGCCTCGGACGCATCACCGCGGCGCCTCGACAGGAACCAGCACGTCGCCGTCCTTGCGCACGAGGCCGCGTCGTTCGAGCGCCCCGAGGGCGTCGTAGAACGTGGCCTTGGGCACGCCGCGCTTCTCGAGATCCTCGCGCAGCGCGCCGATGTTGACCCGCGCCTCATCGGGAGGCCTTCCCTGGTCCACGAGGTTGCGACGGTAGCGGCGCAGAATCGCGAAGAGGCGCTCGAGCATGACCTTGGGGGTCCCGCGCAGGTTCGCCGTGTTCAGCACCATGGGCGCGCCGTCGCCTTCGACGTGCTCGACTATGCAGGTGGTCACCGCGTCGCCGTCGGCATCGCGGCCGAGCTCGACCTGGCGGAGGTCGAATGCGTACACGTCGCCGGTGCGGCCGTCGCGGCTCTTCACGACAGTCGCCACCTTCTCGTCGACCGAGATCGCGACGTCGCACGCCGCGAGCAGGGAGGAATGCCCTCGTGCGCCGCGGGTCGAGTCCTTTCCGCTGTGGTGCACCAGCATCACGGCTGCTCCCGTTGCCTCGCGGAGTCTATCTACCGCGCCCACGACGAGGCTCATTGCCTCGCTTGAGTTCTCGTCTGCGCCCTGGATCGAGCGCGAAAGCGTGTCCACGACGACGAGCCCGAGCGGTGCACCTGCCGCGCCGGCGATTGCGGCCAGCTCCTCGATGAGCGCCTCGACCTGGACCATGTTGAGCAGATCCGGCCCGCGGGTCATGACCGCGAGCGGCCACGTTCCCTCGAAGCTCTCGGGCAGCACGTGCTCGCGCGCCGCGATGAAGCGCCCGAGAATCGCGCCCCCGGCCTCCGCCGCGACGTAGGTGGCAGGCCCGCCGCGCACGCGATGGCCCCGCCAATCGAGGCCCGCGGCGACGTGTGCCGCCAGGTCGGCGGCGAGGAAACTCTTCCCGCTCCCGGGAGGCCCGAAGACGAGCGCGAACGCGCCGGCCGGGATCACGCCCTTGATGAGTTGCGGCGCGTCGAGCTGCGGCGCCGCCTCCCCTGCCCAGGACCACGGGAACGACGGAACCGCGGGGCGCCTGGCTTGCGCGGCACCCTCGCGCTCGGCGCGATCGACGCTCGTCTCGACATAAGGAGTGAGCCGTCGGTAGCGCTCGATAGCACGTCGACGGACATCGGCGGCGAGGTTGCCGCGCTCCTCGTCGCTGAGGTCGGGCCAACGGGCGACGAACTCACCATCGGCGAGCGCGTCCAGGTCGCCGCTGAAATCGCCCACGAGGTGCAGCCCGCTCACCTTACGCGGCCAGGCGGGCGTCGCGTTCCTTCACGCGGGCGGCGATCCACGCGTCGAGCTCGTGCTCGAGGAACGCAACGGCCCTGCCGATCGCCACCTTCCGCGGAAAGGTGGGGTCGTTGCGCACCAGCATCTTCAACGTGGTCGGCCCGACTCCGAGTTTCTGGCAGGCCGCCTTGGGACGCAGCAGTCGCTGCGAGTTCGACACCGTCACCACTGCGCACCTCCTCGTTCTGGACATGACGGGGCGCAGTGTGTCGCCGATGGTCGAGCGACGAAAGACGGAACTAAATCATGGAGAAAATCGACTACTTACGGAACTGGACCAAGCGCCTCCCGGGACGTGCCGCCACTGCTGGATTGCCGATGACCGATGCCTCGACAGCGGATGCCGCGTCGCGCTCCTTGCGGCGAATCTGCCGCTGGCGGCGCTTCCCAACGGTCGGCCGCGGTGCCTTACCAGCTGGTCGTCCCGCGCGACGATGCACGGCTGCCCAGAATGCGGCCCCTCCGGGCAGCGCCGAAATCACCACGGCGCGCCCGAAGAAGAGCTGCTGCGCGTACCACGCGGCCTCCTCCCTCGGGATCGGAATCCGCAGGGCAATTGCCGGGCGCTTCCTCCTGGCAGCCTTCTCGAGCCGCCGCGCGAGATTCCGCGCCATCCTGAGCTGCTCGCGGGCGAAGCGCGCGCCGCCGCCAATGATCGTCTCTCTTGGCCGATACCGTACGAGCAGCCACCGTGCTGCCGCGGCCGCTTCGCCCTGGGAAAGGACGACCGGCACGCGGCCCCTGATGCTCACGCGGCTTTCGCCCCGGTGGCCCGCCACGCCGTGAGGATCCGCCTGTGAAGTTCGGCGAGCTGGGCGCCGCACGACGTGACCAGGTTGGCCACGTGCAGGAGGCGCTCGCCGTGCCCAGCGCGATCGACAGCGCCGAGGTTGTCGTCCTCCTGGAGCTGATGCACTACCCTCGCGCAGGCGCCCATCGCCAGCTGCACGGCAACCGCGGCAGCGGTCCACTGGCTTGCCGACGGGGGGCCCGCGACGTCGACGTGCCGATCCGCAGTCTCGATCGCGTTCCAGATCTCGCGGCAGGACGCCGCGACGGCGCGCGTCGTGCTCGAGCCAGCATCGCCGGCGAGCACCGCGATGGCCCCAACAATGGGCGAGTGCGCCCGGCTCAGGCCGTCACTGACCAGCGCCTGAATCTCGTGGGGGTCGGTAGAATTTCTCGCAGCCATGGTGTGCCTCCTGTGAAGGTGCTTCATGGTGAGGCGGGCCCGGCGGTCGCACGCCGGGCTCCGCCGCCTACGCGCGCCGTCTCATGCTCACGACCTTCTCGCCGGCAGCGCGCTTCGCGTCGAGGAAGTCGGCCCAGGCCTGCATCATCCGCCGGCGCTCGGGCAGGTACTGCGCGTGGTTGTACGCCGCGCGGATCTTGTTCGGCTCCTTGTGGGCGAGCTGGCTCTCGATCACGTCGGCCTGCCAGCCCTGCTCATTGAGGATGGTGCTCGCGGTGGCACGGAATCCGTGCCCGGTGGCCCTCCCGCGGTAGCCCAACCTGTAGAGCGCGAACAAGATCGTGTTCTCGCTCATCGGCACACCGCCGCGGTGGTCGTTCGGGAAAATGAAGTCCTCGCCGCCGGTGAGCTCCTGCAGCTCGCGCAGCACCGCGATCGCCTGGCGCGAAAGTGGCACGAGGTGCTCGGTGCCCATCTTCATGCGTTCGGCCGGCACGCGCCACTCGCGCTTGTCGAAGTCGATCTCCGGCCACCGCGCGCCGCGCAACTCGCCGGTGCGCACGAAGGTCAGCACCAGGAGTCTCAAGGCGAGCTGCGTGAGGAGGTTGCCATCGTAGGTCTCGAGCTTCGCGAGGAAGTCGGGCAGATCCTTCTCGGCGAGGCGGGCGTAGTTTCGAGGGGTGCGCACCTGGAACTGCCCGCGGAGGTCTCGCGTGGGGTCGGAGGTGGCCCGCCCGCTGCCGATCGCGTACCGGAAGACCTGGCTCGCGCAGATGCGCGCCTTGCTGAGCGTCACCAGCGCGCCACGCGCTTCAATCTTCCGCAGGGTGTCTAGCATCAGCGGCGGGGTGATCTCCCCCATGGGGAAACTGCCAAGGCTGGGGAAGAGGTCGCGCTCGAGCAGCGACTGCACGATGTTGGCGTGCGAATCCGACCACTTCGCCCGCTGCTTTCCAAGCCACTCGAGGGAGACAGCCTCGAACGTCGTTGCGGCCTTCGTGCGTCGCTCGATCCTGTCGGTTCTGCGAGCCGCGAGCGGATCGACGCCGCGATCGAGCAGCGCGCGCGCCTCGGTGCGCTTTTCCCGGGCGCGCTTGAGGGTCACGTCGGGGTAGACGCCCAGCGCGAGGCTCTTGTCCTTGCCGTCGAAACGGTACCGGAACCGCCAGTATTTCGAGCCGTCCGGGTTCACCAGCAGGAGCATGCCCAGACCGTCAGCCTTCTTGTACGGCCGCGGCCCAGGCTTGAGGTTCTGGATGGTGCGATCGGTGAGGAAGTCGGTGCAGGCCATCTGGGGGTACCTCCTGGGAACCACACTGGCGGTGCCCCCCAACGTACCCCCACGTACCCCCGCCTGTCAACGACCCCCCGCGCCCGATCCCGACGCCGGGAAACGCATTTTCTCCTCTGGAGGATCGGGGCCTGCGCCGCTTGGCGACCTTTCGCGACGCTTGATCTGGAGGCAGGGAGCGGAATCGAACCGCTGTACACGGCTTTGCAGGCCGCTGCATAACCACTCTGCCACCCCGCCAGGGTGCCCGGCCCGACGCGCGACCGGGAGCTTGAAACGCTTCGGGGGGAGGATTCACCTCCCCCCGAAGGGAAACTGGAGCGGCAGAAGAGTCTCGAACTCTCGACCTCAACCTTGGCAAGGTTGCGCTCTACCAACTGAGCTACTGCCGCGTGAAGCCCCGCATTATAGCGGCTCCCGCGATTCCCGGGCAACCGGCTACCGGCAGCCCGTTCCGGCGCAGCGGAAGACGGCCGCCCCCGCCGTGCGCCCCGCCACCGCGTCGACGGTGGCGTAGGTCACCCCCAGGTTCTGCGCCCGGCTGCCCAGGAACAGGCCGCTCACGGTGAACGAGTCGATGGCGCCCGAGGCGCCGTTGCAGGCGCAGCTCCACCGGCCGGCGTTCTCCCCGTGGTACGAGAAGCCCACGAATCCCGAGCGCGCCGTGATCGGCGTGACGGGCACCGGCACCTCGTAGGTCACGGAGTCGATCTCGTAGCGGACCCCGCCGGCGATGGCGCGAGCCAGGAAGTCGACCACGAAGAGCCCGTCCAGGAACTGCCCCGGCGTCGCCTGGCCGTTGGTCGGGCGCGTCCCTCCGTAGTACTCGTAGCGCACGGCCGTCGCCGACGACGGGAGCGTGCCGAAGAAGGTCTCCGGGGTGAGGTTGCCGAAGAAGAAGTGCACCCCGGTGTCGGGCTTTCCGGACACGCCGGCCACGCGCACGAGCGCCTCGTCCGTCCAGCGGCCCCAGGTGACCGCGCCGTCGCCGGCGATCGCGCCGCCGTCCAGCACGAGCGCGCCCTGCCGGTCGCCCGCCACCGCGCCGGCGTTGAACGAGAACTGGTCCAGCTTGCCCCGCTGGCCGTCGAGCACGACGACCGCGCCGCGGCCGCCGTCGACGAGGGCGAGCTCCTGCGTCGCGCCGGTGAACGCGGTGCCTGCGCCCAGCCCCGGGCCCAGGAGCGAGACGCTGCCGTCGGCGTCGCGAAGGTCGGCCGCCGCGATGATGGGCGAGGCGAGCGTGCCCAGCGTCGCCACGGGCCGCAGGGCCGAGGCGGCCAGCGCGTCGCGCACGGCGGGCGGGACCGGCGGGCGCATCGCCGCCTCCGCCCGGGCCGCCGCCAGGCGCTCCTGCGCCTCGCGACGCTGCTCCCGCCGCTTGGCCCGCGCCTCCAGGCGGTCGCGCAGGAAACCCGGCCTTCCCAGCAGCGGCCGCGGCGCGGTCGCGGCGTCGGCCACGAAGAACCCCTCGTCGACGCCGAACTCGCGCGAGCCCGCGTCGTTCTCGACGGCGATCCGGCCCTCGAACACCACGCCGTAGGTGCCGTCCGGCGCCGCGGCGCCATCGGCCTCGGCGCAGTCCTGCGCGCAGTGCACCACCGAGAACGCGGTGCCGCGGATGCCCACGGTGGCCACGGGGGAAGCGAGGTGCCAGCGGTCGCGGTGGCGCTTGCCGATGAGCCCCGTCAGCACGCGCAGCCCGCCGCGCAGCAGGCGCAGGGTCACCTGGGAGAGCCCGTCGTCGGTGCCGGTGAAGCGGTAGGCGGCCAGCGAGACGCGCGAGCGGGCGCGGATCGCGAGCAGACTCCCGTCGCTCAGGCGGATCTGCGCCGTGGCGGCCTCGCCGGTGACGATCTCGTCCGCGGCGTCGACCGCCGAGCCTGCGACCAGGCCCACCTCGCGGCCGGCGCGCAGCGCCGTCACCTCGCCCGCGGCGGCGAGCACGCGGCCAGCCGACTGCGCCTGGGCGCCCAGCGAGGCGGCGGCCAGGAAGGCGGCGGCGAGGAGGCGGACGAGGTTCATGGGCGGGCTCCTAGCGCGTCTCGTAGCGCAGTCGCAGCATCGCGGTGCGCCGGTCGTACTCGTACAGCTCGAGGTTCGAGCGATTGCGCGCCGCCGAGAACTCGGCACGGGCAGCCAGCCCGGGCGCGAAGCGCCACTCCACCGCGAACTCGACCACGGCGTAGCGGTCCTCGCGCGTGGCCTGCAGCACCAGGTCGGGCTCGAGGTAGTCGCTGGCGAGCCACGAGGCGCCGGTGGAAAGCGTCCAGCGGCCCGGCGGCGAGATCGCCGCGGCCAGCCGCGCCCCGCGCAGGCGGCGCGAAAGGTCCTGGCGATCGGCCAGGCGGTTCTCCTCGCGGCCGCCGTTGATCGCCACCTCCAGTTCCGGGCGCCAGGCGCCGGCGAGCAGGTGCTTCCAGGCGAGGCTTGCCGACGTGAAGTCGGCATCGCGCACGGCATTGGCGCCGTCGTAGGCGAAACGGCCGCGCTGCAGGCCGGCCGAGAACGCGTCGCGCGCACCGGGCTGCCAGGAGCCGTCCACCGCGAACCCGTGCACGCGGCGGTACGGCACGCCCCCGAGCCGCTGGTACGAGCCGCTGGCCGCGGCGCGCCAGCCCCAGGCCCCGCGCCGGGAAGCGAGGCCGGCGGTGCCGGCGAAGAGCGCCTGGTCGAATTCGCCCACCGCGGCATAGCGCGAGGCATCGGCGCTGGCGGCGGCGAAGGCGGTCACGCCCGGCGCGAACGGGGTGGTCGCGCGCAATCCGGCGCTGGCCTCGGCGGCCCGGCTGCCCACGCGCAGGCCCGAGTCCACCACGGTCACCGAGCCGAATACCGGCAGCGTGATCTCGGGGTTGTCGACGCCCGCGCGGGGGTTGGAGTCGTGCCCGCCCCCGAGCATCACGTAGGCCATGGCGGTCGGCTCGTACTTGGCGACGCGGACGCGGATCGCCGCGAGGTATTCCTCGATCACGCCCGCGAGCGCGGCGGGCGGGTGGTGGGCCGCCGCCGTCTCGAACTCCTCGCGCGCCCGGGCGTCCTCGCCCAGGTTGAAGTAGCCGCGCGCCAGCGCGACGCGAGCCTCGTCGTCGTCGGGGTCCGCCAGCAGCACGCGCTCGAGCGCCAGGACGCCCTCGGCCGCCTTGCCGACCTCGATGGCCGCGACGCCGAACGCGTAGTCGAACGCCGGCTCGCCCAGCCGCTCCGGCGAGGCGCGGCCCGCGCGATAGGCCTCCTCGGCCTTTCCGGAGGCGAGCAGCGCGCGCAGCTCCACCGCGGTCGCGCCCAGGGCGGGGGCGGCGACGAGGCAGGCGACCATCGCGGCAACGGCAGCTCGCAGGCGCATCGGCGAATACCCGGCTGGAACCTGAGCGGAAACTTGAAGAAACCGCAGCAGGCAGATGATTAATATAGGATTTCCGCGATGCTACGCGCGGCACCCCGGACCGTCAACCCGCGGGGGGCGAGGCCGGGCGGACCGCGGCCCGCAGGTACACCACCATCGACCACAACGTGATGATCGCGGCCACCCAGATGAGCACGCGCCCCACGGGGTTGGTGTGGAACAGGCCGAAGAGCACGCCGTTGAAGAGCAGGAACGGGATGGCCACGAGCTGCGTGACCGTCTTCACCTTGCCCAGGATGTTGACGGCGACGTTCTTGGACTGGCCCAGCTGCGCCATCCACTCGCGCAGCGCCGAGATGGTGATCTCGCGGCCGATGATGATGAGCGCGGCGAAGGGGTCCACCAGGCCCTTCTCTGCCAGCACGATCAGGGCGGCGGCCACCATGAGCTTGTCGGCCACCGGGTCCAGGAAGGCGCCGAAGGAGGTGGTCTGGTTCCACCGGCGGGCGAGGTAGCCGTCGGCCCAGTCCGTGATCGCCGCGAGGATGAAGATCCACATGGAGACCACGTTGGCCTGGTGCTCCGAGAGCCAGTCGGCCGGGAAGTAGAGCACCGCCACGAAGAGCGGGATCGCGACGATCCGGAGCCAGGTGAGCAGCAGCGGCAGGTTCAGCGGCGGGGGCGATCCGGGGCTCGCGGGCACGGGGCGGGGCTCGTCAGTGCAGTTCGTTGTAGATGCGTTCCGCCAGTGTACGGCTGATCCCCTCGACCCGCGAAAGGTCCTCCACGCTCGCGGCCAGCACGCCCTGCAGGCCGCCGAAGTGCGCGAGCAGGCGCTGCCGGCGCTTCGGCCCGATGGAGCCGATCTCCTCCAGCCGCGAGGCCGTGCGCGCCTTGCCGCGCCGCGCGCGGTGTCCGGTAATGGCGAAGCGGTGGGCCTCGTCGCGCACCTGCTGGATGAGATGCAGCGCCGGGTGGTCGGGGGGCAGGCGCCGCGCCCCCTCCTCGCCCGCGACGAAGAGCTGCTCGAGACCGGGCTTGCGCTCCTCGCCCTTGGCCACGCCCACCATCGCGATGCCGGCGAGGCCCAGGTCCTGCATCACGCCGACCGCGGCGCCGAGCTGCCCCAGGCCGCCGTCGATGAGCACCAGGTCCGGCGTGCGGCCCTCGCCCTCGGCGAGCTTGCGGTAGCGGGCCTCTAGCGCGTAGCGCATGGCGCCGTAGTCGTCGCCCGCGGCCACGTCGCGCACGTTGAAGCGGCGGTACTCCGAGGGCTGCATGCCGCCGCGGTCGTACACCACGCACGAGGCCACCGTCGCCTCGCCCATGGTGTGGCTGATGTCGAAGCACTCGATGCGCGCCACCGGCGCCGGCGCCGCGAGGAACTCCGTGAGCGCGGCCGCCCTCGCCTCCTGCGTGGCCTGCGCGGCGAGGCGGCTGTCGAGGGCGAGCGAGGCGTTCTTGCGCGCCATCTCCAGCCACAGCCTCGCCTCGCCCTGCGGCCGCGCGACCACGCCCACGGCACGGCCCGCCAGCTCGCCGAGTCCTTCCGCCAGGGCCGAGGGGTCGGCCACGGCGTCGGCGATCACCCGCGCGGGCACCGCCTGCACCGCGTAGTGCTGGCCGAGGAAGGCCTCCACCACCGTCTCGGCGTCGCTCCCGGCCGCGTTCTGCGGGAAGAAGCTGCGGTCGCCCAGGTGCCGGCCGCCGCGCACCATGGCGAGCGTGACGCACCAGAGGCCCTCCTTCTCCACCGCGGCCACGAGGTCGGCGTCCCTCGCGCCCGCAGCCTCCACGGCCTGGCCCGAGAGCACGCGCTGCAGCATGCGGATCTCGTCGCGCCAGCGCGCCGCCGACTCGTAGTCGAGCTGCGCCGAGGCCGCCTCCATCTTCTGCGTGAGGTCCGCCACCACGTCGTCCTCGCGCCCCTCCAGGAACGCCGCCGCGTGCGCCACGTCGCGCGCGTACGCCTGCGGGTCGATGCGCCCCACGCAGGGCGCCGAGCAGCGGCCGATCTGCGCCAGCAGGCAGGGGCGCGAGCGGTGGCTGAACACGGTGTCGTCGCAGGTGCGCAGGCGGAAGATCTTCTGCAGGTGGCCGATGGTCTCGCGCACCGCCCACGCGCTGGGGAAGGGCCCGAAGTAGCGGTGCGGCTTCTCCAGCACGCCGCGGTAGAAGCGGATCTGCGGGTAGGCGTGCGCCGTCACCAGGATGTAGCCGTAGCTCTTGTCGTCGCGGAAGACGACGTTGAAGCGCGGCTGCAGGCTCTTGATGAGGTTGGCCTCCAGCAGCAGCGCCTCGGCCTCGGTGCGCGTGGCCGTGATCTCGGCCGACGCGATCTGCTGCACCATGAGCGCGGTGCGCGGGCTGGCGGGCGTCTTCTGGAAGTAGGTGGCGACGCGCTTTCGCAGCTCGCGCGCCTTGCCGACGTAGATCACCTCGCCGGCGGCGTTGAGGAAGCGGTAGACGCCCGGCAGCCCGGGCAGCCCCGCGACGAATGCCTTCGGGTCGAACCCGGTCACGCCCTGTCGCGGGCGAGGTCCGCGACGAGCGCGGCGGCGCCGAGGTAGGCGGCGGAGGCGGCGAGCGAGGCCGTCGAGACGGCCCGGCGGCGCATGCGGGCGAGGCGGCGCTCCAGCGCCGGGTCCAGGGGCCGGCGCTCCAGGCCCTCCAGCACCGTGTCCTGCGCCCGCGCGCCGTTGCACACCAGCACCACGTCCGCGCCCGCGTCCAGGGCCGCGTGCGCGCGCGCCACCATGCCGCCGGCGGCGCTCGCCCCCTCCATGCCCAGGTCGTCGGAGAAGACGATGCCGTCGAAGCCCAGCTCGCCGCGCAGGATGCGGCCGATCCACACCGGCGAGAAGCCGGCCGGCCGGGCGTCCACCTTCGGGTAGATCACGTGCGCCGGCATCACCGCGCCCATGCCCGCCTTCGCCAGGCGCGCGAAGGGCTCGAGGTCGGCGGCGCGGATCTCGGCAAGCGTCCGGCCGTCGACGGGGATCTCCGTGTGCGAGTCGGCTCGCACGAAGCCGTGGCCGGGAAAGTGCTTGCCGACGGCGGTCATGCCCGCGGCCACGAGCCCGGCCTGGAAGGCCTCGGCGAGATCGGCCACGGCCGCGGCCTGCCGGTGGAAGGCGCGGTCGCCGATGACGCCCGACTCGCCCCAGTCCAGGTCCAGCACCGGCGCGAAGGTGATGTCCACGCCGTGGGCCTGCAGCTCCGCGGCGATGAGGTGGCCGCAGGCGCGCGCGGCCGCCAGGCCGGCGGCCCGGTCGCGGTCCAGCAGCCGGCCCAGCTCGCGCATCGGCGGCACGGCGGTGAACCCGGCGCGGAAGCGCTGCACGCGGCCGCCCTCGTGGTCCACGGCCACGAGCAGCTCCGGGCGGCGCACCGCGCGGATCGCGCGCACCAGCGCCACGAGCTGCGCGGGCGAATCGTAGTTGCGGGCGAAGAGGATCACGCCGCCCACGCGCGGGTGGGCGAGGCGCTCGGCGTCCTCGGCCGTCAGCGCCAGCCCCTCGACCCCCACCATCACGGGCCCGAGCTTCACGCTCAGCCCTCCAGCACGACGAAGGCCATGGCGAGGCCGGCATCGTCCGTGAGCGAAAGGTGCGAGGACTTCACGCCCAGGCCGTCGAGGTGGCGCGCCATCGCCTGGCTGGGCACCAGGCCCGGCTTGCCGCGGCCGTCTCGGCCCACGGCCACCGCGTGCCAGGCGAACGGCGAGCGGATGCCGGTGCCGATCGCCTTGGAGAAGGCCTCCTTGGCCGCGAAGCGCTTGGCGAGGTGGCTCGCCTTCAGGCGCGTGGCGGCGTAGCGCACGCGCTCCTCCGGCGTGAGGATGCGCTCGACGAAGCGCTCGCCCCAGCGCTCCAGGGCGCTCGCCACGCGCGCGATCTCCACCACGTCGGTGCCCACGCCCACGATCACCGCCCCGCCCCCTTCAGCAGCGCGTGCGAGGCGGCAGCGGCCATGAGCGCCTTCATCTCGCGCACGGCCTCGCGCATGCCCACGAACACGGCGCGGCTCACGATGGCGTGGCCGATGTGCAGCTCGCGCACGCCCGGCAGGGCCGCCACGGGCTCGACGTTGAAGTAGTTGAGCGCGTGGCCGGCGTTGAAGCGCATGCCCAGCGCGCGGATGGCCTCGCCCGCCGCGCGGATGCGCGCGAGCTCGGCCACCACGGGCTCGCTCTCCGGGTCCCGCCCGCGCGAGTGGAACGCGTGGGCGTAGGGGCCGGTGTGGATCTCGCACACGCGCGCGCCCACGCGGGCGGCCGCCTCCACCTGCCGCGGCTCGGCGACGATGAAGACGCTCGTCACGATGCCGGCGCCGGCCAGGCGCGCCACCACCTCGCGGATGCGCGCCTCCTGCCCGGCGATGTCCAGCCCCCCCTCCGTGGTCACCTCCTGGCGCCCCTCGGGCACGAGCATGGCCATCTCCGGCTGCACGCGCAGCGCCACGCCCACCATCTCCTCGGTGGCGGCCATCTCCAGGTTGAGCTTGATGTGCGTGAGCTCGCGCAGGCGCCGCACGTCCTCGTCCTGGATGTGGCGCCGGTCCTCGCGCAGGTGCACGGTGATGCCGTCGGCGCCGCCCAGGTGCGCCTCCACGGCCGCCCACACCGGGTCGGGCTCGTACGTGCGCCGGGCCTGGCGCACGGTGGCGATGTGGTCGATGTTGACGCCGAGTTCGATCATGCGGGGTCTTCCAGTCGCTGGAGGTCGCGCACCAGGGCGCGCGTGGCGAGCTCCTGGCCGTTGAGGCAGTGGTGGATGAGCAGGCGCATCAGGCTCTTCGCCTCGGCGGCCGTTCGCGGGTCGTCGAAGCGCCCGCGGTCCAGGTGCGCGAGGGTGAGGCCGGACAATCTTACTGCATCGGCCCGCTCGCCCGCCCCCTCGGCCGGCACCGGGCCGCGCTCGAGCACGTACCAGTACTCGCCCTCCGGGTCGATCGGCGCGCCGGTGGCCGCGTCGCGTCCCAGCTCCACCGCGAAGCCCAGCTCGCGCAGCATCGCCAGCTCGAAGCGGCGCAGCACCGGCTCGATGGCGCGCGCCTCTCCCGCGCCGGGCTCCGCGGCCACGAGCCCGGGCACGCCGGCCGCGCGCCGCGACAGGTCGCGAAGCGCCGCCACCGCCTCGTCGTAGGCGGTCCACAGGCGCTCGTGCGGGTCGTCGCGGTGGATGAGCTTGAGCAGCAGCTCGTTCAGGTAGAAGGCCGAGAGCAGGCCCGCGCCCGCGAGCGGCAGCGCGGGGCCGGCGGGCTCGGCGGCGCGCAGCGTCTTCACCTCGCCGCGCCCGAACCAGGTGAGCGACAGGGGCTGGAAGGGCACCAGCACGCCGCGCGAGGCGCTGCGGGGCCGGCGCGCGCCCTTGGCCACCAGCGCGAAGCGGCCGTGCGCCTGCGTCCACGCCTGCAGCAGCAGGCTCGTCTCGCGGTAGGGGTAGGCGTGCAGGACGTAGCCGCGGTCCGGGCCGCCGGCCGCGCCGGCGCTCACCCGTGGCCCCACTGGCGCACCACCGCCTCGTCGTCCGCCCAGCCGCTCTTCACCTTCACCCACAGCTCGAGGAAGACCTTGCCGCCGAAGAGGGCCTCCATGGCCACGCGCGCCTCGGTGCCGATGCGCTTGAGCGTGGCGCCCTGCTCGCCGATGACGATTCCCTTGTGGCCGGGGCGGTCGACGACGATGCTCGCCGCGACGCGCCGAAGCTGGCCCTCCTGCTCGAATTTCTCGATGAGCACGGCCGTGGTGTAGGGCAGCTCGTCGCCCAGCAGCCGGAAGAGCTTCTCGCGCACGAGCTCGGCGGCCAGGAACCGCTCGGAGCGGTCCGTGAGCGCGTCGGGCTCGTAGGCGGGCTCGCCCTCGGGCAGCAGGCGCGCGAGCTCGCCCACGAGCGCCTCGACCTGCGTGCCCTTCTCCGCGCTCACCGGCACCAGCGCCGCGAACGCGTGGCGCGCCGCGCAGTCGGCCAGCAGGCGGGCGAGCTTGGCGCGGTCCTTCACGCGGTCGGCCTTGTTCAGGGCCAGCACGGCCGGCACGCCCGGCGGCAGGAGCGCCAGCACCGCGTCGTCGCGCTCGTCCCAGCCCGTGGCCTCGACGACGAGCACCAGCGCGTCCACGCCGGCGAGCGTGCCGGTCACGGCGCGGTTCATCGCGCGGTTCAGCGCGTTGGCGAAGCGCGTCTGGTAGCCGGGCGTGTCCACGAAGACGAGCTGCGCGGAAGGCTCCGTGCGGATGCCCAGGATGCGGTGGCGCGTGGTCTGCGCCTTGCGCGAGGTGATGGAGACGTGCGCGCCCACCAGGCGGTTGAGCAGCGTCGACTTGCCGACGTTGGGGCGGCCGACGATGGCCACCGTGCCCGTGCGGAACGCGCCCGCCGTCACGACGGGCCCCGCCGCCCGGCGGCCAGCTGCGCGAGCACGGCCTCGGCCGCCTGCTGCTCCGCACTGCGCCGGCTGGCGCCCTCCCCCGTGCCCGCGAGGCCCAGCTCGTCGACCTTGCACTGCACGCGGAAGACCTGCTGGTGCGCTTCCCCCCCCACGGAGAGCACGGCGTAGCGCGGCAGCGGCAGGCGCCGGCCCTGGAGCGCCTCCTGCAGTGCCGTCTTGGGGTCCTTGCCCGGCGGGGCCTCGCGCACGCGGTCGATGCGCTCGGCGAAGAGCGACTCCACCACGCGCCGCACGGCGTCGAACCCCGCGTCCAGGTACACCGCGCCCAGCAGCGCCTCGAAGCCGTCGGCGAGGATGGAGGGCCGGCGAAAGCCCCCGCTCTTGAGCTCGCCCTCGCCCAGCAGCAGCGCCTCACCCAGCTCCAGGCCCTGCGCCACCTCGAAGAGCGAGGCCTGGTTCACCAGCCCCGCGCGCAGCCGCGAGAGGTCGCCCTCGGGCACGCCGGGCAGGCGCTCGAAGAGCAGCAGCGCCACCACGCAGTTGAGCAGGCTGTCGCCGATGAATTCCAGGCGCTCGTTGTGGTCGGCGCCGTGGCTGCGGTGGGTGATGGCCCGGCGCAGGAGCGAGGCGTCGGCGAACGCGTGGCCGAGGCGGCGCTGCAGGCCGGCGTGGTCGCGCTCGGTCGCGCGCCGGGACACGGGGGACCTACTTCGCGGTGGTGGCCGAGAAGTCCAGGCAGGCGCTGAAGTTGCCGATGATGTGGACCTTGGTGGACCAGTTGGCAGACACCACCGCCTCGCCGCCCTCCTTGGTGATCTCCAGGTCGTCGGGGTTCACGGCGGCCACGCCCTCGATGGAGTTGCGGCGCGCCCAGGCGTTGCGGATCTCCTTGACGCTGGACTTGGTCTCGCCGCTCGACTCCATGGCCGCGAGCATCTTCTTCACCGCGAAGTAGTCGAGGTAGGCCGGCAGGAGCTTCGCGCCGAACAGCGCCACGCCGGCCAGCACGATCATGCCGCCCAGGGCGCCGGTGAGCGAGATGCCGCGTTGACTTCTGTCCATGGATCCTCCGTAGCCGCGGGACCTACTCGATGCGGTTGCCGATGCGCTTGAAGTCGCCGAAGTTCATCCACACGAGGAAGGCCCGGCCCTTGATGTTCTCGTCCGGCACGAAGCCCCAGTAGCGGCTGTCCGCGCTCTGGTCCCGGTTGTCCCCCATCATGAAATAGTGGCCGGGAGGCACCGTGCAGGTGAAGCCGTCGTCATTGTATTCGCAATTTTCCCGGTACGGAAACTGCTTGACCTGCGAGAGGTTCACCACCGGCTCGGGCGGCACCACCATCATCGCGTGCGCCGTCGTGCCCAGCTTCTCCGCGAAGGTGGGCAGGCGCACGAAGTTGAGCTCGGCGTCGGTGTAGTAGCCCGAGGGCTGCACGGGCACGGCCTGGCCGTTGATCGTGAGGAGCTTGCCCTGGTAGGTCACCTTGTCGCCCGGCAGCCCCACCACGCGCTTGATGTAGTCCTGCGAGGGGTCCAGGGGGTAGCGGAACACCACCACGTCGCCGCGGTGGACCTTGCCCACCTCGATCACCTTGCGGTTGAGCACCGGCAGGCGGATGCCGTACGTGTACTTGTTCACCAGGATGAAGTCGCCCACCAGCAGCGTGGGCTTCATCGAGCCCGAGGGGATCTTGAAGGGCTCGATCCAGAACGAGCGGATGAGGAAGACCACCACGATCACCGGGAAGAAGGCGCGCGCCATGTCCACCACGATGGGCTCGGCCTCGCCCTCGCCGCGGCGCGGCGCCACCAGGCGCGCGTCCACCAGCCAGATGATGCCCGTGGCCACGGCCGCCACCAGCAGCACCGCCGCGAAGTCGGTGAACTTGAGCAGCGCGCCCATGATGGCGATGAAGAGCACCGGCCAGGCGATCTCCAGCACGCCCCTGACCGCGTCCGACCGCGGCCCCTTGCGAAGGGCCGCGTCCCAGGCGATGACCGCCGCCGAGGCGACGCCGGCCACCAGCGCGATGAGTTCCCAGTCGAGTCCGCCCTGCATCTACTTGTCCTCCACCTGAAGGATCGCGAGGAAGGCCTCCTGCGGGATCTCCACGGAGCCCACCTGCTTCATGCGCTTCTTGCCCGCCTTCTGCTTCTCCAGGAGCTTCTTCTTGCGGGTGATGTCGCCGCCGTAGCACTTGGCGAGCACGTTCTTGCGCAGCGCCGCCACGTTCTCGCGGGCGATGATGTTGGCGCCGATCGCGGCCTGCACCGCCACGTCGAACATCTGGCGCGGGATGAGCTTGCGCATGCGCGTGGCGAGGTCGCGGCCGCGGTAGACCGCGTTCTCGCGGTGGACGATGAGCGAGAGCGCGTCCACCTTGTCGCCGTTGATGAGGATGTCGAGCTTCACGAGGTCGCCGCCGCGGAACTCCTTGAACTCGTAGTCGAGCGAGGCGTAGCCGCGCGAGACGCTCTTGAGCTTGTCGAAGAAGTCCATCACCACCTCGTTGAGCGGCAGGTCGTAGGTGAGGATCACCTGGCGGCCCACGTACTGCATGTTCACCTGGGCGCCGCGCTTCTGGGTGCACAGCGTGATCACCGGCCCCACGTACTCCTGGGGCATGAGGATGGTGGCGCGGATGACCGGCTCGCGGATCTCCTCGATCCGCGAAGGGTCGGGAAGCTTGGACGGGTTGTCGATGTCGACGACCGAGCCGTCCTTCTGGACCACCTGGTAGACCACGGTGGGCGCCGTGGTGATGAGGTCCATGTCGTACTCGCGCTCGAGCCGCTCCTGGACGATGTCCATGTGCAGCAGGCCCAGGAACCCGCAGCGGAAGCCGAAGCCCAGCGCCTGGCTGGTCTCGGGCTCGAAGCGAAGGCTCGAGTCGTTGAGCTGCAGCTTGGTGAGCGCCTCGCGCAGCGCCTCGTACTGGTTGGACTCCACCGGGTACAGGCCCGCGAACACCTGCGGCTTGATCTCCTTGAAGCCCGGCAGCGGCTCGGCCGCGCCCTTGTCCACCGTGGTGACGGTGTCGCCCACCTTGGCGTCGCGCAGCTCCTTGATGCCGGCGATGAGGAAGCCCACCTCGCCGGCCGAGAGGCTCTCGCGCGACACGCTGCGGGGGGTGAAGACGCCCACCTGCTCGACCAGGTGCACCGCGCCCGTGGCCATGAGCAGGACCTTGTCCTTGGGCCGGATCACGCCGTCGACCACGCGGATGAGCATCACCACGCCCACGTAGTTGTCGAACCAGGAGTCCACCACCAGCGCCTTCAGGGGCGCGGCCTCGTCGCCGCGCGGCGCCGGGATCCTCGCGAGGATGCCCTCGAGCACCTCGTCGATGCCCTCGCCCGTCTTGGCGCTGCAGCGGATGGCGTCGTCGGCGTGGATGCCGATCACGTCCTCGATCTCGCGGATCACCCGCTCGGGTTCGGCCGAGGGCAGGTCGATCTTGTTCAGGACGGGCACCACCTCCACGCCCAGCTCGATGGCCGTGTAGCAGTTGGCGACCGTCTGCGCCTCCACGCCCTGGGAGGCGTCCACCACCAGCAGGGCCCCCTCGCAGGCCGAGAGCGAGCGGCTCACCTCGTAGGAGAAGTCCACGTGGCCGGGGGTGTCGATCATGTTCAGCAGGTAGTCCTGTCCGTCGCGCGCGCGGTAGGTGAGCGCCGCCGTCTGCGCCTTGATGGTGATGCCGCGCTCGCGCTCCAGGTCCATGGAGTCGAGCACCTGGCTCTCCATCTCGCGGGACGATAGGCCCCCGGTGCGCTCGATGAGGCGATCGGCGAGCGTCGACTTGCCGTGGTCGATGTGGGCGATGATGGAGAAGTTGCGGATGCGCTGCATGGGCCGGCCGAAACTGGGGACGCTCCCCGTTTCCGTCACCGGAAAAGGGGGAGCGTCCCCGCTTTCCGTCAAGACAAAGGGCACGCCGGGCGTGCCCTTTTTCGAAGCCCGCTATTCTACTTCATCCGGGCGAGCCGCGCCCGCAGCGCGCCGGCGTCCAGGTGGTAGTGGCACACCTCCTCGTCGCCGGCGAGCAGCACCGGCACCTTGTCGCCCCACCGGGCCTCGAGGGCCGGGTCGCGGTCCACGTCCACCACCGCCAGGTCGAAGCCGAGGGGCCCGCGCAGCGACTCCAGCTGCGCGAGCATCTCGTGGCAGAGGTGGCAGTACTCCCGCGACAGCACCGTGAGCGCCGGCCTCACTCGGCCGGGCGCACAACGGCGAAGCGCGTGCCGTTCTCGTCGCGGACCAGGAGCGCCACGGGCTTCTTCGCGTCCAGCTTGCCGACCGCCTCGTTGAAGCCCTTCACGTCCTTGATGTCGGTGTTGTTCACCCGCAGGATCACGTCGCCGGGCTGGATGCCGGCGGCGAGCGCCGGGCCGTCGACGGCCTCCACGGCCACCCCGCCCTGCACCTTGAGCGCCTTGCGCTGCTCGGCGTTCACCTCCGTCACCGCCAGGCCCAGCTTGCCGGGCTTGGCCGCCTCCTTCTTGGCGCGGCCCGGGCCGGTGCCGTCGTCCTCCTTGAACTCGCCGACCGTCACGACGATGTCGCGCGTCTTGCCGGCGCGCCAGACGTTGAGGGCGATCCTCTGGCCGGGCTGCACCGCGCGCACGCTGCGCGAGAGGTCCGCGGAGCTCTCGATCACGCGGCCGTCCATCTTGAGGATCACGTCGCCCGCCTCCAGGCCCGCCTTGGCCGCGGGCGAGCCCTCCTCGACCGCGCCGACGGCCGCGCCGTCGGTCTTGGCGAGCCCCAGCGACAGCGCGAGGTCGCGCGAGACGTTGGTGATCGACACGCCGATGCGACCGCGCGTGACCTTGCCGGTGGCCTTGAGCTGCTCGATCACGTGCGCGGCGTAGTCGATGGGGATGGCGAAGGAGATGCCCGCGTAGCTGCCCGTGCGGGAGAAGATCTGCGAGTTGATGCCGACCACCTCGCCCTTCAGGTTGAAGAGCGGGCCGCCGGAGTTGCCCGGGTTCACGGCCACGTCGGTCTGCAGGAAGGGCACGGCGTCGGCGCTCGTGGAGTCGGCCGGCAGGTCGCGGCTCTTGGCCGAGAGGATCCCGGCGGTGACGGAGTTGGCGAAGCCGAACGGCGAGCCGATGGCCACCACCCACTCGCCCACGCGCAGCGCGTTCGAGTCGCCCAGGGCCACGAAGGGCAGGTTCTTCGCGTCGACCTTCACCAGCGCCACGTCCGAGCGCTTGTCCACGCCGATCACCTTGGCCTTCATCTCGCGCTTGTCGGTGAAGCGCACGTAGATCTCCTCGGCGTTGTCGATCACGTGGGCGTTGGTGACGATGTAGCCGTCGGCGGAGATGACGAAGCCCGAGCCCAGGCCGAAGGGCTGCAGCGGCCCGCGCCCGCCGCGCTCGCCGCGATCGCCCCGGCCGTGGGGGTTGCGCTGGTCCGGCGGCATGAAGCGCCGGAAGAAGTCGTACATCGGGTCGTCCTCCGACAGGCCCGGGACCTGCGTGCGCTGGGGCCTCGCCTCGGTGCGGATGTTCACCACCGCCGGGCCGTGCTTCTCCACCAGGTCGGCGAAGCTCGGCAGCGCCGCCTGGGACTGGGCCGCGGCCCCGGACGCGACGCCGAGCGCGAGAGCCGCGCCCAGCAGGAATGCCTTCATGGTCTGCATGTTGTTGCCCTTGCTTGAGGAAAGTTGTCTGGGGCGGCGCTCAGCGCGCCGCCTCGGCGCTCTTCGCGACGCTGCGCCCCGCCTGCTGCGCGGCCGCCGGCGGCACCTCGCCGAGCACGGTCACCACGTGATCGCCCACGGGACGCACGAAGACGGAGAGCGCGCCGTCGCGGTTCACCGCCTCGGCGGTGCGCTTCGGCCCGGTCGCCGCCTCCACGAACACGCTCATGGCGGCGATGCCGTCACTCAGGACGAACTGCGTCACCGGCGCCGGGCGGTGCGGCAGCGTGCGCAGCATCTCGCCCACGAGCCGGAAGCCCGGCGGGGGCGCGCCGACCGTCCAGCCGGCCGAGCCCGGCCGGGCCGGCACCGGCGGGGCCTGCACGTCGCGGCGCCAGGACTTGCTCTGGGCGACGAAGGTGCTCTTCACCTCGCCGCGCGAGACGTCGCGGCCGACGCGCAGGTCGGCGAAGGCGTACTGCTCGAGCACCTGGCCCTTGGCCCCCAGCGTCTGCGCGCGCAGGAGCAGGCCCGTGCCCAGCTCCGCGCACAGCCGCTGCGCGTAGCGCAGGGCGTCCTTCGGCTCCAGCAGCACCCACTGGCACTCCTGGCCGCCCATGCGCTCGACCTGGCCCAGCGAAAGCCGGTAGCTCGACGGCAGCGCGTCCACGGGCCCGGCCACCAGCGAGGGGAAGAAGCGCCCGGAGACGCGCCGGTCGTAGCGGACCGTCTTCGCGTCCGGGAAGTAGCACTGCAGCTGGTCGTCGCGGCGCACGATCTCGCGCCGCGGGCCGTCCAGGGACTCGATGCGCTCGTGCTCCGAGCCGGAGATGTTCACGTGCGTGATGCGCGAGGTGCTCGTCCGCGCGCCCTGCATGTGGACGATGGTGCCGGCGTAGGTGGTCTCGCGGGCCGCGGCGGCGGCCCGCTGCAGCCAGGTGAGGGGGTCGACGCCCGGTTCCGGGTCGGCGGCCCGTGCCGGCATCGCCGCGACGAGCGCGAGCGCCGGCAGGACCGCCGCGAGGACCCTCATCGGCCGACGGCCGCGCGGTCCGCGACCGTCGTGTAGAACTCCGCGTTGGGCACCTGGGTGTGCACCACGAGGTATTCGTTCACGTTCTTGAGCGGCACCACGTTCTCGGCCACCACCGGCTGGGCGGCCGGCCGGGCCGGGGCCGTGGCCGCCACCACCGGCGCGGGGGTGGCGGCGCGGTCCTGCACGCCGATCCAGCCCACCACCGCCACGGTGGCCACCGAGGCGGCCGCCGCGAAGGCGATGCGCCCGGCGCTCGCGACGGCGCGCCGCCGCGGCGCGAGCACCGTGGGCTCGCGGTCGAGCGCGGCCATGATGCGCCGCGTCGAGGCGGACGCGCACGGCCGCTCGCCGCGCAACGCCTCGCCGATGAGGTGGTAGGCCCGCCACGTCTGCTTCAGCGACTCGTCGCCGCAACAGCGGCCGATCACCCGATCGGCCTCGCGCGACTCCAGCTCGCCGTCCATCAGGGAAGAGAGTTCCTGCGTCATGATCCAGCCCCAATTTGTCCCGGGCGGCCGTCGTCGGCCTTCGGCCCCGGGGAGTTTGCCGCCCTGCTGCGTGTTATTACCATCTTTGGTCCTTCGTCGTCCCGAGCTGCGGGCGCAGGCGCTCGGCCACCGCCTCGCGGGCCCGGAAGATGCGCGACCGGACGGTGCCGATCGGGCAATCCATGATCCTCGCGATCTCCTCGTAGGACAGGCCGTCGATCTCGCGCAGCGTGATCGCCGTGCGCAGCTCCTCCGGCAGCGCGTCGATCGCGTCGTTGACCGTCTTGCCGATCTGCTTGGACATCAGCACGGCCTCGGGCGTGTTGATGTCGCGCAGGCCCGCCGCGTCCTCGAAGCCCTCGGCCTCCTCGCTGTCGAACTCGGTGGAGGTGGGCGCGCGCCGGCCCTGGGCGATGAGGTAGTTCTTCGCCGTGTTGATGCCGATGCGGTAGAGCCAGGTGTAGAACGCGCTGTCGCCGCGGAAATTGGGCAGCGCCCGGTAGGCCTTGACGAACGCCTCCTGGGCCACGTCCTCGATCTCGCCGGGGTCGCGGATGATGCGCGAGAGCAGCCGCTCGAGCTTGCGCTGGTACTTGATGACCAGCAGCTCGAAGGCCCGCTTCTCGCCCCGCTGCGCCCGCTCGACCAGCTGCTGGTCGATTTCCCTGTCGCTCATGCGTCCCTGGCTGGGATGTCCCGTCGTGCCGGCAAGCATCCCGGGCGCCGCGCCAGCCGAGGCGGGGGCGACGAAGGGTTTGCCGGTTTCCTGCGGTATTATAAACGTCAGGTTTTTCATCACCTTGCCGTGTGCATTGCCGCGACTATGGCCAAGAGACTGCCAGCCGGGCGATTAGTTCCGGCGCCGCGGGGCAGGCGCCACCCTCCCGGAACCCTTCCTTGAACCCCACAGACGTCCTCGTCATCGGCAGCGGCCTCGCCGGCCTGTCCGCCGCCCTGCGCCTCGCCCCCCACCGCAAGGTCCGGCTCGTCACCAAGCACGAGCTCCTCGAAGGCGCCTCCGCCTACGCCCAGGGCGGCATCGCCGCCGTCCTGGACGACGCCGATTCCCTGGAGAACCACGTGCGCGACACCCACGTGGCCGGCGCCGGACTGTGCCACGACGACGCCGTGCGCTTCGTCGTCGAGCGCGGCCGCGCGGCCATCCAGTGGCTGGTCGACCAGGGCGTGCCCTTCACCCGCGAGGCCGGCGGCGCCGAGGAGCTGCACCTGCACCGCGAGGGCGGCCACAGCCACCGGCGCATCGTCCACGCGGCCGACGCCACGGGCAACGCCGTGCAGCGCACCCTGGTCGAGCGGGTCCGCGCCCACCCCAACATCGAGATCCTCGAGTGGCACCTGGCGATCGACCTGGTCACCACCCGGAAGCTGGGCCTGCCCGGCGAGCGCTGCCTGGGCGCCTACGTCCTGGACCTCAAGGCCGGGCGCGTGCGCACCCTGCCGGCGGCCGCCACCATCCTCGCCTCCGGCGGGGCCGGCAAGGTCTACCTCTACACGACCAATCCCGACACGGCCACGGGCGACGGCATCGCCATGGGCTGGCGCGCCGGCAGCCCCGTGGCCAACATGGAGTTCATCCAGTTCCACCCGACCTGCCTGTACCACCCGCACGCCAAGAGCTTCCTCATCAGCGAGGCGGTGCGCGGCGAGGGCGGGCTGCTCAAGCTCCCCGGCGGCGAGCGCTTCATGCCCTGGCACGACGAGCGCGCCGAGCTGGCCCCCCGCGACGTGGTGGCGCGCGCCATCGACTTCGAGATGAAGAAGCGCGGCCTGGACTGCGTGTACCTGGACATCTCGCACCGGGGCGAGGCCTTCGTGAAGTCGCACTTCCCGAACATCCACGCCAAGTGCCTGCAGTTCGGCATCGACATCGCCCGCGAGCCCATCCCGGTGGTGCCGGCGGCGCACTACACCTGCGGCGGCCTGCAGGTCGACCTCGCCGGCCGCACGCGCGTGGGCGGCCTCTACGCGCTGGGCGAGGTGGCCTGCACGGGCCTGCACGGCGCCAACCGCCTGGCCTCCAACTCGCTCCTGGAGTGCCTCGTCTTCTCCGAGGCGGCCACGGCCGACATCCTCGCCGCGCCCGCAGCCGCGGTGCCCGCCCTGCCCGCCTGGGACGAGAGCCGCGTGACGGACGCCGACGAGGAGGTGGTCATCGCCCACAACTGGGACGAGCTGCGCCGCAGCATGTGGAGCTACGTGGGCATCGTGCGCACCAACAAGCGCCTGGAGCGCGCCATGCACCGCATCCAGCTCCTGCAGGCCGAGATCGAGGAGTTCTACTCGAACTTCCGCGTCTCCAACGACCTCATCGAGCTGCGCAACCTCGTGGTCACCGCCGAGCTCATCGTGCGCTCGGCCCTCGCCCGCAAGGAAAGCCGCGGGTTGCACTTCAGCGCCGACTGGCCGGGCACCCTCGCCGGGGCGGCCGACACCGTCCTCGACCCGCGCGCCCCGCCCGCGTGAACACCCCGCCCCTGCTCACGACGCGGGAGATCCGGGAGGTCGAGGAGCAGGCCGCGCGTGCCCTTTCCGGCCCCTCGCTCATGCAGCGCGCCGGGCGCGCCGCCGCGGAGCTGGCCCGGGACCTGGCCGGCGACGGCGCCGGCGGCGTGCTGGTGGTGGCCGGCCCCGGCAACAACGGCGGCGACGCGTGGGTGGCGGCGGCGCACCTGCAGGCCGGGTTCCACCGCGTCACGGTCCTGGACGCGGCCGGCACGCCGCCCAGGGCCCCCGAGGCGAAGGCGGCCCGGGCCGCCTACCTCGCCGCGGGCGGCAAGGTGACGAACCGGTGGCCGGACGGCCCGCGGCCCGCGCTCGTCGTCGACGGGCTGCTGGGCATCGGGCTCGCCCGCCCCGTGACGGGCGAACTGGCCGCGCTCGTCGCCCGCATCAACGGCTGCGGGTCGCCCGTGCTCGCCATCGACCTCCCCAGCGGCCTCTCGAGCGACACGGGCACCGTGCTGGGCGCGGCCGTGCGCGCCACGACCACCCTCACCTTCATCGCGCGCAAGGCGGGCCTGCACACGGGCGACGCCCTCGACCACACGGGCACGATCGTCGTCGACGACCTGGGGCTGGACCCCGCCCTGCTGGCCGGTCGCCCGGGCGCGTTGCTCGTGCCCGAGGCGATGCGCGGCGTGCTCGCCCCGCGACGGCGCAACACGCACAAGGGCAGCTTCGGCACGCTGGGCCTCGTGGGCGGCGGCCGCGGCATGACCGGCGCGGCCATCCTCGCCGCGCGCGCGGGACTGCTCGCCGGCGCCGGCAAGGTGTCCGTCGGGCTCCTCGCGCCCGAGCCCCCCGCGTACGACCCGGCCTATCCCGAGCTCATGTTCCGCGCCCTCGACGACACGATCGCCGCCGACGTGCTGGTCGTCGGCCCCGGCGCGGGCCATTCGCCCAGCGCCACCTCGATCTCGCCGTTCGAGCGCACGCTGCTGCCCTCGCTCCTGTCGCTGCCCAAGCCGATCGTGCTGGACGCCGACGCGCTCAACGCCGTGGCCACCTTCGAGGCGCTGCGCGAGGCGGTGGCGCGGCGCGAGCGGGCGCCGACGATCCTCACGCCGCACCCGGCCGAGGCCGCGCGCCTGCTGCGGTCCACGACCGCCGAGGTGCAGGCCGACCGCCTGGCCGCCGCGACGACGCTGGCGCGGGAGCTGCGCGCCGAAGTGGTGCTCAAGGGCGCCGGCAGCGTCTGCGCGAGCCCGGACGGCACCTGGGCCGTCAACGCGACGGGAAACCCCGGCCTCGCGAGCGGCGGCACGGGCGACGTGCTGGCGGGCCTGGTCGGGGCGCTGCTCTGCCAGGGCCTCGCCGCGCCCGCGGCGCTGCGCCTGGCGGTGTGCCTTCACGGGGCCGCGGCCGACGCGCTGGTGGCCCGCGGCATCGGGCCGGCCGGCCTCACGGCGGGCGAGGTGGCGCTCGAGGCGCGCGCCGTGCTCTCGCGCTGGAGCGCGCCGGCCTAGGCGAGCGCGCGGTAGGTGGCGATGCCCAGGGCGGTGAGCGCGAGCGAGCCCGCGAGGTGCACGCCCGCGTGCAGCGCCGCCCAGCCGAAGTCGCCGCGCGTCATCATCGACACGGACTCGGCGGAGAACGTCGAGAACGTGGTGAGCGCGCCCAGGAACCCCGTGACCACGAAGAGGCGCCACTCGGGCGCGAGCTCGGGCCGGTCCGTGAACCACGCGAGCGCGAGGCCCACGAGGTAGCCCCCCAGCAGGTTGGCCAGGAGCGTGCCCAGCGGAAGCGAGGCGAAGCGCGGGTTGAGCCAGGCGCCCAGCGACCAGCGCAGCCACGCGCCGCAGGCCGCGCCCAGGCCCACCGCGACGAATCCCCCCGCCACCGGGTTCACGCGGCCTCCCCGAGCGCCTGGCGCAGCCGCGCGGGCACCGGCACGGACTTCGCCGCCGCGTAGTCCACCCACACGGTGACGAACTCGCCCTCGGTGAAGCGCTCGGTGGCGTCGCGCCCGTTCACGATGTCCGAGCCCAGCGTGAAGCTGGTGCGGCCCAGGCGCGCGCACCACAGGCGCACCTCCACCTCGTTGGGGTAGACCACGGGCTTGAGGTAGGTGACGGTGGCCTTGGCGAGGATGGGGCCGGCGCCCTCGCCGTCCGTGCGGTAGCCCAGGCCCGCGAGCCACTCCACGCGCGACTGCTCGAAGTAGCGCAGGTACTCGGCATTGTTCACGTGGCCCAGCGCGTCCATGTCGCCCCAGCGGACCTGGAGGCGCAGGCGGTGCAGGATGCGGGGCTGGTCGGTCATGGCACGGCGGGCGGGCGGCGCCGCCTCAGTCGGGAAAGGGCCCGATTATCGCCTCGTTGTCCGCGCCGACGCGAGGCGCGTCGCGGCGGCCTTCGTCCCGGCGCAGCGCCGGATCGAGCGGGACGGGCAGCGCGGGGATGGCCCCGGCGGCGAGGCCCACCCGCCGCGCGAAGAGGCCGCGCGCGGCGAAGTGCGGATCGGCCACGGCCTCCTCGAGGCTGCGCACCACGGTGCAGCAGGCGTCGCGCCCGGCGAGCGCCGCCTCCCACCACGCGGCGTCGTGCGCGGCCACGCAGCGCGCCACCGCTTCGCCCGTGGCGGCGGGGTCGCGCGAGTCGTCGCGGGCCGCGTCCGGCACGCCGGCGATCCCGCAGAACGCCTCCCAGAACTTGTCCTCCAGCGCCGCCACCGCGAGGAAGCGCCCGTCGGCCGTGCGGTACACGCGGTAGCGCGGCGAGCCCCCCGTGAGTAGCCCGCCTCCGGAGCCCGGCCAGCGCCCGGCCGCCAGGCCCTGGGCGAGCCCGAGGAACTGGAACGCGAAGAGGTTCTCGGCCATCGCCACGTCCAGCACGCAGCCCTCGCCGGTGCGGTCGCGCCGGCGCAGCGCGAGCAGGATGTTCATCACCGCGGGCCAGGCGCCGCCGGCCACGTCGCCCACCAGGGCCCCGGGCACCACCGGCGAGCCGGAGGCGTCGGTGCCCTGCGCGAGCAGTCCCGTGGCCGCCGCGAAATTGAGGTCGTGCCCCGCCTCGGCGGCGCGCGGTCCGCGCTGGCCGTAGCCGGTGATGGCGCAGTAGACGATGCGCGGGTTGGCGGCGCGCCACGCCGCCGCGCCCAGCCCCAGGCGGTCCATCACGCCGGGCCGGAACTGCTCCAGGACCACGTCCACCGTGGGCGCGAGCCGAAGCAGCCGCTCCGCCGCGCCCGGCGCGCGCAGGTCGATCGCCACGGCGCGCTTGCCGCGGTTCAGGAGCGCGAAGCCCGCGGCCTCGCCGTCCACGAGCGGGGGATAGGCCCGCATGTCCTCGCCCGTGCCCGGCCGCTCCACCTTGATCACCTCCGCGCCGGCCTCGGCGAGCAACAGGCTCGCGAGCGGGCCGGGCAGCAGCGTGCTGAAGTCCAGCACGCGGATGTCCTGCAGGGGAAGCAAGGGACGGGCTCCTCGGGGGGTGTCGCCCGAAAATACCACGGCGCGCGGCCGCGCCCTCAGGCAGGATCGGGCAGCGCCTCGGCCACCAGCTCCGCGAGGTCGCGAACGGGCACCTCGTCGCCGCGGCCCAGCTCGGCCACGCCGTCGCGCAGCATGATGGCGCAGTACGGGCACGCGGTGGCGATGACCTGCGGCCGCGCCTCGAGCGCCTGGCCGGCGCGCAGCACGTTGATGCGCGTGCCGGTGCGCTCCTCCATCCACATGCGCGCGCCGCCCGCGCCGCAGCACACGGCCTTGTCGCGGCACGGGGCGATCTCCGGCGGCGCGTCGGTCGAGACGGCGGCCAGCACGCGCCGCGGCGCCTCGTACTCGCCGTTGTGCCGCGCGAGGTAGCAGGGCTCGTGGTAGGCCACGCCCGCGAAGGCGCGCCGCGGCGCGAGGCGCCCCTCGGCGATGAGCCGGTCGATGAGCTGCGTGTGGTGCAGCACCTCCCAGCGGCCGCCGAACTCGGGATACTCGTTCTTCAGCGCGTTGAACGCGTGCGGGTCGCAGGTGACGATGCGCGCCACGCCCAGGCCGTTGAGCGTCTCGACGAGCGGCTGCGCGAGCGACTGGAAGAGCATCTCGTTGCCCGCGCGGCGCACGCACTCGCCCGTCGAGCCCTCGCGCGGCCCCAGGATCGCGAAGCGCACGCCCGCCGCGCGCAGGATGCGCACGAAGGCCCGCGCCGTCTTCTGCGCGCGCGCGTCGAAGGACTGCGCCGAGCCCACGTAGAAGAGCCAGTCGAGGTCCTTCGCCTGCGCCGCGCTCTCGAGCAGCGGCACGTCCAGCCCGCGCGCCCACTCGCCGCGCGTGTCCGCGGGCAGCCCCCAGGGGTTGGACTGGCTCTCGTAGGCGTCGAAGACGGCCTTGAGCTCGGCCGGGAAGGCGCCTTCCATCATCACCCGGTGCTGGCGCAGCCGGTAGAAGCGGCCCAGGTGCTCCAGGCCGATGGGGCAGGCGCGCTCGCAATAGCCGCAGGTCGTGCAGGCCCACAGCGTCTCCTCGCCGATCACCTCGCCCACCAGCGGCGGCAGGTCCTGCGCCTTTCCCGCGACGATCTCCCCGCGCCGGGCGAGCAGGTGATGCTTGAGCGCGTCGTTCACCCACTTCATGGCGAGGGGCTTGCCCGTGAGGAAGGTCGGGCACGAGTCCTTGCAGCGCCCGCACTCCGTGCAGGTGAAGGGGTCGAACGCCTCCTTCCACGTGAGGTCCGCGGCGGTGCGCACGCCCACCTTCATGTCCTCGCCGGCGTCGTCGGCCATGATCGCCTCGAGGTCCACGGCCGGCACGCGGTTCACGGGCGTCTCGCGCGCGAGGAACAGCGCGGGCAGGGCCGTCACGATGTGGAAGTGCTCCCCGAGCGGCAGGATCACCAGGAACGAGAACACGGTGACCATCTGCAGCCAGTACGAGGCCTGCATCGCCGCGGCGAGCGCGCCCGGGGACAGCCCCGCGAAGGCCGCCGCCAGCGCCGAGCCCACGGGCGCGAACCGCCGCTCGTGCGCGATGCCGGGCTCGCCCGCGAAGGCCACGAAGCGCAGCGCGTCGAACGCGAAGTCGGAGACCACGATGACCACGATGAGCGAGAGGATGAGCACCGCCTCGCGGTTGGGCTCCAGGCGCCGGGGCTTCACCACGAAGCGGCGCCAGAAGGCGTAGCCCACGGCCGCGAGGACGGCCACCTCGACGAAGTCCTTGAAGGCCGCGTAGGCCGCGCCCGCGGCGCCGGGGATCACGGCGGTCGCGTCGTAGCCGATGACGATGAGGTGCAGCTTGCGCACGAGCAGCGCGCAGAAGCCCAGGAAGATGGCCGCGTGCATGATCCCCGGGCGCCACTCGCCGGCCACCATGCGCGACTGTCCGAGGCCCATCACCGCCACGCGCCGCAGCCGCGCGAGCGGCCGGTCCCAGCGCACCTCCGGCTGCAGGGCCCGGAAGATGGCGACCTTGCGCCAGGCCAGGGCGGCGAAGCCGCCGAAGCCCAGTATCATGAGCGCCGTGATGGCCCAGGGTCCCATAGTCCGCCATTAGAAGTGGCCCCCGGCCCCCTGACATGAGCGAAATCAAACCGGCGGCGATTCGCCCCGCGGAGGCAAGCCTTGACGCGTGAATCCATGGCCTACGACCTCGTCGTGGTGGGCGGCGGCCCGGCCGGGCTCGCCACCGCCATCCGCGCCCGGCAGCTCGCCGCCGAGCGCGGCCTCGAGGTATCCGTCTGCGTGCTCGAGAAGGGCTCGGAGATCGGCGCGCACATCCTCTCGGGCGCGGTGATCGACCCGCGCGCGCTGGCCGAGCTCTTCCCGGACTGGCGCGAGCGCGGCGCGCCCCTGGCCCAGCCCGTGACCGAGGACCGCTTCCTCTTCCTCTCGGCGGGCGGCGCGACGAAGGTGCCGGACTGGCTGCTGCCCGCCTGCTTCCGCAACCACGGCTACTACGTCGCGAGCCTGGGCAACCTCTGCCGCTGGCTCGCGCGCGAGGCCGAGGCCCTGGGCGTGGAGATCTACCCCGGCTTCGCGGCCGCCGAGGTGCTCTTCGACGAGGGCGGGCGCGTGATGGGCGTGGCCACGGGCGACGCGGGCGTCGGCCGCGACGGCCAGCGCACCGCGCGCTACGCGCCCGGGATGGAGCTGCACGCGAAGTACACCGTGTTCGCCGAGGGCTGCCGCGGCCACCTGGGCAAGGGCCTCCAGGAGCGCTTCGCGCTGCGCGAGGGGCGCGACCCCGCCGTCTACGGCCTGGGCCTGAAGGAGCTCTGGGAGATCGACCCGGCCCGCCACCGCCCCGGCCTGGTGATCCACGGCGCCGGCTGGCCCCTGGACGACGCCACCTACGGCGGCTCGTGGATGTACCACCTGGAGGACAACCGCGTGTCGGTCGGGCTCGTGGTCGGCCTGGGCTACGCCAACCCCTACCTCTCGCCCTTCGAGGAGTTCCAGCGCCTGAAGACGCACCCGGCCTACCGCGGCTTCCTCGAGGGCGGCCGGCGCCTCGCCTACGGCGCGCGCGCCATCAACGCCGGCGGCCTGCAGGCGCTGCCGAAGCTCGCGTTCCCCGGGGGCGTTCTGGTGGGCGACGACGCGGGCTTCCTCAACGCCGCGCGCGTGAAGGGCAGCCACGCCGCGCTCAAGTCCGGCATGCTCGCGGCCGGCGCCCTGGTGCAGGCCCTCGCGGCCGGGCGCGAGCGCGACGAGGTGGCGGAATACGCCGCGGCCTTCGAGGCGAGCTGGCTGCACGACGAGCTGCACCGCGCGCGCAACTTCAAGCCCCTCATGGCGCGGGGCCTGGCGGCCGGCTCCCTCCTGGTGGGCATCGACCAGGTCGTCTTCGGCGGCCGGGCCCCCTGGACGCTGCACCACCCGGGCCCGGACCACGCGCAGCTGCGCCCCGCGGCCGAGTGCCGCCCCATCGACTACCCGAAGCCGGACGGCGCGCTCACCTTCGACCGCCTCTCGTCGGTGTTCGTCTCCAACGTGGCGCACGAGGAGGACCAGCCCGCCCACCTCACGCTGAAGGACCCCGCCGTGCCCGTCGCGGTGAACCTCGCGCGCTACGCCGGCCCCGAGGCGCGGTACTGCCCCGCGGGCGTTTACGAGTTCGTCACGGAAGGGCAGAATCCGCGGCTGGTGATCAACGCCCAGAACTGCGTGCACTGCAAGACGTGCGACATCAAGGACCCGACCCAGAACATCCACTGGGTCGTGCCCGAAGGGGGAGGCGGGCCGAACTACCCCGACATGTAGCGGCCCGCGAGGCGAAGACAACCCGGCGAGGAGGAACGACCATGAGGAACGTCTCGGACCTGCTGAAGGGAAAGCCCGTCCGGATGGTGTCCGTGAAGCCCGAGGACACGGTGCGGCGCGCGCTCACGGTGATGGCGGAGGAGGACATCGGCGCGGCCATCGTGATCTCCGGGGGCCGGCTGGTGGGCATCCTCTCGGAGCGCGACTACGCGCGCAAGGTCGCGCTCAGGGGCCGCGACTGGGAGAGCACCCGCGTCGAGGAGATCATGACGGCCAACGTGGTGTGCGTGAGCCCGCGCGCCCGGGCCCGCGACTGCATGGCGCTCATGTCGGAGAAGAACATCCGCCACCTGCCGGTGGTCGAGGAAGGCCGCGTCGTGGGCATGGTGTCGATCCGCGACATCGTCACGGACATCATCGCCGACCAGGACTTCACCATCTCGCAGCTCGAGCACTACATCAGCGGCCAGTAGCGGCCGCGCCCCCACCCCACGCAACCGAAAGGCGAAGACAGGAGAATGTCCGGCAAAGGCATCCACGTACACGGCCCCCACGACCACGCCGTCGAGCACGGCGCGCAGCACGGCGGGATGGGCCAGCGCATCGCGATCTTCACCGCCGTCCTCGCCACCATCGGCGCCATCGTGAGCTTCCTGGGCGGCCACACGCAGAACGAGGCGCTCTACTACAAGAACGAGGCCGTCCTGAAGAAGACGCAGGCCTCCAACCAGTGGAACTACTACCAGGCCAAGAGCATGAAGCAGAACCTGGCGGAGTTCGCGGCGGGCCTGGCCGCGGACCCGGCCCAGTCCGGGAAGTACGCCGCCGAGGCCCGGCGCTACGCCGAGGAGAAGAAGGCGATCCAGCTGGAGGCCGAGAAGCTCGAGAAGGAGTCCACGGGCTTCAGCCGCCGCGCCGAGCTCGCCCTGCACCCGCACGAGATGCTGGCCGTGTCGATGACGCTGCTGCAGATCGCGATCGCCCTCGCCTCCATCACCGTCCTCACGGAGAAGACCTGGCTGCTCTGGGGCGCCGCGGGCAGCGCGCTCGGCGGCGTCGTCCTGGGCGTGGTCGCCTGGTTCTAGCGGGCCGCGCGCCCATGCTCGCCGTGCGCGGCCTCGCCAAGTCCTGGCCCGGCGGGGATGCGCTCTTCGCGCAGGTGGACCTCGCGGTGGCCGCGGGCGAGCTGGTCGCCATCCTGGGCGAGTCGGGCGCCGGCAAGTCCACGCTGCTCAACATCGTGGCCGGGCTGGACCGCGCGGACGCCGGCACCGTGGAGGTGGGCGACACGCGCGTGAGCGCGCTGGACGAGGACGGCCTCGCCCGCTGGCGGCGCCGGCACGTGGGCTTCGTCTTCCAGGCCTTCCACCTCCTGCCCTACCTCAGCGTCGCCGAGAACGCGGGCCTGCCGCTGCTGCTGAACGGCGTGCCCGCGGCCGAGCGGCGCGAGCGCGTGCAGGCCGCGCTCGCCTCCGTGGGCCTGGCCGGCCGCGGCGATCGCCGTCCCGCCTCGCTCTCCGGCGGCGAGATGCAGCGCGTGGCCGTGGCCCGCGCCGTGGTGCACCGGCCTGCCCTCGTGCTGGCCGACGAGCCCACGGGCAACCTCGACGAGACGAACGCGGCCGCCACGCTCGAGGCGCTGCGCGCCGCGGTCAAGCGCGAGGGCGCCGCGGGCGTGCTCGTCACCCACTCGCCGGTGGCCGCGGCCGCGGCCGATCGCGTCCTGCGGCTGGCGGGCCGGCGGCTCGCGCCGGCATGAGCGCCGCGCTGGCCGCGACGCTGCTGCGCGGCTCGCTCTCGGGCAATCGCTGGCGATCGCTCCTGGCCGCCGCCTGCATCGCGCTGGGGGTGGCGCTCGCCGGGGCCGTGCACACGCTGCACGCCTCGGCGCTCGACGAGATCGACCAGGCCGCGCGCGTGCTCGCCGGGGCCGCGGACTGGCAGGTCGAGGGCCCGCGCAACGGCTTCGACGACGCGGCCTATGCGGCCGTGGCGAGCCTGCCGGCCGTGGCCGTGGCCTCGCCCGTGCTGGAACTGGACGCGCCGCTCGCCTCGGGCGAGGGCACCGTGCGCGTGCTGGGCATCGATCCCTTCCGCGCCGCGCGCCTGCAGCCAGGCTTCCTCGCCGGGGAAGGCGCGCGCGGCGGCGAGGGCGCGACGGTGCGCCTGGACGCAGGCGCGGCGTGGCTCACCCCGGCCGCGGCGGCGCGGCTCTCGGCCCGGCCCGGCGGCACCCTCCGCCTGCGCGGTCCGCTGGGCGAGGTGCGGCTCGCGGTGGCCGGCCTCCTGCCCGCGCTCGACACCGGCGGCCCGCTCGTCGTGATGGACATCGCCGCGGCGCAGCTCGCCTTCGGCCGCGTGGGCGTCATCCACCGCATCGACCTGCGCCTCGCGCCTTCCGTGCCGCGCGAGGCGGCACTGCGCGCAATCGCCGCGCGCCTGCCGCCGGGCGTGACGCTGCGCCGGCCCGGCGACGAGGCGCTGCGCACGGCCGGCCTCACGCGCGCCTACCGCGTGAACCTCACCGCGCTCGCGCTCATGGCGCTCTTCACGGGCGGCTTCCTCGTCTTCTCCACCCTCGCGCTGCAGGCGGCCCGGCGGCGGCGCGAGTTCGCGCTGCTGCGCGCGTTGGGCCTCACCGCCGGCGGCGTGCGCGCCTTCCTCGCGATGGAGGGCGCGCTGCTGGGCGTGGCCGGGGCGCTCGCGGGCACCGCGCTGGGCCTGGCGGCGAGCCGCGCCATGCTCGAGCGCTTCGGCTACGACCTCGGCGCGGGGTTCTTCGCGGGCTCCGGCCGGGTGTTCGCGCCGGACGCCGCCGCGCTCGCGCTCATCGGCGGGCTGGGCGTGGCCACCGCCGTGGCCGCCGCGCTGGCCGTCACGCGCCCGCTCTCGCGGCTGGACGTCGCGCAGGCGCTCAAGGACCGCCAGGTGGACCTGCCGGCCGCGCCGGGCGGCTGGGCAGCCCCGCTCGCCCTCGCCGCCGCCGCCACCGCCGCCGCCTGGCTGCCGCCGGCCGGCGAGATCCCCGTGGGCGGCTACCTCTCGATCGGCCTCGCGCTGGCGGCCGCCGTGCTCGCCGTCGCGCCGGCCTCGCGCGCGCTGCTCGAGCGCGTGCCGGCGCGCGACCGGCCGCTGGGCACGCTCGCCCTCGCGCAGGTGCGAAGCCTGCCGGGGCACCTGGCCGCGATGGTCTCGGGCATCGTCGTGAGCGTCGCGCTCACCGCGGCCATGGCGATCATGGTGCACTCGTTCCGCCTGTCGCTGGACGGCTGGCTCGCGGGCGTGCTGGAAGCCGACCTCTTCGCGCGCGCCTCGCCGCGCGGGGACGCGGTGGTGTTCACGCCCGCCGTCCAGCAGGGGCTCGCGGCCGTGCCCGGCGTGGCGCGCGTCGACCCCATCCGCTTCGAGCGCCTCACGCCCGAGGGCGCGGCAGGCCCGCTCACCGTCATCGCGCGCCCGGTGACGCCCGCGCTGCTGCGCGGCTTCCAGGCGCAGCCCGCCGAGGTGCCCCCGCGCGCGGGCGACGCGGTGAACGCGTGGGTGTCGGAAGCCGCGGTGGACCTGCTCGGCTGGAAGGCGGGCGACGAGGTGACGCTCCCGCTCGCCGGGCGGCGCGCGCGCCTGCACGTCGCCGGCACCTTCCGGGACTACTCGCGCACCTGGGGCGCGGTGCTCCTGGACCTCGCGGACTACCGCCGGATCACGGGCGATGCGCTCGCGAACGACATCGCCGTGCACCTCGCGCCCGGCGTCGACGCCGCGGCGGTCGCGGCCGCCGTGGGCCGCGTCGTCGCGGGGGTGCCCGGCGCCGAGCTGCACGACGCCTCGTTCATCCACGCCCGGGCGCTGCGCATCTTCGACCGCACCTTCGCCGCCACCTACGCGCTGGAGGCCGCCGCCATCCTCATCGCGCTCGCGGGCGTGACCTCCAGCTTCGCGGCCCTGGCGTGGTCGCGGCGCCGCGAGTTCGGCGTGCTGCGCCACCTGGGGCTCACGCGCGGCGAGGTGATCCGCCTGCTCGCGCTCGAGGGCGGCGCGGCGGGCCTGCTGGGCGCGGGACTGGGCCTCGCGGCCGGCGCGGCGGTGAGCGTCGTGCTGGTGCACGTGGTGAACCGCCAGTCCTTCCACTGGGGCATGGCGATCCACTGGCCCGCGGCGGCCCTGTCCGTCCTCGCGGCGGCGGTGGTCGCCCTGTGCGCGCTGGGCGCCTCGGCGGCGGGCCGCGCCGCGGTGGCGCGCGAGGCCGTGCACGCGGTGAAGGACGATGCGTAGGCGCGCCCTGCTCCTGGCGGCCGCGCTCCTCGCCCTGGCGGCGCGCGCCGGCGACTACGCGCCCGTGCTCCCGGGCCTGAAGCTCGACTTCCCCGCCGACTACGGCGCGCACCCGGCACACCGCATCGAGTGGTGGTACGCCACGGGCCTGCTCGACACGGCGCGCGGCCCCCTGGGCTTCCAGGTCACCTTCTTCCGCCTGCGCAACGCCGCGGCCGACGCCAACCCCAGCCGCTTCGCGCCGCGCCAGCTCCTCTTCGCGCACGCAGCCATCGCCGACCCCGCCTTCGGGCGGCTGCGGCACGACCAGCGCATCGCGCGCGCCTTTGCCCCGCTCGCCGAGGCGCGCGAGGCAGACACCGACGTCTTCATCGACGACTGGTCGCTCAAGCGCGTGGACGGGCGCTACCGCGCGAGCATCCCGGGCGAAGGCTTCACGCTCGACCTCGCTCTCGCGCCCACGCAGCCCGTCCTCGCGCAGGGCGAGGCGGGCTACAGCCGCAAGGGCCCGCGGCCCTCGCAGGCGAGCGGCTACTACAGCGAGCCGCAGCTCGCCGTGAGCGGCACCGTCACCGTCGACGGGCGCGTCCTCGAGGCCCGCGGCACCGCCTGGCTCGACCACGAGTGGTCGAGCGAGCTCCTCGCGCAGGACGCGGTCGGCTGGGACTGGACCGGCGTCAACCTCGACGGCGGCGGCGCGCTCATGGCCTTCCGCCTGCGCGACGCGGCCGGCGGCACGCTCTGGGCCTCCGCGACGCTTCGCGAGGGCGGGCGCACGCGCACCTTCGCGCCCGGCGAGGTGAAATTCATCCCGCGGCGCACCTGGCGCTCGCCGCGCACGGGCACGGCCTGGCCCGTGGCGATGACGGTGGAGGTGGGCGGCCGCGCCTGGACCCTCGCGCCGCTCCTGGACGACCAGGAGCTCGACGCGCGCGCCACGACGGGCACGCTGTACTGGGAGGGCGCCGTCTCCGCGAGCGGCCCGGGCGGCGCGCGCGGTCGCGGCTACCTCGAGCTCACGGGCTACGCGGGGAGGCTGCGCTTTTGAGCGCGCCGGCCGCCGCCCCCGTCTCCGGCGACGCGCGCGAGGGCGTGCGCGCCGAGATCGGCCAGATCCCGGCCATCGAGGGGCTGCGCGGCGTCGCGGTGCTGTGGGTGATGGCCTTCCACTACCTCGTGCTGCGCGAGGGGCGCGGCGAGGATGCCTTCGTCACCTTCGCGAAGTCGTGGGCGCCGCTCGAGGCCGTGGTGCGCAACGGCTACCTCGGCGTGGACCTCTTCTTCCTCATCACCGGGTTCCTGCTCACGCTGCCGTGGTTCGCGCACGCGCGCTCGGGCCTGCCGCCGCCGTCGTGGCGCGCCTTCTACGCGCGGCGCGCCCGGCGCATCGTGCCCGCGTACTACGTCCAGCTCGTGATCCTCTTCTTCGTCGTGCTGCCGCTCCTGTACCCGCGCCTCTGGATCCAGTCCACGCCCCTGGTCGTCTTCAACCTCGGCGCGCACGCGACCTTCCTGCACTACACCTCGCCCCTCACCTCCTCCTCGCTCACCGTCAACGGCGCGCTGTGGACGCTGGCCCTCGAGGCGCAGTACTACCTGCTGCTGCCCCTGCTCGCGCCTCTCGCGGTGCGCTGGCCCTGGCGCAGCCTGGCCGTCGCCGCGCTCGCCGCCGCCGCCTGGCGCTGGCTCGCCTGGCACGACCTGGACCCGCTCGCGGCGCTGTACCTGCGCCTGGGCGCGCGCGCGCACGTCACGGAGCACGAGGTGCGCCACCTGGTGGCCACGCAGCTGCCCGCGTACGCGCTGCATTTCGCGCTGGGCATCCTCGCGGGCCGGGCGTGGCTCGCGCGTCGCGCCGGGCCCGCCGGCGCGTCCGCCCGGCTCCTGGCCGCCGGCGTGGCGCTCGCCGCCCTGGGCGCCCTCCTGGCCGTGCTGCGCGGCGGCACCGCGTTCCTGGGCGAGGCGGGCTGGGCGGCCTTTCCCGCGCTGCTCGCGCTCGCGATGGCGGCCACGGTCGCCGGCCAGGCGGCGGGGCTCGCCCGCGTGCTCGCGTGGCGGCCGCTCGCGGCCGCGGGCCGCGTGAGCTACTCCGCCTACCTCTACCACCTGCCGCTGCTGCTGCTCCTGAACCGCTTCCTGCCGCCGCTGGGGCCGTGGGTGGCGTTCCCCCTCTGGCTGGCGGCCGTCGCGGCGGCCTCCGCCCTGTCCTACCGCTTCGTCGAGCGGCCCGGCCTGCGGGGCGGGTCGCGTCCCGCAGGCACGCGCGGCGCACAATGACCGCGGCGTGCCCCGCCCCGACCGCATGAACACCCCGGAAGCCCTGCCGCCCATCCTCGATTTCCTCGCCGCCATCGGCCTGCCCTCGCGGTCGCGGTCCCTCGCGGGGCCCACCCTTTTGCCCGGCGTCACCATCGACCGCGGCGTCCTCGTGCACGACCCCGCCCGCCTCGCGTGGCCGGGCGACCTGCTGCACGAGGCGGGACACATCGCGATGACGCCCGGGGCGAACCGGCCGGGGCTCTCGGGGGCCCTCGAGGACGATCCCGCGGTGGCGCACGCGGGCGAGCCGGAGGTGACCGCGTGGGCCTTCGCGGCCGTCACCGCCATCGGGCTCGACCCCGCCATCCTGTTCCACGCCGGCGGCTACCACGGCCAGTCCGAGTCGCTGGTGCGCACCTATTCGCTCGGCGTGTACCCGGGGCTCGCGGGGCTGGTGGCGGCCGGCATGGCCCTCACGCCGGCGCAGGCCGCGGCCGCCGGCGAGCCCGCGTACCCGGCGATGCGGCGCTGGCTTCGCGCCTAGCGAGGCCACGCCGCCGGAAATGTCCCCGGTTTCCCCCGCTTTTCAGGGTGCCGGGAAGCGCCACAGTAGGCGAAAATGCAGCCTGGACGATTGTGCCGCCATGGACGCCCTCCACCTCGAAGCCCTGCTGCGCGACCTCCCGGGCGCCCTGTACCGCGTGCGGGCGGACGCCGTGCGCACCGCCGAGTTCGTGAGCCCGGGCATCGAGGCGCTCACGGGCTTCCCGGCCGCCGCCTTCCTGGCCGGGGATCTGCACTGGGGCGAGCTGGTCCACCCGGACGACGCCGCCCGCGTGCGGGCCGAGGTCGACGCCGCGGTGCGGCTCGCCACGCACTACGTCATCGAGTACCGGGTGCGAACCGCGGCCGGCGCCGAGCGATGGGTGAGCGACCACGGCACCGGGCATCCCGCCGCCGGCGCGGCCGGGACCCTCGAGGGCTTCGTGACCGACGTCACCGCCCGTCACCAGGCCGAACAGGCGCTGGCCCGGAGCGAGTCGCGATTCCGCGACTTCGCCCTGGCTTCCGGCGACTGGTTCTGGGAGACCGACCCCGAGGGCCGGTTCACGTGGTTCTCGGACGCCGTGCGCCGCGCCCGCGGCACCGAGCCGGCCTCGCTGATCGGCCTGCGGCGCATCGACCTCGCGGGTGCCGGGGCGGATCCGGCCGCCGAGCCCTGGAGGTCCCACCTCGAGACGCTCGCGCGCCGCGAGCCCTTCCGCGACTTCCGCTACCGCGTGCCGGGGCCGGGGCCGGAGATCTGGGTGTCGTCCAGCGGCCAGCCGTACCACGCGCCCGACGGCCGCTTCCTCGGCTACCGCGGCTCGGGCCGCAACATCACCCCGGAGATCGAGGCCCAGGAGCGCGCCAACGCCCGGCTGCGCGACGCCATCGAGAACCTGGACGAGGCCGTGGCGCTCACCGACGCCGAGGACCGCATCCTGCTCGCCAACCGGCGCTTCCGCGCGATGAACGGCGAGACGGTGCCCGTCACGCCGGGCCGCCGGTACGAGGACTACATCCGCGAGGTGATCGCCACCGGCGCCTACCCCGACGCGGTGGGCCGCACGGAGGCGTGGATGGCCGCGCGCCTCGCCCGCCGCATCGCCGGCGGCACGGCGCAGGTGCAGCGCGCCGACGGGCGGTGGCTGCGCATCACGGACCAGCGCCTGCCGGACGGCGGCACCATCACCTTCTCGCTGGACATCACCGAGATCAAGCGCGCCGAGGAGGCGCTGCGCACGGCCAACGCCGGGCTCGAGCGGCGCGTGAGCGAGCGCGGCGAGCAGCTCGAGGCCTCGCACCGGGAGCTGGACGCCTTCACCTACGCCGTCTCCCACGACCTGCGGGCGCCGCTGCGCGCCGTGTCGGGCTTCGCCAACATCCTGCGCGAGGAGGGCGCCGCGCGCCTCACGGCGGACGACCTGCGCTGCCTCGCCCGCATCGACGAGAACGCGAGCCGCATGGGCGAGCTCATCGATGCGCTGCTCGCGGTCGGGCGCCTGTCGCGCCAGCAGACGGTGCCGGTCCGCCTGAACATGACGGAGCTCGCCCGCGACACCGTGGCAAAGCTGCGGCCCGCCTATCCCGCGGCCCTGGTCGAGGTGAAGGACCTGCCGCCGGCCCAGGCGGACCCGGAACTCGCCCGCCAGGTGCTCGCCATCCTCCTGGGAAACGCCCTGAAGTTCTCGCGCGACGCCACGCCCCCTGCGGTGACGGTGCACGCCGAGGCGGGCGCCTACGCGGTGAGCGACAACGGCGTGGGCTTCGACATGGCATGGGTGGCGCGCCTGTTCACGCCGTTCTCGCAGCTGCACGCGGGCGACGAGCGGGGCGGCCCCGGCGTGGGGCTCGCCATCGCCAAGCTCATCGTCGAGCGCCACGGCGGCCGCATCGAGGCCCGCTCGGCGCCCGGCCAGGGGGCGACCTTCCGCTTCACGCTCGGACCGGAGGCGGCAGACTGAGCCCGGAAGAGCCCGTGTCCCTGCCCGACCCCGACCTGCCGCCGCGCCGCCGCTTCCTGCGCGCCCTGGCCGGCGCCGCCCTCGGCGCCGCCGC